>NZ_JBJOSA010000002.1:0-430391 GCF_045897515.1 Rossellomorea oryzaecorticis | reverse complement strand
GTCATCAGCTAACCGCTACTACTACCTTCACGGCTCGGGACTTCAACCCTATAGAGTGTGTGCATGCCTGGCACACCAAAAAAACGAACCCCGATGCCGGGATTCGTTTCCGTTTGTTTTTAAAAATTGAATATTAACCGTTTAAGTCGTTCACCAGGCTTGAGCTTACCAACCCGGCTTTATCAAGGATTGCTTTGATTTGGTTTTCAGCTTGGATCATTTTTTCATCTGCTTCTGTAAGGTCTGCTTCACCTTCTGCTTTAAGGGCTTCAGCTTTCATCTTGTAAGACTCTGCCAATGTAGACTTGAACTCTTCAATGTCTTTTTTATAGTCATCAAGCCCTGATGGAATCTCCGTATTCTCTACGGCTTTAGCAGATTCTTCTGCAGATGCCGCCGCTGCATCTTCTAATTTTGCAAGCTCGTCACCTGTTGGAGGTTCTTCTCCGCCAACTGCTGCTTCATAACCGTTCAAATCAATATCAGTACCATTTATTGTGGTTGTTAAATTAAGATAAAAATCCATTAACTCCCCAGCTGCGTCAGTATTCTCGCTGCTTGTATCTGCAGATTCCTCTTTCTTGCCTTCTTCGGACCCAGCATCTGAGCACCCAACTAATAATAAAGATAAACCTAAACCTAAGAACCATAATTTTTTCATAGTTCAAATCCCCTTTCTGTCTCTCTTGCATGAATTGTGCGGGAGATCAAGCGTAGAAATCGCTTACTTCTTCCATTTTTTAGCCGGCAAAATGTATCTTATCATGTGGATAATCAGTTGGTAAAGAAATAGTTTCTACTTTCGCTAAAGTTCTAATTTTAAAAATAGTTGGAATAAACAGCCGATTTATACCTGGCTTTTTGTTCTTCTGTACTTTTCCATGTACGTGGGTATATTGATTGAACCGAAGGCGGGAACATGATATAACTAATTAAGTATACTACGGGGCTGATTGTAGAGCTGGTGCTTGCCTAGGTCTTCAAAACCTCCTGGGAGGCGCGTGCCGTCTCCGCTGGGTTCGATTCCCAGGCAGTCCCGCCATTCTCCATTTCTTCTGCTCCATTAAAAAAGAAGCTTCAGGATCCCCCTAAAACTTCTTCATCTCTTATGTATGTATTTGCTCCCTCTTTTTCCTTCCTTGCTGCTGTACCGCTTCAAAGATAATCGAAAACGTCGTGCCCTCTCCCTGTTCACTCTGTACATTAATATCTGCTGAATGATCTCTCAAGATTCGCAGACAGATGGTCAGCCCAAGACCGGTTCCTTTTGTTTTAGTGGTAAAGAACGGTTCTCCAAGCTTATCCAGTACTTGTTTTTTCATTCCGACTCCTTCGTCTTTAAAGCTGATTTCGACTTTATTATAATCATTCATGCCTGCATGGATTCTTATACTTCCTCCGTGGGGCATAGCCTCAATTGCATTTTTTACGAGATTGATAAAAACCTGTTTAAGCTGGTTTTCGTCTCCCCTGATGAATAATTCTTCCTGCTTAAAAGCAGTTTGAATTTCAATATTGTAAAGAATCGCATTCGTATTCAGAAGTTTTGCCACGTGATCCAGTGTTTCTACGATATTGATACGTTTATATGTCACGGATTGTGGTTTTGCCAAGATTAACAATTCACTGAGTACAAGCTCGATTCTCTTAATTTCAGAGAATACGATCTCCAGGTATTCCTTGGTCTTGATGTCAGCATCATCTCTTAACAATTGTAGAAAGCCATTAATGGAGGTCAACGGATTTCTCACTTCATGTGCAATACCCGCTGCCAGCTGACCTGCTACCGAGAGTTTCTGTGATTCAATCGCAAGTGTTTCGTTCATTTCGAGTAATTCTTCTTCATTATGTACTCGTTCGGTAATATCAGATATCGTTCCGACTGTACCCGCGAGCTTTCCATCATCATCGTAATTCAGCTTAATATTCACTTCACCCCACCGATATCGTCCATCCCTCATCTGAAAAGAAAAATCGATTTTCGTCTTCTCCTTTTTCTCACTTATACTCCTTCTGAGCACACGCAGAAATTCATGCCGTTCATTAAGTGAAATGAAGTGCATTGCATTCTTATGCAGGCTTTCTTTCAGGCTGTAACCCGTGAAGTCTTCCCAGGATTGATTCAAAAATTGAAATTCCCCCTTGGAGTTGGTGTGGAATACAACCTCTGTAATATTCTGCAGCACCAGTTGGAGCTCTTCATTCAGCCTTTTTATTTTTTCTTCACTCTTGCTGAGTGCCGAAACTGTTTCATTGCTATCATCGTAGTTTTTTCCAGTATAGTAGCCAATGAACAAGATGAGAGTGGTGAAAAGCAGATCAATTTGCATGTTGAAGGAGTAGTGAAGAACAAAATAGTAAATGAAATCCCAGATAATGATCAATAGAGCACCTGCGGCAATAAACAAGATTCTGCCCTTATATTTCGTCATGTGACTTCCCCGTCCTTCCAAAACAGCTAGAAATAGATGATTATCGAAAAAGAATGAATTTTCACGATATTTGTTATTTATTAGTATATCATTTCTTATTAAGAACAGTATAGATATCTTTTATATTTATTATGATATTCTTGTCACATCGATTGACGTTGTCTATAATGAAAGACGATACATATTCGTTTATCGAAATACTTAGAGGTGATAGCATGCAGCTAGACGGATGGTTTTTATATTTTATCCTTTTTTGGGTTGTTTTCTTAATGGCTTCCTTTGCCATCGGCGGCTTCTTTATGTTTCGGAAATTCCTGAAAAGGTTTCCGAAAGAAGATGGGAAATCAGATATGGACTGGGAAGAGTATTATGTAAATGAAACGCTTCATCTTTGGCATGATCCTGAGAAGAAAATGCTGAATGAATTGGTCACTCCCGTTCCAGAGTTATTCAGGGATGTGGCAAAGCAAAAAATTGCCGGGAAAATCGGTGAGTTGGCATTAAAAGAGAAAGCCCCTTCCATTTCTGAGGAATTGGTGATAAGAGGGTATATTATGGCTACCCCTAAGCGCGACCATAAATTTCTCCGTAAAAAGCTGGATGATATGAAGATCGATGCGGCTCCATATGAGCATTTATTCTAAAAGAGAAATGGGTTAAAAAAATGGGATCGATCCTGGTAATTCCAATTATTCTATACATTATCTTTACAGCAGCTGCTGTGTTCCTGTTCATGAAATGGAAAAAGACCAAAAAAAGGTAGACGATTCACATCGTTTACCTTTTTTGATTACGATTGGATCAATCTATGGGATCTTCTGCCTTTCCGTATTTGATTACATCATAAATGGCTTGTCCATCACTTGGCTTCCCTTCACCGTTACGATATGGAAAAAGGGAAAAAAAGATAAAATAGACCGAAAAATAAACAAATTGATAGAAAAAGATATGAACCGGAAATACTCCTTGATAGATAAGAAAATTCATTAGTAAAATCACAATCAGATTAAACAGGCTGCCGGATAAATAAATCAAAACATGTGACCATACTGTATTATATTTTAGTTCGGTGTATTGACACCATCCCTCCATGAAATACATCCTGTTGACTTCAAGGGGTCCTATATTGAATAATGTCTTTCCAGTTCCAATCGCAAATTTTATCTTTGCTCCAAAAATTCTGGCCACCAGTACATGCCCTGCTTCGTGAACAATTGTCACAAGTGGCAGCGTTAAGAAAAATGCCAGAAAAAACGTCCAGATATCATGGAGAGTGAACAACGTGAAAACCCCTTTATAGTATATTTGTTTCTCTCCGTGTTTCCCCTGACAAGTAATCGTTACTCTTTTTTTTATGATTTGTAAGAAAACCGTAACAAGCATCTTATCTTTTGAACCTTTTAAGGTTACTTCTTTAAATAAAAACAAAAAAAAAGCGGAATAATTGTTTATCAATTGTCCCGCTTTTTTGCTCATTCTGTTTATATGGAATTTGTGGTAAGGTCGCTGTTTTCTTGATGAAGTCTGCGATACTGAATATACATGGTGATTCTCCAAGGTACGATCATACCAAATGCAAGGATCCAGAACATCCCGCTAAGGGCACCATAATCGATCGTGGCACTCAGTATGGATTTAGCAACTATCCTGACTATCAAAAGCCCAATAAGGATAAATGCAAATGCTTTAGATCGTTTTAAATAAATGTCATGATCCCTTACTTCGAATTTAGACGTTTTTATGAGTAATATGGAAAACAACATTCCCACAGTAAGTGCTTCCAACAGCTCGCCGAGCGTCACCCGAAAGAAAGGGAATAAAAACATCAGCGCACCGGTACTCATAAAGATTGGCGGTAAAATGATTTTCTTACCGCTTACCGGCTTTTTCTGTGCCTTCATTCGGATAAACAAAACAAAAAATCCCATACATATTGCTACGATGGATGAAGCAATCATCATAAACGATCATCCTTTAACTCTCTACTTATTTTCATTACTATTATAGCCTATTTCACATGAAAACGAAAACAGGCAAAAAAAATGAGGCTGCAGGCAGCCCCTTCATTTAAGAACCCAGTACTCTCTTAATTGCATCGACAACCCGAACTTCATCAAATGGTTTCACGATAAAATCCTTTGCACCGCTTTCAATCGCCTCTACTACGATTCTCTGCTGTCCCATGGCCGAGCACATTATCACTTTAGCTGTCGGATAATCAGATAGAATGGTCTTCACAGCTTCTATGCCATCCATCACAGGCATCGTAATATCCATCGTAACGAGATCAGGCTGAAGCTCACCATATTTCCTTACGGCTTCTTCCCCATTTTCCGCTTCACCTACTACAGTGTGTCCGCTGGATGTCAGCATGTTGCCAAGTGTCAATCTCATAAATTTTGCATCATCCACTACAAGTATTGTTGCCACAGGTGTTCCTCCTTGTAAAAGCTATTGCTGCATCCACTTCATCATACTTTAGTCCTATTTATATTCTTACTATAACATTAATTGTAAGATTTTTTCAATTTATAATATTCTCTCATGCATTCCTAGAACCCTTGGAATCCCCCGAAGATAGAAGTGAAATAGGAAAGGATGACGGTCATCCAATCAAAGAACAGCATGATTCCGACAACAATCATAATGTATCCGCCGATTTTGACGATTTTTGCACTGTTTTTCCTGATCCACTGCATTTTCCCGATAAAGAACGACAGTATAAAGAAAGGAATGGCAAACCCAAGGACATAGGCGGTCATATACAATACACCCGAACCCGGATTCGTGGCTGCAAGTGCAAGTACTGAAGCGAGGATCGGTCCGGTACAGGGTGTCCATCCTGCAGCAAATGCCATCCCGATCAAGACTGAACCTATGAATCCAGATGGTTTGTTCTTAAATTCAATACGGCGCTCCTTCATCAGCATTTCCGGAGTGAAAATCCCTATTACCACTAATCCGAATATAACGATAAAGATCGCTCCAAGCTGACGGATTAAATCCTTATAGTCAAGAAAGAACTCTCCGATAAACGAAGTACCGAACCCAATGGCAATGAAAATGGCTGAGAAGCCCAAGAGAAAGAATAAAGTATGTAAAAGGCTCCTTCTTTGCAGCATAGCGTTATCCGATTTTAACTCACTTACACTCATCCCCGTTATATAGGACAAGAATGCCGGATATAAAGGAAGGCAGCATGGAGAAATAAAACTTAAAAAACCCGCTCCAAAAGCAAGAAATAGATTAATATCTGCCATAATTTCAACTCCTGTATAGTGTTTATTATTATCTATTCTATCAAACATTTGAACAAACTATGAGAACCTATTCTGTGAACGATTTGTGACCATTCATTTACAATACGATTTGGTTCATTCCAATCTTGTGTCAAAGCTTTTAAAAAAGTATTTTTGTTTTGAAAAACGCCCACATTTTCGTTATACTAATAAAAAGTTACAGTTATTACTAGTTTTGTATTCCTTCTGTAAGGAACTACAAAAGAAAGGAAACAGCCGTGTCTAAACAAGAGCTTCTGGACCGCATTGAAAAAAAACGCGCTCAACTGATTGATATCGTTGCGAAAAATGGATTAACCTCTCCACAAGCCATTCAATACAGTCAAGAATTGGACTTATTATTAAACAGTTATAATTCGGACTACATAAAAAATTTCACGTCCCAAGTAAGCTGATACTCGAATGAACTACATAATGAAAGCAGACCTTTGTCCGGTCTGCTTTCTGTTGATACTCCCTCTTTTCACCCAGTATCATACACCTTTTGATACTACATCCTCCATGCCTTCGACAAGTCCATTCTGCAATAAGAACATCTTATGATAAATACCTTTTTTTGCAAGTAATTCCTGATGTGTCCCCTCTTCCGCAATCTCACCCTTGTGCAATACCAGAATAAGCTCTGCATCCTGAATGGTTGATAACCTGTGAGCGATTGCAATGGTGGTCCTGCCTTTTCTCATCTTAGCTAAAGCAGTCTGGATCGCTTCTTCTGTCTCAGTATCGATATTCGCTGTTGCTTCATCCAAGATGAGGATTTTTGGTTTAGCTGCAATCGTCCGGGCGAAAGCGATCAGCTGACGCTGCCCCGACGACAAAGTTGCTCCCCTTTCAACCACTTTGCTGGAATAACCATCTTCCAGCTTTTCTATAAACATGTCCGCTTGAACAAACCTTGCCGCCTCCATGATTTCTTCATCACTCATTGTATCGTTATGAAGTTTAATATTATCTTTAATCGTTCCGTAAAATAGAAATGGATCCTGAAGTACAAGCCCCATCTTGGACCTTAGCTCATTCAAGGGGAAGGATTTAAGGGATTTCCCATCAATTAAAATCTCCCCTGCCGAGTAATCATAGAAGCGCATCAAAAGGTTGATAATCGAACTCTTACCGCTTCCGGTATGCCCTACCAGTGCTACAGTCCCCCCCGGCCTGGCCGTAAATGAGATATTTCTCAGAACATCCTTTTGACCATCGTAGGAAAAAGTAACATCCTTAAATGTAATTTCCCCTTTTTGAATCTGTTGATTTTCTTCTTTACAGTCCGTTTGACCCGGCGATACTTCCTTTTCATCCAATAATGTAAATACCCTTGATGAAGCAACGATTGCCTGCTGAAACATCGAGAGGCGCATCATGATCTGATTGACAGGTTCAAAAAAACGGTCCAGATAATTAACAAAAGCATACAGTACACCTATCTCTACCGGTTCACTGAAAGATGTAATGCCAAAGAAACTCAGAACGACAATCAATGCGGCTGCATAAACAAGGTCAATTGCCGGCCTCAACAGCAGTCCGTCCACTTTAATATTTTTCATTCCGGCCATGTAATGCTTCTCATTGATTTCTCCAAATTCTTTTTGCAGTCTTTGCTCCTGCCTGAACACTTGAATGATTGACATTCCCTGCAGTGATTCACTCAATTTTGCATTCAATTGACTAAGTCGTTCCCTCATATCCTGATAAAATACCGAGCTGTACTTACGATAAAGAACCATGATATAAAGAATGAGAGGGACGATGAACAAACAAAAAAGCGCCAGCTTCGGATCAAGGAGAAACATCGCGATAAATATACCCGACAGCAAAAAGGCTCCCTGTATAAAGGATACCATTACGCTTACAAACATATCCTTGATTGCTTCAGTGTCATTTGTCACCCGTGAGACGATGCTGCCCGCAGGGGTCTGATCAAAATATTTCATTCCAAGGCTCTGCACCTTTGAAAAGACATCCACCCTGAGCTGCTGAATGATATTTAATGCAATCTCCTGGAACTTCAATAATTGAAAATAAGAAATCAACACATTTCCGATTTGAATAAGTAGATAGGCTGACCCCAACGCAGCAAGCGGCCCATAAGGAAAATCCCTGGGCGTCAAGTAATCATCAATGAAGACTTTTATGATGATCGGTCCGAGTACATCTCCGATCGTCGTTAATAATAACAGTAAAAAAGCAACGATGATTTTCTTTTTATGGGGTTTTGCATATCCCATTAATCGCAAAAATACTTTTCGCTGTCCGGCTTTCGTCATGGTTGGATCTTTTTCCATTCCCTTCACCCCCCGTGCTCCACTAGTTCTTCTAACTGCTGTCTGATATACATTTCCCTATACTTTCCTTTATTGGCCATCAGCTCTGCATGTGTGCCCCGTTCAACGATCTTTCCTTCATCAAGGACAACAATGAGATCAGCATGCTGGATTGCACTCAGCCTGTGAGCTGTAATAATGGTCGTCTTTCCATTTCTATTTTTTCTGAGTGAAGATAAAATGGCTTCTTCCGTTTTCGCATCCACTGCAGACAGCGAATCGTCAAGAAGCAGTACTTCCGGATCCATCAAGAGTGCCCTGGCGATTGAAATCCTCTGTTTCTGACCTCCCGACAAGGATACACCCCTTTCCCCCACTATTGTCTCATACCCAAATGTGAAGTCTTTGATATCATCATGGATATGGGCAAGCCTTGCAGCCTCTTCCACCCGGCAGCGGTCAATCTGTGGGTTCGCAAAGGCGATATTGTCAAAAATGGTTGTTGAAAACAAAAAATGATCTTGAGGTACGTATCCGAATGCTTCACGCAAAGCCGAGAGTTTATATTCCTTAATTGAATGGCCTGCCATCAAAATTTCTCCTTCATACCCTTCAAATTCCCTTAAGAGCAGACGGAGCAGAGTAGTTTTACCCGAACCGGTTTTTCCGACTATCCCAACCGTACTGCCTTTTTCAATCATTATGTGGATGTTTTTCAACGAACTTTTTTCTTCAGCAGGGTAGTTGAACATATTCACTCTGTACTCAATATCCCCTGCAGGAATGGCAGGAATGGCGTCTTCTTCCTCTTTGATTTCTACCTCTTCACTTAATAAGCTGGCTACACGATCATAGGAAGCCCTGCCCCGTTCAACGATATTAAAGAGCCAGCCGAATGCAAGCATCGGCCATATCAATAACCCAAGATAGGTAGTGAAGGAGATCAATTGCCCTATTGTTAATTCTCCATTCACAACCAGACGGGAACCAAAAATGATGGATAATAAGAAGGATAGGCCCACAATGATGGAAATGGTTGGATCGAACAGTGAGTCCACTCTTGCCACCGCCATATTTTTTTCCACAACATCACTTGATTCTTTTTTGAATG
This sequence comes from Rossellomorea oryzaecorticis, assembly GCF_045897515.1. Classification (NCBI taxonomy): domain Bacteria; kingdom Bacillati; phylum Bacillota; class Bacilli; order Caryophanales; family Bacillaceae; genus Rossellomorea; species Rossellomorea oryzaecorticis. The sequence goes on along the minus strand of NZ_JBJOSA010000002.1, from coordinate 421,288 downwards.
ATTCAATATCCTCTTTTTCCTGGCCAAAAGTCTTCACAACCTTTATTCCTGAAACACTCTCCTGGGTTTTGTCATTAAGGCTGGAAAAGGCCTCTTGCGCTTTATGGAAACGTTTATGAAGAAGCGTACCGTAATAATTTGTCAACAGCGCCATAAAAGGCATAGGAATAAGTGCAATCAATGTGAGCTTCCAGCTAATCGTAAAAGCCATGGCGATTATGACAAATCCCCCCGTTGCAAGGGAGTCAACCAGAGTCAGAACACCGGAACCTGCCGTCTGCTGAATGGCCTGTAAATCATTGGTCGCATGAGCCATTAGATCACCGACTCTCTTTTTTTGATAAAATGACGGTGACATTTTAGTAAAATGACGATACAGCCGATTTCTGAGCAGTCTGGATAACTTGGTAGCCGAACCAAAAATCATGATGCGCCATACGTATCGCAGTCCATACATGGAGATTGCCGAACCCATGAGGATAACCATCCATTTTATCAATTGGTCCGCAGTCAGATTATTGTTTTTCACATTATCCACGACAATTCCCACGATTTTTGGGGGAATCAGCTGAAGCAAGGCAACAAATAAGAGGATAACAATCCCCGTTAAGTAAGACTTCCTTTCTTGAATAAAGAACCATTTTAAATCCAAAAAGACCCTCATACGAAATCCTCCGAAGTAAAAGTAAATGACTCTTTATTTTACCAAATTTACTAATATTGAGAAATCTTTTTTTCATTTCCAACACAAAACCATGGGGGAGACAAGACTTTATAGCCAAGGTCTAAATCTTTACATTTTAGTGGAGACTTTATACAACGCTAATGATTTCCGCGCAAGACTTCGCTTTCCGCGGGCAGCCCGTGAGCCTCCTTGGCAAGCCTGCGGGAAGAAAAGCGGAAGGGCTTTGAAGAGAGGCGGGTGGCATAAGACGAATCGACCACGAAGGCGTTCTTTGCCTTCTTGGGCGGTTTGACTTATGACATGTGCCTCTAAGCCCTGGAGCTAGACAAGTCTCACATAAGCTACTCTTCCCGCAGGAGTCTTCCTCTTGCACTCCAATCAAACGCTGTAAATAGCTAAACTCCTAAAAGTACAATTAAAAACTCGAACAAATTTGCCTAGTCACAGGCAAATTTGTTCGAGTTTTACTTAGAATAAATCAATATTGTCTCAACTTCGTTCTCTATTAATCAAAATATCATTCATGAATTTCTACAAAAGGTTCTTGGTCTACTTCTTTTACAATGGTTGCTTTCAGCCCTTTCGGCGTTTTCACGTATAAATACACGGGCATATGAGGGAAGTAGTCGACAATCTCCGGTCCGATTGCCTGGGCAAACCCAATAAGTTCGGTATCTTTGACCATACCGGTATGAACATCGATGACCAGTTGGTTCACATTTTCTTTTTTGTATAACGCTTTACCTACAAATTCAATATCCTGATGGGAGAAGTATTGTGCAACATAATCCTCAAGATCCCTGATCCGGTTATAGAGGTCGCGGTCCTTTTCTTCCCCTTCCTTGCTTGGAAAGTAATAATACTTTTCTTTTATGTCTTCCCACTTTTTTATCCCGTTTTCATTATCATCAACGAATGTACTGGTGAAATAATTACCCGGCACCACACTGTTCAAGGGCTGCAGTTTATAAAGTGAAATGAAGATCGGTACATTTTTCAATTCTTTCGTGGAACGTATTCTGCTCACTACCTTTTTGGCAGCTTCTTTACCGTATTTCTCCAAGGTTTTGTCATCAATGACACTTTCATCAAAATGCATCAGCCCCTTGGAATCTTTTACACGTATGTAGTCTATCTTATTCATTGCGAATCCGAGAGAGATTCCCTGGATTTTCCCTTTTGAATCAACATAGTTCTGCTCATGTATATAAGCAAGGTACATTGGGTCTTTCTTCTCTCTTTCGATTCTTTCTTCCCAGCCCATTCCTTCTGTAATTTTTATGGACGGATTCAAACCCTCTTTGTTATCTTTCGATTCTCTTCCTAACCAAGAGTTGATTTTTGTCAGATACTGTCCCTCTTGGTATACATAGTCATCGGGTGAAAAGTGGTCGGTTGATAATGACATTAGGCCCGTCTCAATTTCATCCATATCACTCCGGTTATTAATCATCATCGTTATCAAACCACGGTTGACTGATTTTTTCTGCTTATCGACCTTATAGGTTAAATATTCCCGTGCATCACTTGCAGCACTGTCTTGTATTTCGAGCGTATCTTCATCAATCACTTCTTGTGGATCTTTATTACATCCGGCTAAAAAGACGAAAAGTGAAAGAGAAGCAATCATCCATTTTTTCATTTGACTCCCTCCGCACCTTATTCTATCATAATTTTATTTTTATACTGAATAAAATGTTGAAGTTTTTCTCTTAAATAGAAAAAGCACTCAGCTCGGTGAGTGCTCTGTTCTATTACTTCATATTTTTGTTCATTGCATTCATCATTTGATTGATTTTCTTTTGTGATGGTTTCTGTCCCATCTGCATCATCATCATGCGAAGCATTTGTTCATTAATAGGCGGGTTTTTCTTTAGGTAGCTCATCATGTATTTGCGAGCAATGAAAAATCCTAGTGCAATTCCTGCAAGTAATGCTATAACTGCCACTAGAACAACTAGCCAAGTTGACATGTTCTTACTTCCTCCTTCATGTTGTCCTTATAAAAGTGTACTAAACCAAAGAACATTATACAATATTTCTGTCATAATTTCTTATTAATATATAAATTTTCTTTGTTTTATAGGCTTCAGCCAGCCGTATCTCTCGTTATCCAGGTCGATGGCAAGCAGATGCCCCATGTTCCTTCTTAGGATTTCGAAAAATAAATACTCGCAGTCATTGGGGCCCCATGCCTCTATCGAAATGCTTCTTTCATTCATCGACAGATTTGCGCCTGAATCTTCTCCCTCGATGATTGCAGTAGTATCAATCCACTTCGCTCCCTCAACCTTAACCAGTTCATGCTGCAGGATTCTTTGTGTAGGAAGGTAAGGAATGGGTTTAGTGATGAATTCCACTTGCTTGGATATGATTTGATTCAGATCACCTGAGCTTCTTTCCCAATCAGAGAAAAGTCCAAAAAACATTCTTTCACGTCCATAGTAGTGGTTGGCAAACGATTTTTCAATCCAATAGATTTGATAATTTCTCACCTTATGATCCCCCCTACATTTCCTTCTATTAAGTATAAAGGAAGATAGAAGAGCACAATGTCATAAATTGTTGAGAATTTGCTCTAGTTTTGTCGAAGTGGAGTTCCATGAAGAAAAGTAAAAAAGGCTGACTCCCGTAAAAGGAGTCAGCCAGTGTGAGCCTCAAACCTTATTGAAGTAAAGCTTTGATTCTTGAAACCACATTATCAGTGGTAAAACCATATTCCTCAAGAACTTTTTCACCAGGAGCTGAAGCACCGTATCCATTGATGGCCAGGATATCTCCGTCCGGACCAGTATAACGGTCCCATCCAAGAGGTGAACCCATTTCAATGGCAAGACGTTTCGTTACTCCCTTAGGCAGGATTGAATCCTTATATTCTTTAGACTGCTTTTCGAAACGGTCCCATGATGGCATACTTACAACAGAAACACTGATACCATCTTTCTCTAAGGCATTTTGTGCTTCTACTGCCAGGCTCACTTCAGAACCTGTAGCAAGCAGCAATGCATCCGGCTGCTCTTTACCAGCAGGTGAAACTACGTATGCACCTTTAGCCACTCCATTATAAGCCTTGTCTGCAGTTCCCTTTAAAGTAGGGAGATTTTGACGTGATAATACAAGCATCGTCGGCTGCTCAGTATTTTCCATGGAAAGCTTCCATGCAGCCGCTACTTCGTTACCGTCAGCAGGTCGGATTACACATAAGTTAGGCATTGCACGCAGGGACGCAAGTTGTTCAACAGGCTCATGAGTCGGGCCGTCTTCCCCTACTGCAATACTGTCATGAGTGAATACATAAGTCACAGGAAGACCCATAAGCGCTGCAAGACGGATAGCAGGTCTTAAATAATCGCTGAATACGAAGAATGTTCCACCGAATACTTTAAGCCCGCCATGTAAAGCCATCCCGTTCATTGCTGCACCCATACCGAATTCACGGACACCGAACCAGATGTTCTTCCCCTCGTAGGACTCAGGAGTGAAATCTGAAGCTCCCTTGATCATCGTTTTATTCGAACCGGCTAAATCAGCAGATCCACCGATGAAGGAAGGAAGATTTTTCGCAATGGCATTCAATACTTCACCAGAAGAGGCACGGCTGGCAAGTGACTTGCCTTCTTCATATACAGGAATTTCACTGTCCCAGCCCTCAGGAAGCTCACCTTTGATAGCAGCTTCCAATTGAACTGCTAATTCAGGATATTCTTCTTTATATTTTATAAATTGACTTGCCCATTCTTCTTCCTTCTGAGAGCCAGTTTGCTGAATCTTCTCTTCAAAACGGCTGTACACTTCATCCGGAACATGGAAATCCTGGTCAAATGTCCACTTGTAAGCTTCTTTCGTAAGCTTCATTTCCTCTTCACCAAGAGGTGCACCGTGAACATCCGACTTTCCTGATTTATTTGGAGCACCGTAACCGATGACTGTTTTCACTTCAATCATTGTAGGACGTGAAGTATCGGCTTTAGCCTCTTCGATCGCCTTGGAGATCTCGTCGAGATCATTTCCATCTTCAACCCTGATATACTGCCAGCCATATGATTCAAAACGGCCTTTCACACTTTCAGAGAATGATTTATCCAACTCACCATCAAGTGAGATATCGTTGGAATCGTATAAAACGACCAGGCGGCCAAGTTTAAGGTGAGCGGCCAATGAAGCTGCCTCGGAAGATACACCCTCCATCAAGTCACCATCACCACAGATCGAGTATGTATAATGGTCCACTAAGTTATAGTTGTCTTTGTTGTATGTTGCAGCTAAATGTCGTTCTGCCAGTGCCATACCTACTGACATTGCAATCCCCTGACCAAGTGGTCCGGTTGTCGCTTCTACCCCTGGAGTGTGGCCGTACTCAGGGTGTCCCGGAGTTTTGCTTCCCCATTGACGGAATCCTTTAAGATCATCCATGGAAACATCATATCCAGATAAGTGAAGCATGCTGTATAAAAGCATTGAACCGTGTCCAGCAGAAAGAACAAAGCGGTCCCTGTTAAACCATTCAGGGTTTTTAGGGTTATGGTTCATAAAGCGTGTCCATAGTGCATACGCCATTGGAGCTGCACCCATAGGCATACCCGGGTGACCCGAATTTGCTTTTTCGATTGCATCGATTGATAAAGTTCGAATTGTATTAATTGCTAATTGATCTGTATTATCAAACATTGGTCAGACATCCTTCCTTTTCATACTTGCTTATTATTAATATTAATCTTCTTGGGTAGTTTATACAACTAACTTGAATGATAACATGACTTTGTTTTGTTGGAAAATAAAAACCTTTGATGTTTGGGATTTTTGTTGAGTTGTCAGCGTTTTCTGACGAATGATGACTCTCATTACCGCTTTTGATTTCCGTACAAGACTACGCTTTCCGCGGGTAGCAGGTGAGCCTCCTGATATGAACGAAACCGTCAATAAATTGACCTACACAGATTTTGGTTATGTTTTTAGGCAACCTTAATTAGAGAAGCTCTTTTTGACTTCTCAACTTATTTGTTTCCCTTCATCACCGCTAATGATTTCCGTGCAAAACTCCGCTTTCCGCGGGCGGTTGGTGAGCCTCCTCGGCTTTGCCTGCGGGGTCTCACCTAACACGCTTTCCCGCAGGAGTCTACGTTTTGCACTCCAATCAATCGCTGGAACCGGCATTTAATATGGATAAGTTTACTCATTTCCATCCTGAATAAATGGATTGAAACTTATTATAGGTCGGCTTGATCCTCCTTTTTGTTTGATGGAATAGAAGGTAAGAATACGGCACGAAGGCAAAAATCTCTACTGCGGTTAGCACTCTGATATTAGTGGGTTTTCACATTTTATCTTTCCGTATAAAGGCCTGGTCCACTAACTCGGCGCGTGAGTTAATCTATTTAGAATTATCACATAGGAGGCACGTGGATTTTCCTTTCCGGTTTTACTCTCTGCCTTCGAGCCCTATTCTCAGGCTCCTATTTTATTTTATTTTTCATTTCAAAATAATATCGCAAATAACCACTCAATCATTAAGCATTTGGAGCACTTTCAACTTCCTGCATTATAGCCCAAATAAAACCGGCTAACTCTCTCGCTACCGCCGTAATAGCTTTACCAGGGTTTTTGCCTCGTGCAAGTAGACGGTAATACTTTTGATGGAGACGATTTTGAGCTTTCCAGGAAATTGCTTGTATCGTAGGTGATTGACCATGTATCCGTTTTTTGAGTTCTCCTTTTACGGCAGGTTAAAAACGATAGCTCCAAGCAGCTTCCACCAACATATGTCGTACATGACGGTTACCTGTTTTGGTGATGTTTCCCTGCTTTCTGCTTTCTCCACTCGAATATTCACACGGTATCAATCCAACATAAGCCATGAATTGTCGAGGGGTGGAGAAACGTTTGAAAGAACCAATCTCCGCTACAACACTAGTCGCAGTGATAAGAGCGACGCCTCTTAATGCTTGTAAAGCTTGAATTTTTGGGGCTTGTACACCTTCGGTGGATTGTAGTCTAATTTCTTTTTCCAATCTAAGAAGGCGTTGTTTTATTTCTTTTAACTGATGATAATATTCTTGATAGACAATTCTTAAATGGGAGTTTTCAAATTTAAGTGTATCCAACCAATTAAAATATTTTACCGTCCATTTGTTTACTCCAGAAGGCGGCTTAATGTTATTTCGTAGAAGAAACTTACTTAAACGATGCTTGATTCTCAGCTCATCTTCTTTGGCATCTTCCCGACATCTGACAAGATCCCGCAACGCTTCATCTTCTTCAGTTGGGACATAAATCGAAGTCAATTCACCGGCACGATATAACTGTGCCAGTCGAAGGGAATCTCTACGATCTGTTTTTATGCGCTCTCCTGGTCTCTGAGGTATTAAAGATGGGGCAATCACTTCACAATGAATTCCTAAGGCCAAAAATAGTCTATATAACGGATAACCTGTAGGTCCTGCTTCGTAACAAACTCGAAGATTTTCTGGACTGCCCAGCTTCTTCATTAATTTCTTAACAGCACCAGAAGTATGAGGAATCATTCCCCAGTATCTTGGTTCCTGCCGACCTTCTTCCGCAATAGCGACGGCAATTTTTTCTTTTGATACGTCTAAACCTACATATTTTATGGTATCCTTCATAATAACTAGCTCCTTCCGTAATGTAGCTCTGATTTGGTATGTGGTTTTCCTAAAAACATTTTTACCAAATTAACCTACGATGTTACGTGTAAGGAGCTAGTTTCGTTCATGATAACTCGTCACTTCGTTCCTGCGGGGTCTCACATTAGCTACTCTTTCCGCAGGAGTCTCCGTCTTGTACTCCAATCAACCGCGGGAACAAGCTAAAAACTGTGAGTATAAATAAAAAACAAACTAACCTAAATCCCGAGGGAAAAGATTAGTTTGAATATTTACTTAGACAACTCACATTTGTTATAATCCTTGTTTCAGATTAATGCATTTTGCGTTTGTTTTGGATGTCTTTAATTTTTTTTGGGGTGACTTCATTGCCGTCGGTGTCGAAAATGCGTGTGTTCTCGATGGTGCCTTTCATTGACTGACGGAATGTTTCAAGATATTCTTTTCTTAATTTTGTTTGTTCTTTCGCTTCACTGTCAGTCAGTCCGCTCTCTTTTGACTTCTTGGCAAGTTCATTTATCCTGTTCATCTTTTTCTTAGATAGCATCTATGAAAACTCCTTTACAGCTTTTATCCAGTACATTGCTTCAATAAATATACCGATATGTTACTAGATAAGAGCTTCATTGACAAGGGTTATGTTTCCTTGACGGAGTCCATATACTCTTTATATCTCCTATGTACCGTGGCCTTTGATATATTATATCCGAACCCTCTCAGGGTAGCTGCAATTTCTGCAAATGTCAGTTCATTACTTCTTAATCGCACAATTTCCTCCACGGGAACTTCTATTCTTTCCCTTCCCTCCAGATTTCCTCTGTTTTTCAAATTTTTCTGGGGGCGGAAACCATTTTCAACCGCTCTTCTCATCCCTCTTTTTATTTTCAGATTATGAAGCTTCCTTTGATATTCTTCCACCATGCTTACTATGTTGATGACCATCGAGTCTGACTCTGATAAATGCAGTTCGCCGCTGTGAGTCTGACTGATAATCTTGATATCTTCTTTCAGTATGCAATGTATCAGGGCTATTTTAGCATTCCCCCTGCCAATTCTCGTTTCATCCTGGATCAGAACTGCATCAATCGAACCATCCTTTATCAAGTCCAGAAGGGTAAGTACACCCGGTCGATCCAGTTCAAACCCACTGGCCTGATCCTTTATCACTGCCTCCACATCAAAGTGATGTTCTTCTGCAAGCTTTAACAATTCTGCTTCCTGTCTTTCCAGTGAAGTCTCCTGCGTATCTTTTTTTGTGCTCACTCTGCAGTAAATTGCTGCTTTCATATAGACATTCACCCTCTACTTATTATTCATCGCAAGCTGTATATCGGATTGGGTGGAATATGAAGATGCTTCGACCGGCAAAATCAATGACATCCCAGGCTCTATCGCGAAGGAGATTAAATCATTTTCATGTCCCACCCATTCGATGAACTCTTCCCTCGTCATATTGTATTCCCCTTCAAACTTCTCAGCAATCGTCCAGAGAGTATCCCCCTTATTGACGGTGACCGTCTCATATGAAGGATCGCTCCCCCCCGATACCACTAAGTAACCCGCTGATAAAAAAGATAATACAAAAAGAATGATTATATAAGAAAAACGATTCCAAATTTGTGTTAACATATAAATGACCTCCATACGAATGTTTGTTCTGTTTGTTTGTAACTAGATTGTAATACGAACATCCGTTTGGTGTCAACCGAAAAATTCGAACTTATGTTTGTATCAGTTGGAAAGACATGCTATAATGGGAACATAAGATCGATAATAGAGGTGCGTGTACATGACTAAATTGTCTAAACGACAGCAAGACATACTTCAATACATTAAAGTATCTGTTAAAGAAAAAGGTTATCCGCCATCAGTCCGGGAAATAGGTGAAGCTGTCGGTTTGGCTTCAAGTTCAACGGTCCACGGTCATCTTGCAAGGCTCGAGAGCAAAGGGCTTATCCGGCGTGATCCCACCAAGCCAAGGGCAATAGAGATACTTGATCTGGAAGAAGATACAATTCCACGCCAGAAAGTTGTAAACGTGCCCTTGATCGGTAAGGTAACTGCCGGACAGCCGATTACGGCTGTCGAAAACGTTGAGGAATTCTTTCCTCTTCCCGAACGTCTGGCTCCTTCAGATGAGCAGGTTTTCATGCTCGAAATCATGGGGGACAGTATGATAGAAGCCGGAATTCTCGACGGGGACTTCGTCATTGTAAGACAACAGCAGACGGCCAACAACGGAGATATCGTCGTCGCCATGACGGAAGAAGACGAAGCGACAGTAAAACGCTTCTTCAAAGAAAAGGATTATGTCAGACTCCAGCCGGAAAACTCGACAATGGGTCCAATCATATTACGAAATGTTTCTATCCTCGGTAAAGTTATTGGTGTTTATCGCCAGGTTCATTAATTATCAAAAAAAAACGCTGGAATCAGCGTTTTTTTGTTTTGTCCGCCATACGCAAAAAAAAGCCAGCGCTGAAGAATGCGCTGGCTTTAATGCTATAAAAGTCCATCTTAGTACATTTGGATATACTGTTCTCTTTCCCAAGGGTGAACTTGAGTACGGAACATATCCCATTCGATCTCCTTCGCTTCCACAAAGTGTTCGAAGATGTGCCCCCCAAGGGATTTGATGATTACTTCGTCTTTTTTCAGTTCTTCCAATGCTGCATATAAAGTAGCAGGTAGATCAATGATACCCGCTTCTTCACGTTCCTTTTTATCCATTACATAGATATTGCGGTCAATCGGAGCCGGTGCATCAAGATTATTTTTGATTCCATCCAGACCAGCCGCAAGAAGGACAGACATAGCCAGATATGGGTTAGCTGCCGGATCGACACTTCTGACTTCAACACGTGTACTGATTCCGCGGGAAGCCGGGATACGGATTAAAGGACTTCTATTTTGAGCAGACCACGCTACGTAACATGGAGCTTCGTATCCAGGAACCAATCGTTTATAGGAGTTTACCGTCGGATTCGTGATCGCCGTAAATGCAGTGGCATGCTTGATTGTACCTGCAAGGAATTGACGAGCTGTCTCACTTAATTGAAGGTCTCCTTTTTCATCAAAGAATGCATTTTTGCCATCCTTAAATAACGACATATTACAGTGCATCCCGGAACCATTCACACCGAATAAAGGTTTCGGCATAAACGTTGCATGAAGTCCGTGTTTACGTGCAATTGTTTTTACAACCAATTTAAATGTCTGGATATCATCACAAGCTTTAAGGGCACTTGCATATTTAAAGTCGATTTCATGCTGCCCAGGCGCTACCTCATGGTGGGAAGCTTCGATTTCAAAGCCCATTTCTTCTAACTCAAGTGCGATATCACGGCGGCAGTTTTCACCCAGGTCTGTAGGTGCAAGGTCGAAATAACCGCCATTATCATTCAGCTCAAGTGTAGGTTCACCATTTACATCCAGCTTGAAAAGGAAGAATTCCGGTTCAGGCCCAAGATTGAAATCAGAGAATCCAAGCTCTTCCATTTCTTTCAATACTCGCTTCAGGTTGTTACGCGGATCACCTTCGAAAGGTGTCCCATCCGGATTGTAAATATCACAGATCAAACGTGCAACTTTCCCTTTTTCTGCAGTCCATGGGAATACAAGCCATGTGTCCAGGTCAGGGAATAGATACATATCTGATTCTTCGATTCGTACGAAGCCTTCAATTGAAGATCCGTCAAACATCATTTTATTATCCAATGCTTTCTCAAGCTGACTGAAAGGGATCTCAACATTTTTGATTGTCCCTAAAATGTCTGTGAATTGCAGACGGATGAATTTAACACCCTCCTCATTCGCTAATCTGATCACATCGTCACGAGTATACTTTGCCATTTGTTGTAATTCCTCCTCAGATTCATTTAAGGTTATTTATTAATGAAAAAAGCGGGACATATCTCCCTGACGCAAGGAAGCCCGGTTAAATTTCCCTGAATGCATCAATTCATTCCGGAGTAATTTACGAAGCTGTTCGTCAGATAGATCCTGCCTTGCTTTTCCTTCCTCCTGCTTGCTTGTTTCAGATACTACTTTCTTTTCGTCCACGGCATTAACCGAGAAAATTTTCTTGATTCCCGCCATGTTCACCCCTTGATCTAACAAATCCTTAACTTCCAACAGTTTATCAATGTCATTCAAGGAAAAGAGTCTGCGATTCCCCTCTGTTCGCGCGGGGGTTATCAACCCGTGCTCTTCGTAGTATCGGATTTGACGAGCCGTTAAGTCCGTGAGCTGCATGACAATACTGATAGGAAACAATGCCATCGTTCGACGAATTTCACTTCCACTCATCTGCGATACCCTCCTTTTCTTTTCCTTCATGGTATCATTATATGTAATGTTAAGTATTCTGTCAATCAAATGTTAGAAAAACTTACATGAAGTTTCAAAAGGAAAGGATAGTCGATTTTAGACTATCCAATTACCTTTCTATTATCCCTTTTTAACGTTTAGTAAACCTTTTTCAATTAAATGATTCAGTGCCGTGCATACTGCAATTTTGACATGAGAATATGTCAGGCCACCCTGTACAAAAGCTGTATAAGGAGGTCTGATCGGGCCATCTGCAGATAATTCAATACTTGAACCCTGGATAAAAGTACCTGCCGCCATGATGACATCATCCTCATAGCCGGGCATGTAATTTGGGTACGGCGTAAAATGAGAATTAATTGGAGAAGCAAATTGAATGGCCTGACAAAAAGCGATCATCTTTTCCTTATCATTAAATTGCACTGATTGAATTAGATCTGTTCGCTTTTCAAGAGGACCAGGGTTTGTATTCATTCCCATCTCGGTCAGCATGGCAGAAGTGAATACAGCTCCTTTCAAAGATTGCGCCACTACGTGGGGAGCAAGGAAGAAGCCCTGGTACATCTCCTGTAAGCTATAAAGTGAGGCACCCGCTTCTGCCCCTATCCCCGGAGAGGTCATTCTATAGGAACAGCTATCAACCAGTTCCTTTTTCCCTACTATGTAACCGCCTGTCTTGGCAAGGCCTCCGCCCGGATTCTTGATAAGTGAACCAGCCATCAGATCAGCTCCGGCATGGCAAGGTTCTATATCCTCAACGAATTCACCGTAGCAATTATCTACAAATACAACAATATGAGGATTGATTTCCTTAACAAAAGCAATCATATCCCGGATTTCTTCTATAGTAAAAGAAGGCCGGTTTGCATATCCTTTCGACCGCTGGATACCGATCATTTTTGTTTTAGGGGAGATGGCCTTTTGGACGTTTGTAAAATCCACCTTGCCGGTTTCATCCAGATCAACACATTTATATGAAATGTTGAAATCTTTGAGCGATCCGTTCCCTTCGCCTCTTATCCCTACGATTTCTTCCAGGGTATCATATGGTCTACCAGTGATATACACAAGTTCATCACCGGGTCTTAATATACCGAATAAAGCGATTGAGATCGCATGGGTGCCTGAGATGATCTGCGGCCTGACCAACCCTGCTTCACCGCCAAATACATCTGCATATATTTTTTCGAGTGTGTCCCTGCCTGCATCGTCATAACCGTATCCTGTGGACGGGATGAAGTGGGAGTCACTGACTTTGTGGTTTTGAAAAGATTGAAGAACTTTAAACTGGTTCTTCTCTGATCTTTCATCGATTTCCCTATGAGTTGATTGAATTAAGTTTTCTACTTTATTAACGACAGGTTTTAAAATCTGCCCATGATTGAGTTGTTCTAACATTACTTGCTTCCCTTCTGCTTTTGAAATTTCTTGATGCTTCCGCTTATCTGATGGTCTTTCAAATGATATCCTTCCGCTTCATACAATTGGGTATCATCATCGAAGTACAGATTCAATAAAATGGTATCATTCTTGAGCTGGGAAAGAACCTTCCCTTCATTTGAAGGTACCTGTACTTGATATTTATCCATTTGTTTTTTTACCATATCCTCTATCCTCAATAAAAGCTGCCTTCGTTCTTCGCTGTCAATCGCACTGATCAAAATCTGATCTGCCCCGCTAACAGGCACAAACTCCGGATGGATGATATCACGCTTGTTGTACACGGTCAGCATCGGCATCCCATCCATCCCCAGCTCTTCAAGCAGTGACTGAACGGTTTCTTCATGCTGATGATAATCTGGATTAGAACTATCCACAACATGTAATAGAAGATCCGCTTCTTTTACTTCTTCAAGGGTAGAGCGAAAGGCTGCTATCAGAGAGGTGGGAAGATCTTGTATAAAGCCGACAGTATCAGTCAGTAAAGTGAAGTAACCACTCGGCAGAGCCATTTTCCGTGTCATCGGATCCAATGTGGCAAACAGTTGATTTTCTTCGTATGATTCTGCGGTGGAAAGCCGGTTGAATAATGTAGATTTCCCTGCGTTCGTGTAACCCACCAGGGCTGCCTGGAAGGTATTATTTTTCTTCCGTCTTTCACGATACCTTTCTCGATGCTCCACGATAGTCTGAAGCTGCTTCTTAATATCATCGATTCTGCGATGAATATGCCTTCTGTCGCTTTCAAGCTTTGTTTCTCCCGGTCCCCTGGTCCCGATTCCGCCGCCAAGCCTTGAAAGTGAAGTGCCTTTTCCGATCAAACGGGGAAGCAGATACTGAAGCTGGGCAAGTTCCACCTGAAGTTTTCCTTCCCGGGATCTTGCACGCTGAGCAAAAATATCCAAGATTAACTGTGTTCTGTCGATTACCCTGGCGTCAAGTATTTTTGAGAGATTCCTTACCTGACTTGGCGAAAGCTCATCGTTAAAGATAATGATGTCTGGGTCGAATTGTTCTTCCAACGCCTTTAACTCGTCGACCTTCCCTTTCCCTATGTATGTACCGGGATCGATCCGGTCCCGTTTTTGAGACAGCACCGCCATTACTTCACCCTGTGCTGTCTTTGCCAATTCTTCAAGTTCCTTCATACTATATTGAAAACGGAGATCATCTTCATCCAGCTGACAACCGGTCAATAGGATTTTTTCTTTCACATCTCGTTGCAATAAGCGCCCTTCTTTCTTCTGAATTAGTTGTATAAATTCCATCTTATCAAAAGTGATATACAAACTCTATTTTTAAAGTAACCAAAAATGATTGCAAATGTATTTTTTCGTGTTAAAATCAGTATGTTTGAATAAACGAACTCTTATTAATTACATAGGATGACAGACCTGGCAAGGAGGGGATAACATGACCTGGGAAGTACTAAGCATCATCGGCACGGTTGCATTTGCAGTATCCGGGGCGATCATTGCAATGGAAGAAGAATATGATATATTGGGAGTTTACATTTTAGGCATCGTCACTGCCTTTGGCGGAGGGGCCATCAGGAACCTGCTTATCGGGGTTCCTGTTTCGGCCTTATGGGAACAGGGAATGTTGTTTCAAATTGCTCTCTTGGCCATTACTGCCGTTTTTATTTTCCCTAATAATCTATTAAAACATTGGCGCCGGTGGGGGAACTTCTTTGACGCAGTAGGTCTTTCTGCCTTTGCGATACAGGGAGCCCTGTACGCATATGAGATGAATCATCCTCTTTCAGCCGTCATCGTGGCAGCCGTATTGACCGGAAGCGGCGGGGGGATCATCCGTGATCTGTTAGCCGGAAGAAAGCCCCTAGTACTGCGCTCTGAAATTTATGCTGTCTGGGCAGTCATGTGCGGTGTGGCAGTTGGTCTGGGTATTACAAGTTCTCCGTTTGAACTCTATACTTTATTTATCCTGACCACCTCCCTGCGTGTCCTGTCATACTTGTACAAATGGCGGCTGCCCAATAGAAGCCTCAGGGCACATGGTTGAAACCACAAAAAACCAGCATTCTCATAGAATGCTGGTTTTACTGTTCATCCGTCATAATGATTCGATATTCCCTTTTGAAAAGATTAGGTCATTACTTCTGATGGTAATTAAATCATTCTTGCTGTAACAATTCTCAAGCAGCAGTCTCATCGCTTGCGTCCTGATTGATTTTTCCAGTATATTCCTCACGTATCTCCCATTGGAAAATGCCATGGGCGATAAAGAATTTTTAGCAGAGTGTAAGTGATCCCTGATTTTTCTCTCAGCATCTGAACTCAATACATATTGTTTTTCGTCCAGCATTCTTTTTCCTATTTCCATCAGTTGATCCACCGAATAATCCGGAAAATGAAAGACCAGAGGAAATCTGGATTGAAGACCGGGATTCAACGTTAGAAAATGATCCATTTCCTTTGAATAACCCGCAAGTATCAATATAAACTCATGCTGTTTATCTTCCATATGTTTGACCAGGGTATCGATTGCTTCTTTACCAAAGTCTTTTTCCCCGCCCCTGCCGAGCGAATACGCTTCATCGATGAATAATATTCCTCCAAGGGATTTTTTGATTAAATCCCTCGTCTTTTGGGCGGTATGTCCAATGTACTCACCGACCAGATCCGCTCTTTCCGCTTCGATCAGATGGCCCTTCGACAAAACATTCATCTTTAAAAATAATTTCCCGATAATTCTTGCAACAGTGGTCTTCCCGGTGCCAGGATTACCTTTGAACATCATATGAAGAGCTTGTTTTCCAGCTTTTAACCCCATGGCTTCCCGTTTTTTATTTACATAAATCCATGCATAAATTTCTTTGACCATCTTCTTCATTTCTTCCATCCCGACAAGAGCCCCTAACTCTTCTTCAATCTCCTTTAGAGCCACATGCTCTTGAGGGAGTGGTTGTGATTGAGGCAGGCTATCGGGCTTCAGGGTATCCCTCACCGAATTGCGTTTTTGGGAATTCAGGACAATACTGATTTGCCCGTTATTTTTCATTCTCATTGGTTGCTGTTCCACTTATTTCACCTCACCATTCTGCAGACAGTTAATACATAGAGGCCTTTTTGGGAGACAAATGCCTATAAAGAATAAATGAAAAAAACGCAGAATCCTGTCATATCAAGCGCTTTCCCGAGAAATATACAGAATCATTGACGTTCAGACTGTTGAAATGCATCCCGGCTTCATCCTTATTAGATTTCAAGTTAAGGATTCAAATTGATTCTCATATCATTCTATTCAACCTTTTCATTTTTCATTATCAAAAGTATCAAGAATATGGGTGAGCATATAAAAAAGCTGCCTGAAAATAAATCTGGCAGCTTTGTCAATTTCAATTCATTAGTACTGGAACTAAACGATTAATTGCTCTCTTCAAAATTTATTTGCACATTCCGCTGAGGAGCGAATGTAGAAATTGCATGCTTATAAACCAACTGCTGTTTCCCTTCACATTCAAACAGGACGGTGAAATTATCAAATCCCTTTACATGGCCGCGGATTTGGAAGCCATTCAATAGGAATACCGTACATAGTGAATTATCTTTACGCAACTGGTTGAGAAATTGATCTTGAATATTAATGGATTGTTTCATGTTTAGTCCTCCTCCTCTATCTCTACTTACTAATTCGACTTTAGTTCAAGCTTTCCTGCAATAAATTCAGAAATCCCGCTGATTATTTTATCGTGGTCCTCTTCTGGTGTCATATCAAACCAGGTTACATCCATTTTATTACGGAACCAGGTCAGCTGTCTCTTTGCATATCTGCGGGAATTCTGTTTCAGGGTCTCAATCGCCCGGTCAAAGCTTATTCTCCCCTCCAGGTACTCATAGATTTCTTTATAACCGATGGCCTGTACAGATTGGACATTATGAACGCCTTGATTATACAGCGTTTTAACTTCTTCGATGAGACCTTCTTCCACCATGATATCCACCCTCTTATTTATGCGGTCATAGAGCTTATCCCTATCCATGGTAAGACCAAGCAGAGCTGTTTCATACAGGGGATCATCTATCTGACTTGATTGATAATCGGTCATCGTTTCACCTGTACAGTGAAAAATCTCCAGCGCCCGGATCACCCTCCTTGTGTTATTTGGGTGAATATTTTTTGCTGCTGAGGGATCAATACGCTGCAGTTCGTCATAAAGGGGACCGATTCCTTCATCCTTCACCCTCTCTTCGAGTGTACACCTATATTCAGCATCTCCAGGTGAATCGGTAAATTGATAATCATAAATGACGGATTGAATATACAATCCCGTCCCGCCAACAATCATCGGTATTTTCCCGCGCGAGTGAATTTCTGAAATTTTTTCCCTTACCAGCTGTTGAAACTCGGCAGCAGAAAACGATTCCTTCGGGTCTTTAATATCAATTAAATGATGAGGCACCCCTTCCATTTCTTCAATGGTGATTTTCGCTGTGCCTATGTCCATTCCTTTATAAATCTGCATGGAATCCCCGCTGATGATCTCTGCGTTAAATGACTTGGCCAGATGGATACTGGTTTTGGTTTTTCCGACAGCTGTCGGACCGATCAGCACAATCAGCTTTTCTTTTGTAGTATGAGCCATACTTTCACTGCTTTCTATGTAATTCTCCTTTACATATTATCGTACCATAATAGTTTATAAAATCACATCTTGATAGTATACCCCATTTCGGTTTTTTTACACAGTTTTTGAAGGCAGATTTAAAAAACGCCTTATATCCTCACTGCATCCAAGGAAGATATAAGACGCTGGTTATCATTCAGCTTTCAATACTAATTTATTCATGCCTTCCATCTCATCATTTAAATGAGTCGAGTGGTACTCTCCTTTTACCCATGCTTCGATTTGATTGTCATACCATTCACTCTTGAAGTGACCTGCCTGGCCTGGACCGACAATATGGTATCCTTCATTCATATCGGCAGCATCAATTACAAACCTCCATGAACCGCCATGGTTGACAATTCCTTCATTATTATAGCTGGCTGCCTGAACAGTCACCCTGCTCCCCCCTACAGGAATGGGATCTTTTCTGTTGAAAAACCATTTTAACAACGGCGACGCACTTGAAACGGGATGCTCAAAGTACACTTTGTGGTATTCGCCCCACTTCCAATCATTCATGGAAGTCCCATAAGATTCCTCTAATTCTTTTAAGGCTTTTTTCAAAGTACCATTTAAATATGCTTTATATCCCCCAAAAGGTTCAAACCAATTCGATTCTTCCCCTTTATGCGCATTACGGAGCATTTCATCCACAATACCCTGCCGCCCTTCAAAAAGGTCCATCATGGTGTCCGGAATCTCTTTCTTGAACATAACTTTCGATAAGGTATCCATCCAGGAGTGAAACAATAAAGGTGCCGCACGTGATTTATCATCTTCGTAGTCCCACTCCTCAAGCAGTTTGACAGCTTCCTTTTGTTCTGCTGTCAACTCCAGTCCTTTTAGATCTTCTAAAAGAAAGGGCAGAAATTCGGCAGCATGTAGATTGACCTTGTCCATCTGAAGAGTTTTCATATCACCAATTGTCAAGTTATCCTGCTGCTCAAGATATTGAGCGATTCTCATATACCTGTACGGCTGGGCCCAGTGGTTGCTGATATGATAAGGATAACTATCATCGATCACTTTATTATTTGCTGTGGCGATGAATCCGCTGGCAGGGTTTACAGTCACAGGCAGTTCGTCAAAAGGAATGAACCCCTGCCATTCGTATTCCGGGTCCCATCCCGGAACAGGAAGAAGTCCGTCTCCTTTATTCCGTACAGGTATCTTTCCATTTGCTTTATATGCGATTGTTCCGTCATTAGATGCAAATACAAAATTTTGGGTCGGCGTATGAAAATCCTCCAGGGCAGTCTCGAATTCTTCCCAATTACCTGCTTTATTCATATTCAGGATTGCTTGCAGCTCAAGGCTCGGATCTAAGGCTGTCCACCTGAGTGAAAGTACCTGACCATCATTATCTGATTGAGAGGCAAATTCGGAAATGACTGGTCCATGTCTTGTAATGGTGACTTGATAAGGAATATCTTCCCCACCCTTGACAGCAATCGGTTCCTTAATGATAGTCGCTTCTTCCCAATTATTATCGTAAAGAAATAATGATGGGTCCTTACGGTTCCTTTTCTCCACATACAAATCCTGGACATCCGGGCCGGTGTTTGTCACACCCCAGGCGATTTCTTCGTTATGACCGAGGATAATACCCGGAATACCCGCAAATATAACTCCGCTCACATTCAAATCCGGTGCATTTAAATGCATTTGATACCAAATCGAAGGTGTGCCCAGCGACAAATGGGGATCATCCGCAAGAAGCGGTTTTCCGTTTGCCGTTTTCTCCCCGCTCACGACCCAGTTATTGCTGCCGTTATATTCAGGGGGTATTACCGAAGATGCAAAAGAGGCTTCAATGTCTAAACCAGAATCACCTACTGATGCAAGAATCTCAGGGGCATCTTCAGGATATGAGGGGAACAGATCGTATGCCTTTTCCTCGGGAAGATTCTTCATTGCCCAGTATCTGAAGGCCTGGCCCTGCCAGTGCCCCCCCAGATCAAATGCCATATACTTTCCAATGGTCAATGAATCAACTGGTGTCCACTCTTCCGGTTTGTATCCCAAAAGGGTGAATTCTACAGGCAGTCTTCCTTTCTCCTTTGCTTGATCCATGTATGCATTGACCCCTTCTGCATACCATTCAAGTATCTGCTTGGTTTCATCAGGATAAGCTGTATACGAGACTTCTGCAGCCCTTCTCAGGCCGAGCGTCCGGAAAAACTTATCCCTTTCTACGGTTTTTTCCCCGATGACTTCACTTAACCGGCCGGATGCCTGTCTTCTGCTTAAGTCCATCTGGAATAGACGATCCTGGGCCTGAACATATCCTTGGGCAATGAATAAGTCCTTTTCCGATTTCGCCGATAGATGCGGAACGCCCTGATCATCCCTCGTCACTTCCACATCATGAGACAATCCATTCAAAGAGATCGTTCCGGAAATCACGGGTAATGACCTTTCTACATAAAAATCCGCCGCGATTAGCCCCCCGACGAGCAGGAACCCAAGCACTCCAAGCGACCACAGTAAAACGATTGTCCGTTTCTTTCTCTTTATCTTCAACGGTTGTAGATCGGTTCCTCCATTCATCTGAATCCCCCTGTAATTTATTATTGAAAATTCCGAAAAATACTTCTTTATTAGTATTAGATGATTTGGTTAAATAATCCTTCTTCATTTCAATAAATGGAAGAATAAGAGAGAGAAAGCGCTCAAGTCCTGCTCATAAACAATACGATGCCGCTTACAAGAAAGAATATGGAGCAGCCATAGAAAATATAGCTTATGGCAAAATAATTCAACAACAATCCCGTTCCCATGACGGCGAGACTGGAACATAAAGAAGTCCAGAAATGATAGTTTCCTATCATCTTACCTCTTCTTCCCTTATAAGGCATTTCGCTGAGTACGAGCTTTTCGCTGGTCTTTTGTATTGCACCCAGGATGCCGAGGAACACTTGAATGAAATAGACTATCTCAATAGTGTTGACAGATGGTATGAGAAGGAAGATAAAACTCATTCCGACAGCATAAAAGATCAGGAGATTCACCCCGCCTGATCGATCAGCCCACTTCCCTATCAGGCGCTGGCTGAGCGCCGCACTCAGTGTGAATAACCCATACGCAAAGCCAAATGAAGAAAACGAACGGCCGATATTCTGAATGAAGAGCAAATAAAAAGGAAACGAAACACTGGCGGCAGTCAAAGCAAAACTTTGCGAAAAAATGAACCACTTCATAAGCCGTACTCCTCATAAAATTGATTGATGAATCTTTCGTCGGGATCAAGTCTTCTTTTCTCTTTAAAAAACATTTCACTTGCAGGATAGGCCTCTTTTAACTGTTCTTTTGTCGGATACTCGAAATAAGGCAGATAATAACTGCCTCTGTGATCCAGCGTAATGTCGATCATCCCCCTGACCGTTTCACCAGTTGCTGATATATCTTCTTCATCCATCCCCTGATTGATGAGAAGTACCAGTGCAAACATATCTTCTTTCGCAAAAGACATCAGTGCATCATTGTTTCGACCCACGTACCTGACTGTAATGTTGATCAAGTTCAAATCCCGGTCCTCAAGATACACCCTCAAATCATCTATATACGCTTCATACTCATCTACAGGCACAAAATATTCCTGTAAGATATCGGTGTCGTTTTTCGCCTCATATTCCAGAAACTCAGATTCTGAGCGCATGACATTGTTCCTCGTCACGGTATTACCGCTCCTGTGCAGGAAAAATGACTTCTGCATTTTCCAGAACGCATTTTTTCCCCAATCGAAATCACGAGATAATCCGAGAAGGAACTTTGTTAAAAATGTGAACCTTTCTTCTTTAAGTTTACTGTGAGAACTGTAATCTTCACGGGTCTCACTAAGCATATAATCTGTAACATACATTTCCTTCAAAAATGAATCCGGGGCGGTCGATATCCTGGCAAGATGCATCTTTACCCCCTCATCTGCCAATACATGATTATTGAAGTATCCTGTATACTCTTTGAAAGACATTTCTTTTGTTCTTGTCTTGTACAATTCATCTTCTGCCAATTGAAGTTCCACATCCAGTATGACACCGAACAAGCCGTATCCTCCGATCACCAGGGGGAAATATTCGCTGTTTTCTGTTCTTGACACCTTTACCACTGTACCGTCAGGCTTCAATAACCTGAACCAGTTCACGGTTTCAATCAACGACCCGTGGCGTATATCCCTGCCGTGGACATTAACGGACAGAGAACCTCCTATAGTGAATATATTTTGTGACTGCATGACTTTTACCGCCAGTCCATAGGGGTTAACAGCCCGCTGAACATCATCCCATGTTGCTCCGCTTTGAACATGAATGGTCATTCTTTCAGGGTCGACATGAAGAATTTTATTATAATCAGTCATATCCAATACAACTCCATCAGGGTAGTAAGTATGTCCACCCTGGCTGTGGCGCTTGCCGGCGATCGACAGCTTCAAATCCTGTTCATTCGCATCCATGACGGTATCAATCAAACTATTTTCTTCCTGCCCTTTCACTACTTGTTTGATTTTAGTCGGCATCAACCGTCCTACGTCTGTCATGATATTGTCTTCATTTTTCTCAGTTGTGAGATAGATAAATAATGAAGAGTATGCGAGTAAGAGAACAAGAACGATTAGTATGCTCTTTTTCGTTACTGTTTTAACAATCATTTACATCTCCCCCAATTCAATCCTTTTAGTGTAATTTTACACTAAAGATGAAATATTTCAATTGATCTTTTGAAATTTGTTTTAAACGAGCATTAGGTTAACATAATAATATTCTTGTAATCTTATATAAATAAAAAAGAAGCCTGGGTATGCCAGACTTCTTTTTTATTGGTTACATTATCCGTTTAAACATTTTTTCCATCTCATAGGTAGAGTAATGGATGATGATCGGACGGCCGTGCGGACAAGTGAAAGGGTCGTTGGTCCTTCTCAATTCATCCAGCAGTGCAAGGATCTCGTCATTCCTTAAATGGTGGTTTGCCTTGATGGATCCCTTGCAGCTCATCATGATTGCTGCTTCCTCGCGTAGCTTTCGTATGTCCACACGGTTCATTTTAAGAACTTGTTGGATCATATCTTCTATCGTTTCCTTTTCTTCACCTGGGGGAAACCATTGAGGATGCGAACGGACAATGAAACTGTTCTGTCCGAACTCTTCCAGAAAAACCCCGACTTCTTCAAGTGCAGACCGGTTTTCATTAATTTTGATATATTCATCCATCGAATATTCCAGTGTCAGCGGCACCAGCAGTTCTTGCAGCTCTTTCGCAACCTGTCCCACTTTTTCTTTGAAGAATTCATATTTGATGCGTTCCTGTGCAGCGTGCTGATCAATGATGTACAGCCCTTGGTCATTTTGAGCAAAAAGGTATGTTCCGTGCATTTGCCCCACCGGATAAAGCGGAGGCACCCTGAGTGCTTCTGTTTCTTTGTCCGGGTCTTCAGCTATTACTCTATGATCAATCGCAGCATCTTCAGCTTGCTCAACGGGCATTTCTTCTTCATGATAACTATCGTCTGATGGAGTTTCAGCCTGAAAAGGCCTTCTCTCTTCCGCTGCCATTTGCGGAAACTCTCTGGCCGCATTCTCCCTGGCCTTCTCTTTGGGAAGTGCTTCTTCGGGCATTGTCGTCCATGAGCCTGGACTTATATTTGTTGGAGCAGGGCTGTGATCCAGGCTCATGTACGTTTGCTCAGACTTAGGTTTGACAGGTCTTGCTGCAGATGTTCCTGAAGGAATAAGCTCTTTTTGTTTAAAGACTGCCTTGATACCCTCGGTCACAAGTGAATTCAATTCATTTTCTTTACTTATACGAACTTCCATTTTGGAAGGGTGAACATTCACATCAATGAGGACAGGATCCATATCAATGTTCAATAATACAATTGGATGCCTTCCTATCGGCAGGAGGGTATGGTATCCCTCCCCTATCGCTTTAGCAAGCGCATAATTTTTTATGAATCTTCCATTGATCATCGTCGATATATAATTCCTCGATGCCCGGGTGATCTCAGGAAGGGAAACATATCCGCTGACCCGGAAATCCAGCGTACTCACTTCGATGGGAACCATTTTCTTTGCAATACCTATACCATAGATAGCAGCGAGGACTTGACGGACATCACCGCTTCCATTTGTATGAAGGAGCGGCTTCCCATTATGCAGGAGCCTGATTGATACTTCCGGATGAGCAAGTGCGATTCGATTCACCACATCACTGATGTTTCCGAGCTCTGTATGGATGGTCTTCAAGTACTTTAAACGGGCGGGAGTGTTATAGAAAATTTGTGAAACCGTTATATCCGTTCCTTTTCTTGAAGAAGTCTTTTCGAGCTTTTTGATCACACCGCCATGAAGTTCGATAAATGTGCCTGGTCCCTCGCCTGTACTTGTGCTCATGGTAAAGTACGAAACAGACGCGATACTCGGCAGTGCCTCCCCCCTGAATCCCAGGGTACGGATCCTGAAAAGATCATTCTCATCTTTAATCTTACTTGTTGCATGCCTCCTGAAAGCCGTCTTAACATCTTCCTCTTCGATACCGTCCCCATTATCGATGATGCGGATCGAATTAAGGCCCGCTTCTTCTATGTGAATTTCGATCACATCACCGTTGGCATCGATACTATTTTCCAAGAGCTCTTTTACGACTGAAGCTGGCCTTTCAACAACCTCGCCCGCTGCTATTTTGTTGGAAAGCGAGTCATCAAGCTGAAAGATCTTTGCCACGATTACACCGCCTTTATTTTTTTAGCTTTTTTTGTATTCCGTATAAAGTATTCATCGCATCAAGTGGTGTCATTTCAAGGATATCGAGTTTCTTCAATTCATCCAGCAGTTTCTTTTCCTTTGATGTGGGTGTTGACTCTTTGGCTGCAGTTTCCTCTGTCTGGAAAAAGGAAAGCTGTGCGAGTTCCTCATTGAGCTCATCATTTGTCTTCTCTTTCGTCTTCTCTTTCGTACCTGCAGCTTCTGCCTTCGACCGGGATACTGAAGACTCATTTTCCTCTCTTTCAAGATGCGTTAATATTTCGTTCGCCCGCCGGATCAGCTCCTGAGGTAGATCTGCCAGTTCAGCCACATGAATACCGTAACTCTTATCTGCAGCCCCTTCTTTGATCTTGTGAAGAAAGACAAGTTTTCCATTTTGCTCCATTGCGCTGACATGTACATTTTTGACCTTGATT
Organism: Rossellomorea oryzaecorticis; assembly: GCF_045897515.1. Taxonomy (NCBI): domain Bacteria; kingdom Bacillati; phylum Bacillota; class Bacilli; order Caryophanales; family Bacillaceae; genus Rossellomorea; species Rossellomorea oryzaecorticis. The sequence goes on along the minus strand of NZ_JBJOSA010000002.1, from coordinate 396,407 downwards.
AATTCTTCTTCAAGAGTTGTCAGTTCATGATAATGGGTGGAGAACAGGGTTTTTGCCCCGATATTTTCATGGATGTATTCAATGATCGCCTGGGCGAGGGCCATTCCGTCATATGTGGATGTACCCCGTCCGATTTCATCGAAAAGGATCAAGCTCTGCTGTGTCGCATTGACGATTGCATTCTTCGCCTCGAGCATTTCGACCATGAATGTACTCTGTCCGGAAATCAAGTCATCAGCCGCTCCTATACGTGTAAATACTTGATCGAACACAGGGAGGTCCGCCCTGCTTGCAGGTACATAACAACCGATCTGGGCCAGGATGGACGTAAGTGCTATCTGCCTCATATAGGTACTCTTACCGGACATATTTGGCCCTGTAATAAGGAGCATTTCCCGTTCTGCATCCATGAAACAGTCATTTGGCACATACTCCTGGGCACCCATTACCTTCTCAACCACTGGATGGCGTCCATCATGCAGGATGATCCGGCGTTCCTCATTGAATGCTGGCTTCGTATAATGCCTTTTTTCGCTTACAGTAGCAAAACATTGAAGTACGTCCAGCTCACTCACGAGCCTTGCCAACTTTTGGAGACGCGGAATGAACTCTTTTACAGTTTCCCTGATTCCGATGAAAAGTTCATACTCCAATTCAACAGATTTTTCATTAGCCTGAAGAATGATGGATTCTTTCTCCTTTAATTCAGGGGTGATGAAACGCTCAGCATTCGTCAACGTTTGTTTTCTTTCGTATCTGCCTTCTTCCAGATGATGAAGATTCGCTTTGGTTACTTCGATATAATAACCGAATACCCGGTTGAATCCGACCTTCAATGAGCGTATTCCGGTACGCTCCCGTTCTTTCCGTTCAAGCTCTGCAATCCAGCTCTTCCCGTTCTTGCTTGCATCACGGTACTGATCCAGTTCTTCATGGTAGCCGTCCCTTAAGAGGCTGCCTTCTTTAATGGAAAGAGGCGGATTTTCGACCAATGCCTGCTCCAGTAAATCTGTCAGATCCTCACAAGGATCCAGGTCCGACACGAGTGCATCAGTAGCTTCATTGCCCATTGTCTCCACCAGATGTTTTAAAACAGGGACTTGCTGCAGCGATTTTTTCAGTTGAATCAGATCACGTGCATTTACATTACCGAAGGCTACCCTTCCCGCCAATCGTTCTAAATCGTACACTTCTTTAAGTCGTTCCCTTAAATCCTGCCTTTCGAAAAATCTCTCCAAGAGGACTTCCACTACTGTCTGACGTTTCTGTATTTCTTTCACTTGAATAAGCGGACGGTCGATCCATTGTTTAAGGAGGCGTGCCCCCATTGCCGTCATGGTTTCATCCAGCAGCCATAGGAGTGACCCTTTTTTCCCTTTGGAGCGGATCGTCTCTGTCAATTCGAGATTCCTTTTAGAATAATAATCCATTTTCATATATTGGTAGATATGATACGTCTCTGCTTCTTGCAAGTGATCGAGACTTCTTTTCTGGGTTCGGAATAGATATTGAAACAGCCTCGCTGTACTTACCTTCAATTTTTCCTGGTCGAGAGCTTCTACAAGATGTGAGAATGAAGGATCCAGACTTGTCTCATTTTCATATGAAAGTGTAAGGTCACTTCTCTCGTTGATTCTTCTTTGGGTTTCTTTATCTACATCCGGGGGAAGCACCACTTCTTTTGCCCCGATTGTCGCCAGTTCATTCAGTAAGTTTTGAAGGCCGCCTGTTACAAGGGTGACTTTGGATTCACCAGTGGTAAGGTCACTGTATGCGAGCCCGAACGTTTCATCGTCAAACGGAGTCACGGATGCAATATAATTGTTTTCTTTATCATTCAAACCCTTCCCGTCCATTACAGTTCCAGGAGTGATCAGCTGAACAACTTCCCTCTTAACGACCCCCTTTGCCTGCTTCGGGTCTTCAGTCTGTTCACAAATGGCCACTTTGAATCCTTTGTCGATCAGCTGTTCTATGTAATTGGAAGCGGAGTGATAAGGGACCCCGCACATAGGGATTCTTTCCTCTCCCCCTCCATCACGGCTTGTTAATGTTATTTCAAGTTCCTGTGAGGCCGTAATTGCATCATCAAAGAACATTTCATAAAAATCACCTAAACGAAAAAATAAAAAGGCATCCTGATAATCTGCCTTTACTTGTAAATATTGCCTGATCATCGGCGTATATTGAGTCATGGTTCGAATCAAACCTTTCATGCTAATTCTACTAATTTCGACTCCTCATTATATCATATCGACTCAAAAAGAAGCACATAGAAGAAAATAGTAAAACGCAGGCAAAAAAACGCCGCTCATGAAAGGAGCAGCGTTTTGCAATTATGAATCACCTTGTTTAGCCACTTTAGGTGATTCATTGTTAGAAGAATCCTTGTTCTTTTTCTTTCCGGCGGTATAGAAAAATTTATACGCAATATAAATGATGAGCACGGCGGCCCCTCCAATAAAGATATAGTTCTGAACATTGCTCATCAATGCCTGTACCGACTTCAAATTTCCATTTTTCCCTACAATGAGCATGATGAAGGTGACTGGGAAAATCCCGATGAATGTAAGCATACCAAACTTTATCTTATTTACTTTACTGATCCCGGATGCATATGAGATATAGTTCCCGATTCCAAGAGGGCGCGAGAGGGCGATGCTCCATATCCCGTATTTCCTGAACCACTTTTGAGCTTTTTCAACTTTTCTTGTATTTTTGCTGTTTGTCTTTTCCTTGATCGTATGTTTAATCTTAAACCCGATTCCATATGGGATATAGCTGAACACCGTATAAATCACGCTGCTAATAACAGCCAGGCCGATCAGCTTCCCCCAGGACGGGTCAAGAAGGTATCCATATGTGAGTGTGACAAGCACTCCAGGAAAAGGTAAAGATGATGCTTCTATTGCATTTCCTGCAAATAGCCCCCACATCCCTATTTCTTTAATAACATTTATTATGAACTCCAGCATGAGTTTTTACCCTCCACAATTTGTTTAAAGCACCTTTTCCCTCTTTATGAATGAAAAAAACTCAGCTGCATCATTTTTTACATACATTTTCCGCAGTATTTTCCAAGGGTTAATGATCACTCCAGCAGTGCAGCCAGTACCTTGGCATCAAGTGTCCACTGATCTTCAGGACTGTTTCTGCGAATGATCATTTCACCCTTTTTCACATTTTGTTCCTGTTCTCCCGTGATCCATTTCAACCTTGCATGTACAACCAGGCCAAAGATCGGGTGTATGTCTTCTGATGGCAGCAATGATAAATCCGAAATGTCTATGTGTTTAACGTGATGGATCATTTTTTTTGCAATACCCCTCTCTCCGCCTGAAAGAATCAATGCAAGTAAATCTTCGTCATGTTGATTGATTGCCACCTCCAGGATGTGGAGGCTTTCATATGGATCCATATGGTATACATACCTTTTCAGTTCTCCCCCGGCCCTTAAAATCATCAATTTATGTGCGAAATCAGGTGTAGGGGTTTTATGGGTGGTACTGCCATAAAAATGTACACAAAAGTGTCCGGGAAATCCATTCTTAAGTGCTCCTGCACCATGAGGCATTCCATTCATAGAGCCTGGTATTAAACGATCATCATACTGAACCAGTATCGCTCTTCTGTCCCAGCTCCATGCCCCTCCATAAATTTTTTTCATTACTTTTGTATCTTTATTTGTAAGCGGCTGTACATCCGCATGTTTGCTTCCTGCACGCCTCTGCACTTGAAAACTCAGACCGGTTTGGACGTCAATGATCGTAAAATAAGATTTATTCGGGATCAATTCTTTTACTGTTTCCCACGGAAGAATTTCGACTGAAAAAGAAGGACGCGGCGCATCTATCGTTTGTTCATCTCCCCCAACCGTCTCGGCTTCAACTCTGCCGCTAAGTAACAAAAGCAAAAGAATAATGATGAAGATTTTCATTTGAATATGCATCAAAAACCATACCTTTTTTTAAATAGTTTCTGATTGAACGGAAAATGAATAAGCTGAAATTATTGGTAACTGTAAACTCGTTCATGAGTTACATGAAAGTTCATTTCATACCTATACTATTTTAAGAAGGGAATGATGAACGATGCAGTTATTATCAAAACTAACTCTTATTAGTCTTCTTGCATTACCCGGCCTGAAAGCTGGACATGCGGATCAAATAGAAATCTTCTTCCAGGATAGCCATCTTTCCTCTTATTCAAAAACAGATCTTACCTATAATGTGATTGATGAGCCACTATTAAACCCGGCCATAACTGAAAACCTCATGGAAGACATTCAAAAGAAAGTGTCGGTCCCTCCTCAAGATGCGTACCTTGATGAGCACAACCATATAGTCGAACATGAAAATGGCTATACGTTGCACCGGAGGAAATTCCAGAAACAGCTTATAGAAGCTTTATTCTCTAAAGGTACAGCTTCCATCGATGTTCCATTACAAGTCATCTATCCCCGTGTGGACAGCGAGTTACTATCTTCAATCCGAGACAAGAAAATAGGACAATATGTCACTTATTTCAATCAACGCAATGTTGAACGCTCCCATAATATCAGCCTTGCTGTCAAAGAGGTCGACAATACGGTTGTTTTTCCTGGTGAAACATTCTCATTTAATAAAGTGGTCGGTAAAAGAACCAGGGAGAAAGGATATAAAAAGGCTCCAGTCATTGTGAGAGGGGAACTTTCCGAAGATATCGGCGGGGGGATTTGTCAGGTCTCTTCGACTCTGTTCAATGCAGTGGACCTTGCGGGGGTAGAAATTATGGAACGGTATCATCACAGTAAAAGAGTCCCATATGTACCCAAGGGAAGGGATGCAACTGTAAGTTGGTACGGCCCGGATTTCATTTTTCGGAACATCTATAACCAGCCCCTTTTGATTCGAGCAAAAATATATGGCGGCCAGTTGATTGTCTCGATATATTCTTCCGAATCCATCCTTGTCAAAAAAAGAGATGTGCCCCCTGCATCCAATGATTTACCACAAGAAATACGGCAACGCTAATAGAGGCATCTCACCGGAGCGGGATGCCTTCTATTTCAGTAATCAATTGTATTCAAGAAACTCAATCCGATTTCCAAAGGGATCGGATACAAAGAATCGGCACCTGCCGTTTATAGGTGTATCTTCTTTGATTTCAATTCCTTTTTCAATCAAAGAACTGCGGAATTCTTCTAATCCTTCTACAAGCAATCCGGGATGAGCTTTAGTCGCCGGTACAAAAGCCTGCTGTACGCCAATATGAACTTCCTGGGAACCAAATTGAAACCAGCAGCCCCCTCTCCCCTGGAGGTTTTCCGGCTTGGGGATTTCCTTTAATCCTATCATTTCGCCATAGAACCTTCTTGCTTCTTTTTCACAGTCTTCAGGTGCGGCCAATTGAATGTGATCAATTCCTTTAAATGTTACAGTCATTCGTCCCTCTCCTATCCTTTGTGCGATAAATTAATTTTACCATTATTTTTTAATAAAGGTGAATAATGAAATAAATCAACGGGTTACTTGAGAGGAGCAAACTTTCAAAAGATAGATTTAAATATATAAGTGGACTCTCAACACCGCTAATGATTTCCGTGCAAGACTACGCTTTCCGCGGGTAGCCCGTGAGCCTCCTCGGCAAGCCTGCGGGAAGAAAAGCGGAGGGGCATTGAAAAGAGGCGGTTGGCATAAGGCGAATCGGCCACGAAGGCGTACTTTGCCTTCTTGGCCGATTTGACTTATAACATGTGCCTCTAAGCCCCGCAGCTAGACAAGTCTCACATAAGCTACTCTTCCCGCAGGAGTCTTCGTCTTGCACTCCAATCAACCGCTGAAGAGAGCTAAATCTAAATGAACATTTAAACAAATTAAAGCCCGAACTAATTTTCCTCTTAATACGAAAATTATCGGACCTTGCATAGACTAAAACCTTTTAATCCCAGCCTCAGTTATTAAACGCTTTGGTTACCGCGTCAATAAAAAATCAAGAGAAAGCCCAAGAAGTTATTAGCTAAAACTTAACACTTAACTGTTTCTTCGTCAGTCAGGTTTTTAAGCATATTAACTACCACTAATTCCAAAAGTTATTTATATAGTAGTGGAATGTGCACCCCCATAAGATTCATCAACCAAAACGTTTATAACACCTTAATAACAATAAAAAACACACAGTGATTCCATTGTGAAATACAGTGCGTTTTTGATTTGATATTCACTTGTTTGTTCTTCCGAAGTTAACCAGTTATGAATCAACGAGCAGCTTCTATGATTGAAGCTGCTCATCTTTCATTACGCTTGTTTTATTCCTTCAATGACAGTTGAGAGTAAAAGTTCAAGATCCTCGACATCGATCGTAAGCGGAGGGGAAAGTGTCAAGACATTGTTGTATCCGGCGACAGTGGCTCCGTTTTTTCCGATGATGACGCCGTTTTGCTTGCAATAGGAAATGACTTTATTCACTACATCCACTTCCAATGGTTTTTTCGATTGCCTATCCTTTACCATTTCTATTCCTATTAGTAGTCCTTTCCCTCTTACGTCACCGACCAATGGATGATCCTGCAGTTGGTTTTTCAATGTATTGATCGCTGTTTCACCGAGTTCAGCCGACCTTGCGAAGAGATCTTCATTCTCCATGATTTCAATGTTCTTGACAGCCAGTGCACAAGCTGCCGGATTCCCTCCAAACGTATTGATATGCCGGAAGTAATCATATTCTTCAGAGCCTTTGAAAGCCTCATAGATCTCACGTTTCACTGCTGTTGCTGATAACGGCAGGTACGCAGATGTAATTCCTTTTGCCATTGTGATGATGTCCGGTTTCACATCATAATTCATGAAACCGAATGGCTTGCCTGTTCGCCCGAAACCACATATCACCTCATCGACGATCAACAGGGCACCATGATTCTCGCACACTTCCTTGGCTGCTTTCATATATCCCTCTTGCGGTACCAAAATTCCTCCGCCGGTGATGATTGGTTCCATAATGACAGCGGCCACCGTTTCACTGAGCTCCCAGGTCATTGCTTGATCGATGGCCTTGACCCCGGGCAGTTCATGAGGGGATTTCCCATTCGCGTCATCCCGGTAGGAGTCCGGAGGGGCAACATGGATGAAGCCGGGAGCAAGTGGTTCGTACTTGTATTTCCTTTGCGCCTGCCCCGTTGCAGCCAGTGCTCCCATTGAGTTTCCATGATAAGCGCGATATCTGGAAACAATCTTATAACGTTCCCCTTCACCTTTTTGCTGATGATATTGACGGGCGATTTTAAATGCCGTCTCATTTGCTTCAGAACCGCTGTTTGAGAAAAAGATGACATAATCATCCCCCAGAAGCCCGTTCAGTTTTTCAGCAAGCTGAATCGCCGGCTGATGACTCTGTGTCAACGGGAAGTAAGCCATTTTTTTAAGCTGTTCATATGCAGCTTCAGCAAGCTCCTGTCTCCCATAACCGACGTTCACGCACCATAAACCGGCCATACCGTCCAAATATTTCTTCCCCTCATGATCGGTCACCCATGATCCGTTGGATTCCGTTACTACCATCGTCCCAGCGGGATTATACGGCTTCATCGAATGCCAGACAAATTGTTCATCCTGTTTTAGCCACGTATCCTGACCAGTTTTCACCATGTGCAATCCCTCCTTACTCTTTTTTAGAAATCGAACCTTGAGGTGATCATTTTCTTCCTAGTATAGAAATTTACTCCGTCTTTCCCGTTAACATGCATGTCTCCGTAGAAAGAATCCTTCCATCCCGAAAATGGGAAGAAAGCCATTGTGGCAGGTACTCCGACATTGATCCCCAACATCCCTGCATCCGCTTCTTCTCTGAACTGCCTGACTGCTTTCGCATCCTTTGTATATAGAGTAGCCCCATTCCCAAAACGGGATTTACGTATATATTCTAGTCCCTCATCTAAGTCTTTTGCACGCAGCAGGCTCAAAACAGGTGCAAACATCTCTTCTCTTGCGATCGTCATATCAGGTGTGACATAATCAAATATCGTCGCTCCCAAAAAGTTCCCTTCGTTGAATTCATCCATTTCCTTTCTTCCGTCCCGGATCAAGGAAGCACCTTCCTCGAGGCCTTTTTCAATATATTTGAGGGTACGGTCAAGGTGTTCGTTTCTGATTACCGGGGTCAGCAGCACTTCATCTTCCATTCCGCTGCCGATAAAAAGTTCATCCGCTTTCTTTTTTAATGCATTGACAAACGGCTCATTATCCCCGACTACGACTACTGCACTGCACGCCATGCACCGCTGGCCGGCACTTCCGAATGCCGAACTGATGATGTGGTCAGCTGCCTTGTCCATATCCGCATCCGGCATGACCACATGATGATTCTTGGCACCTGAAAGAGCCTGGACACGCTTCCCGTTTGAAGCTGATTTTTCATACACATACTTTGCAACTGGCTGGGATCCCACAAAAGAGATGGCTGCAATATCTTTGTGTTCAATCAGTCCGTTAACCACGTCATGTGCCCCGTGCACCACGTTAAGGACTCCCTGGGGTATGCCGGCTTCTGTGAATAGTTCAGCAAGCCGGTTGGCAAGAAGCGGTGTTCTCTCGGATGGCTTAAGAACAAATGTATTCCCGCAGGCAACGGCGAGAGGGAACATCCAGAGCGGAACCATCATCGGAAAATTGAAAGGTGTAATCCCTCCAACCACCCCTAGAGGGTAGCGGAACATTTCGGAATCAATCCCTTCTGCAATTCCGCTGAGGGTCTCCCCCATCATCAGTGTCGGTGCCCCGCAGGCAAATTCCACACACTCAAGTCCCCTTTGAACCTCTCCATACGCTTCCTTAAAAGCTTTTCCATTCTCTTGTACGACAAGTTTTGCAAGCTCTTCATGATTGTCAGATAAGAGAGTATGATATTTATAAAGGATCCTTGCCCTCTTTGGAACAGGAGTTTTCTTCCAGGTTTTCAATGCTTCCTTGGCTGATTGGACTGCCCGGTCTACATCTTCTTTGGTAGAGATAGGGACTCTGGCCAGCTCTTCATTAGTAGCAGGATTTAATACTTGCATGGTTTGTGAACTGAGTGAATCCACCCAGCTCCCGCCAATGTAATTTTTTAATACAGCTGCTTCATTTTTTATAACCGACAATTTTAACTCCTCCTTGTACCCAATTGAGTTGGGCTGATTTTCTCCTGGAAGTAAGTAAGCGTCATGAAGTATTTACATTCATTATGAGAGTTGTGGTAAGGGCTTTCATTAGACATAATGTAAAGCAACTGTGCAGGTGCATTTGACATTTCGTTTTTTTATAATCAGCAGAGTTATTTATTTGACAGCCGATTGCTTCATTCCGTTCTTCACCGGGTTCAGATAATCATGGGCTGCAAGCAAAAACTCTATAGCCAGCCTTTTCTCGGGGTTCATGTAGTCTTCACCTAACAATTCCTCAATTTTCTTGAGGCGATGATAAAGTGTTTGCCTGACAATATACAATTTTTTTGCTGTTTCCTGCTTGGAACCTTGGCAGCCTAGAAATACTTTCAGTGTCAGCATAAGACTGCCATCATGTTTTTCATCATACGTAATCAGTGGTTTCAGATATTCTTCTATCATCCCGTTGAGATTCACATTATTGTTCACGATGGAAATCAACCGGTATAGATGTAAATCATCGAAGAAATAGTATCGTTGATCATCCATGACCTTCGCACGCAGCAACATGCTTTCCACAGCAGATTTATAACTCAAATGGATATTCATCATCTCATTTTGGTAATTACCTATAGAAACGGCCGAATCTATATCTCTCCTATTAAAATTGGATTCATGTATCTTATCCAGGGCCCTTTTTATCCGATATTTCCAGTCTGTTTGTTTCCTTGTATCAAGCAGGATGAATAGAAGGTCATTTCCATCTTTTTCAGGTAATGCATGGAATCCCTGCTGTTCAAAGATACTTCTTGCCACCAGATTAAAGTATGTAACATCTTGCGTTTCCTGCTGAGTCATATCTCCAAACACACATACGACCCCTCCGTGAAAATTCATTCTTAAGCTCCTTAAATAAGCCGACAATCTTTCACTCGTCTGCTCCCCTTTGAGCCAGGACATGATCCACTTGGATTCTTCAATACGCTTTTTTTCATTAAAGTAAAGTTCCCTCATTAAAAACTGTGCAAGCGCTGTAGCCGTCCTGTCCAGGAGCAGCATTTCATATTCACTGAATGGATGGTCACCCCTGAATAGGAACAGCTCTGCATACTCCTGATCAAAGAGAAGGACCTTTGCTGATACGAAATCATTACTTGTATCCTTTAAATGTTCAATGTATCTGTTCTTTATATTCACTTCTTCAGAACGCCGCATAGAAGGATAGAAATGCGGCTCTTGTTCTTTTATCTGAAAAATGACTGGTACGTCCAATTCTTTTTGCAGAACATTCAAAATTTCTCCGGAATGATTCACTGTAAGTAACTTTCTGTTAAGCACTTGGGCAAAATCATCTAATTTCTTCATTATTTCATATTGCTGATTGATAAGGATTGAATGAATATCTTGTGTAATTCTGACAAATGGGACCTCTTTTTCAAAGACAATTATCGGAAAGTCACATTCATCAGCTATTCGGGTGATCGAGTGGGGTATGGTTGAAATGTTTGTATCCAGTTCGATACAAAGGGCAGCAGTTTCGCTTTGGATGAGCTGATTGAGTAAGCTGATGAACGCAGCTTCTTCCTTCAAAGCCAGTCCTGTAGTAAGAATCATTTCATTGCCGTTCAGCAGATTCTTAATGGCGGTGACTTCCACTACATGGACCCACTTCACTTGCCGATGCAAACCTTTGTGTCCTGCAATTACACGTGAATGTGCGAAGGAAGGTCTTGTTAGGATCGATTCAACTGAAAGGTAGTAAAGACTTGTCATCTGTTTCTCCTTCTCTTCAAGTATTGTGGATTCAAGATCAAAAGATAAAAAGGATTGGCTGAACCAACCCTTTACTCATTTCCTGGGATCAAAATGTGAACCTCTGAGTGGCAGATCCGCTCCCATTCATCAACCGGCTTATCGGTTGAAGTCAAAAAAGATAACATCCATTCCACCTGGTCTTCCGGCGTGTGCATGATTGCAGGAAGTTTCATCAGACCATCATTGTCTGCTTCATGTTCAGGCAGGTTCTCCATTCAAATCCCCCTTTCGAAATTATGATTGAATTAATAGATTGGAAAAGTACTTCCTGGCATTCGCTGTCTTGATATGAAGTGTCGCACTTCGCTTATTCTCTTTATGTTTAAATACGACAAATGCCCCGCTCAGATTTTCGGTCACTTTTTCTATCCTGAACCCTTTTTGTAATAGAAAGTCTATTTTATCCCGTTCATTTAAGAATTCCTGGTATTCCGACATAGGCGAACCCCCCAGCTATATTATTATTCGTCATCCTGCTTCTTCAACGGACTTGTCACTCTCACTATCAATCTCCCAATCTCTCCCTGCAGAGATGCCTAAATACTTATCATCATCCGGGTCAAGCAGTTCAGCCTGTTCGTACTTTTTGAACCACCAATACTTTGCCAGGACATAGTAGAAGATTGCCCCTGCACCAAAACCAACCAGAAATGAAAAGCTTGGAACAAAATAAGAGGCGACTGCTCCGATAATCCAGGCAATAAAGCCAGCCAGGTTTACCCCGTTCATATATTTATATTGACCATGATCTTCATATAAAGCAGGGACATTCACCCGTCGCTTCCTGATTAAATAATAGTCAGCGACAAGTATCCCCACAATCGCTGATAAAATCCCCCCTATGAAAAGCAGGACCGGAATGATGACTCCAAATAGATTCCAAGGCTGTACTAGCGTACCGACAACTCCCGCAGTAAACACACCTGCCCAGAATGGAAACTTAGGTCCTCCTACGTTTGAAAAAATGGTCGCAGCAGGAACAACATTTGCAGCAATATTAGTTGACCATTGTGCCAGCACAATCATAAGCAGCAGGATGCCCAGAACCAATCCGCCGGCTGCTTCCTGAAGGGCTATGACAGGGTCATAATTCAGGACTGCGATATATGATACAGCTCCAATCAATACCATGAATGTCTGCGTAATCGGCAAAGTGATCAGATTTCCAATCAATGGATTCTTATTTCGCTTAAACCAGTTTTTCTCATTTCGAGGTGCTTTCATAAACCTTGAAATCGAGGGAATATCCGCTGCCAAAGTCGCCCAGAAACCCATATTGCTGAAAATGACTACAAGAAATGCAGTAACAGCTGCTCCTCCTGTTACAGGACTCTCCACCCATCCCCAGATATCCCTCCCTTGCACTGCTGCTGTATCTGATAAAGAAGAATACATCCATACAGAAATCAGAATGATGACCGGAGCTGCAAGATCTGCAAACCTTTCGACCGCTTTGATTCCAAGTGCGGTATTGACGAGCTGCAATAATGCAAAAATAAGGAAACATACAAACCAGTTATCGAATCCGTATAGGAGATTCAAAATGCCATTCATCGCGGTTGCACCGAAATAGGTATTGATCCCAAACCACATGGATGCAGCAACACCTCTGACTAATGAAGGAATATGAGTGCCAATCGTTCCAAAAGGAGCCCGCATGTATACAGGAAATGACAATCCATGTTCAACACCTATGTCCCCTGTAAGGGTGATGAACAGCCCAATGGCCAGAGAGCCGATCAAAGTAGCCAGCAGGACAAGGGGGAGGGGTAAAGACATGACTCCTGCGCCCCCGATGGCAAAGGTTGCGAGCACTACGACCATGCCGACCCACATGAATGAATAGCCCAGTCCCGTGATTTTTCTTTCATTTTCTTTTACCGGCAGTAGATCAGGTGACTTTAAATAGCTTGTTTTCAAATTGAACACTCCTTTTTGTTTGCTTCAAATGGCAAAACCAAACGCATTAAGAGAGGCATGGGACACGGGAGGAATTTCTCCTCCCCTTCTCATGCAGGAGCTGTTCTGCGATTAAGCAAAATTCAATAGTAGAGTGCTGCTAGGATTTAGAAGGCTGCAAGTTTTCTCTCTCTTCCCTTGAAAGCTGAGTACCGTATCTGGCTCTCTTGATATACTTTCCTTTCCCCAATTTGCCCACAAACTCTTTATCTTTGATGACGAATTCACCTCTGGATAGAACAGAGACAGCTTCACCTTTGACCTTCATCCCTTCAAACGGGTTATAGTCTGCTGCCATATGGTGGTTCTCAGCAGAAATGACACGCTCCGCATCCGGATCGAAAATCACCACATCAGCATCTGATCCTGCAGCAATGGTTCCTTTCTGCGGATAAAGTCCAAATAGCTTCGCACTCCTCGTGGACATGATATCTACGAACTGATTTAATGTGATTCTCCCTTTTTCCACTCCTTCCGAAAATAAGATGGATACACGGTCCTCGATGATTGGCCCGCCATTTGGTATTTTCGTAAAATCCCCGAGTCCCAATTCTTTTTGGCCTTTGAAGTCGAAAGAACATTGATCTGACCCCAGAGTCTGGAGCTCGCCGCTTTTCAGGGCGTTCCATAATACTTCCTGGTTCCACTTTTCACGGAGCGGAGGAGACCATACATACTTCGCACCTTCGAAATTAGGACGTTCCAAGTAAGATTGATCGAGCACCAGATATTGAGGGCAGGTTTCTCCCCATACGTTCAACCCCTTGCTTCTGGCTTCGGCGATTTGCTTTACCGCTTCCGAACAGGATACATGTACTACATACAGTTGTGAATCAGCAAGCCCTGTCAGCTTGGCTGCTCTCCCCGTAGCTTCCCCTTCCAGCTCAGGCGGCCTTGTCAAAGCATGATAAATTGGGTCTGTTTTTCCTTCTGCAAGTGCTTTTTCAGTTAAATACTCGATGACGTCCCCGTTTTCCGCATGCACCATTACAAGGGCACCAAGTTCTTTTGCCGCCACGAGTGTACGGAACAATGTCTCATCATCAGCCTGGAACACATTTTTATATGCCATGAACACTTTAAAGGAAGTAATTCCCTCATTTTCAATCACCTGCGGAAGCTGGCTTAATACTTCCTCATTGATTTCTCCGATCATCAAGTGAAAGCTGTAATCAATCACTGCCTTATCTTTTGACTTTGCGTGCCAGGTGTCGATCGCATTTTGAAGCGGCTTTCCTTTATCAGTCAGACAGAAATCAATGAGGGTCGTCGTCCCGCCGAAGGCAGCAGCAATCGTTCCTGTTTCAAAATCATCTTTAGAGACGGTTCCGCCGAACGGCATTTCCAAATGGGTATGCGGGTCAATTCCACCGGGGAAGATATACTTCCCTTCTGCATCAATGATTTCTGCCTCATTCTCATCGAAATCTTTTCCTATACTAATGATTTTTTCTCCTTTTATAAGGACATCTGCCTTATACATATCTGCTGCTGTGACGATTGTTCCGTTTTTAATGATTTTTTTCATCATTCACCCTCCCGATTATTTCACTGCATTCGTTTCACACTGCGTTAACTTCCCGACGGCAGCCTGGCGTTCATTCCATGTCATCGGCATATGTCCGCTCGGTACTTCGATCATATCGATCGCTCCATCAACCGGACAGACGATCGAGCATAAATTACATCCGACACAATCTTCTTCGCGTACTTTTAAATAACTGTTTCCATGAGGATCTTTAAGCATGTCGATGCATTGATGCGAGGTATCTTCGCAGGCGATATGGCATTTATTGCAATTGATGCATACATCATTGTTGATTTTTGCCACGATGCTGTAGTTAAGGTCTAAATTCCCCCAATCAGAATATTTCGGAACTGATTTCCCTACCAGCTCCTGAACGGATGCTATACCTTTTTCGTCAAGATAATTATTCAATCCATCAAGCATGTCCTCAACTATTCTGAAACCATGATGCATGGCTGCAGTACAAACCTGCACTCCCGTCGCTCCCATCAGCATATATTCAACGGCGTCCTGCCAATTTGAAACGCCTCCCATTCCTGAAATGGGTACATTAATGCGGGGATTCCGAGCGCATTCTGCCACCATATTCAGGGCAATCGGCTTGACAGCAGGACCGCAGTAGCCACCGTGAGCGCCTTTTCCGGCAACATGAGGAATGGTATTCCAGCTGTCAAGGTCGACCCCGGCCAGGCTGTTGATCGTATTGATCATGCTCACAGCATCAGCGCCGCCTTTCACCGCTGATTCTGCCGTAACGGTTATATCTGTGATATTCGGAGTCAATTTAACAATGACAGGCGTTTTGGCAACCTCTTTTACCCAATACGTCTGTTTTTCGACCAGCTCTGGCACCTGTCCTGACGCAGCGCCCATTCCTCTCTCAGCCATTCCGTGCGGACAGCCGAAGTTAAGCTCTAATCCGTCTACCCCGATGTCCTCCACTTTTTTTACGATTTCATGCCATTTCTCCTGCTTTGGCTCGACCATAAGGGAAGCGATGATGGCATGATTCGGAAAACGCTTTTTTGTTTCGTATATTTCCTTTAGATTCACTTCCAACGGCCGGTCCGTAATGAGCTCGATGTTGTTGAAGCCCGCAACACGCTGACCGTTAAAACCTACTGCGGCAAACCTTGACGAGACGTTGATGATCGGTTCCCCGAGCGTTTTCCATACTGCCCCTCCCCATCCGGCTTCAAACGCCCGCTGCACCTGATAGCCCGAGTTTGTCGGTGGTGCCGAGGCCAGCCAAAAAGGATTGGGTGATTTAATCCCTGCTAAGTCAATACTTAAATTTGCCATGTGTTTCCCCCCTGTAACAAATCTTAATTCACCTGAAGAGACGTCAGTTTACTGTGCAGATGATAAGCAGCCCGCTTTCCTTGTTCCGCGGCTGTAACGACCATCGCTTCCCCTATGCCTTTACCGAATATCACATCTCCACAGGCAAGCACCTTCGGATTGGACGTTTGAAGTGTCTCTTTATCGACTTTCACAACGCCGTCCTTATGCTCTAATTTAAATTGTTGGATTAAGGAATTATGCCTTGTCTGCCCGATCGCCTTAATGACAGCATCTACCGGCAATGTGAACTCCGACCCTTCTACCTGGACAGGACGCCGTCGTCCATCTTCTCCCGGCTCACCAAGTTTCATTTTCAAGCATTCGATTCCGATGACCCTGCCTTCTTCGTTTCCGATTATTCTCTTAGGGGCCGTCAGCCAGCGGAATTCAACCCCGTCCTGTTTGGCAAACTCATACTCGAAATCATAAGCAGTCATCTCTTCAAGCGTACGGCGGTACAGAATTTTTACATTTTCCGCTCCGAGCCGGACTGAGCATGTCGCGCCGTCTATAGCTGTATTTCCTGCCCCTATGACAACAACTTTCTTCCCTACATACTCTTTTGAAATCTCACCGCTTTTTGTTGATTTCACAAATTCGATCGCATCGTACACCCCATCAAGGTGTTCCCCTTCAATACCAAGCGGCGGAACATGGGACATGCCTGCCGCGAGGATGACATAGTCATGACTGTCGAGTATTTCTTCTGCAGAAATATCTTTCCCGACCTTTGTATTTGTCCGTATTTCCACATTTAACTTTCGGACTTGATCTACTTCCCAGAACGAGATGCTTTGAGGCAGCCGGAAAGAAACAATGCCATAAGTATTCAATCCCCCGGCTTCTTCCGCAGCTTCGTAGATCGTCACTCCATAACCAAAGCGCGCCAATTCCCTTGCTGCCGAAAGACCTGCCGGGCCCCCGCCGACAATTCCGACCTTCTTGCCGTTCGGCTCCCCAGCTTCAAATAAGACAGCTTCATTATGCCGGGCCCAGTCGGTGGCGTACCGCTGCAGATCACCGATCATGATCGGTTTTGTGGAGTGATTGAGAACACATGAGCCTTCGCATAATTCTTCAGTCGGGCACACCCTTGAACAACTTGCTCCGACTGGATTCGAACTCATGATCGTTCTTGCAGAACCTTTCAGGTTCCCCGATGCTATCTTCTTTATGAAAGAAGGAATATCAATTCCGGTGGGACATGCTTGTATACAAGGTGCATCATAGCAGTACAAACATCGATTCGCTTCTTCCAAGGCATCCCTTTTGGATAAACCTTCATGGGCCTCCTGGAAATTCTCTTCAAGATTCAACAGTGATAATGCTTTGGACAAAATAGTTTCCCCCTATTCACCCTGTAATGAATTCACTGAACAAATAAATGCAGGCCGACAAAGAATACATGCTAAGAGCGTGTCGATGTCAGCCTTATTTTCAAAAGAAGCAGCAGTACTTAAGGCAGCAATGCTGTCATTTCGTTGTATGTCTCAGGTCTTCTGTCCCGGTAAAACTGCCAGGTATCCCTTACCTCCCGGATCATTTTCTTGTCCATTTCCCCGATTATCACTTCGTCCTTATCCCTGCTCCCGATTGAGACAAATCCTCCGCGGGGATCTACCAGATAGGACTGTCCATAAAATTCACCCATATTCCATGGCCCCTCATAACCTACACGGTTGATTGCCCCAAGATAATAACCGTTCGCAACCGCATGTGCGGGCTGCTCCAGCTTCCATAAATATTCAGAAAGCCCCGCCACTGTCGCAGACGGATTAAAAACGACTTCGGCTCCCTTTAACCCTAATAATCTGGCACCTTCAGGGAAGTGGCGGTCATAACAGATGTAAACACCCACTTTGGCATAAGCCGTATCAAATACCGGATAGCCAAGATTTCCCGGCTTAAAATAGTATTTCTCCCAGAAGCCATACCCTTCACTGCCGACTGCAACGTGCGGGATATGCTGTTTCCGGTATTTGCCCAGATATGATCCGTCTGCATCGATCACGGCAGCTGTATTGTAATAGGTAGCTATACCTTCTCTTTCATAGATTGGCAGGACGATGACGACATTCAGTTCCTTTGCAAGATCCTGAAAGCGTTTCGTAGTAGGGCCATTTGGAATTTCCTCTGCAGAATCATACCATTTGGGATTTTGTTCCGAGCAAAAATACGGTCCGTAGAAAATCTCCTGCAGACAAATGATTTGAGCACCTTTTTTTGCTGCGTCCCTTACCAACTGAATGTGTTTTTTAATTGATTCTTCTTTATGGACCTCTACCGGTTCGCTTCCGTCCACATCATGAGAAGCTTGAATAAGACCAATTTTCACTTTGTCTGACATCCCTATTCCTCCTAGACTGATAGATTAAATAAAATAGTAAGCGCTTACAGGTTTGTTGATTATAGAAGCACGCTTACTGATTTTCACGGATTTAGTAATGTCTGAATATTTTGTCTTTTCAACTCATTTTAACTTGTACAAAAAGTAATTGCACTATACACTATGTAAAATCAGCTCCTTTGACTATTGGTCATTATGTATATTCTAAAAATAGAATAAACTATTTATAGGAGTTGATATAACGTTAGCATAAGCGTTCTGCGAATTTTGTAAAATAATCAGGGTTTCTCTTTGGAAAACTTCGTTAATTATCGACAAAATATTCAGAAATTATTAGAAACAAAAATGAGACTGGGACAGATTTAAATGCTACCCTATAAAGACTGACAATATTAGTATAGGTTCTTTATTCCGCTAATGATTTCCCTGCAAAACTTCGCTTTCCGCGGGCGGTTGGTGAGCCTCCTCTTAATTTACAATGGGGAACTGTCCAGCTGCAGGGCTTGGAGGCACATGACATAAGTCATATTCTTAGGCTTCTATTTTTTTTCGTATCTTATATCTTAAACCACAAGTTAATAAATCTCGGGCTCACATCAATATTCTTCCCTCAGGAGTCTTCGCCTTGCATTCCAATCAACCTCTGGAAAGAGCTGAGACTAGTAAATATCATATGTGAACATCATAAAAAACCGAACGAGTTGCATCCCAGGCAAATTCGTTCGGTTTTTAATTATACTAAAATACTTTTGTTCCAGCCTCAATAAGTTATGAGTTTACTGATTTTAAGTTTAACGACTTCTGTCCGATTGGACGATATTTCAGGAGCTGGCGGATGAACCAGATGAGGACGGCTGTCCAGATGACGGCTCCTATGATCATGGATTCTTTGTAAGGAAGGTGGAAACCTTCCGGTGCGTAAAAGATATATGAGCTTACCACAGCTGTCATGAACAGAGCCGGGAGACTGCAGATCCAATGAAACTTCTGATTTTGAAGCAGATAAACAGCTGCCGTCCATAACATGACAGTCGCCACTACTTGGTTCGACCAGCCGACATATCTCCAAAGGAATGTATAATCAATCTGAGTCAGCAGGAAAGTGGGAAGTGCTACAGGGATAACGAGCAGCCCCGGCAGCCATTTCCCTTTCAATTCTTCCTTTCTCCAATCAAATAATAGATCTGCAAGCATCATTCTCGAGGAACGCAGTGCAGTATCTCCGGTTGTGATCGGGAGGATGATGACACCCAGTACCGCAAGAATGCCGCCCAATGTTCCAAGAGTCGTTTTGCTGATTTCATTTACAACTCCTGCAGGGCCCCCTGCAGCAAGTGCTTCCTGAAGTCCTCCCGTCCCATTGAAGAAAGCCATCCCGGCAGCAGCCCAGATTAATGCGATGATCCCCTCTGCAACCATTGCTCCATAGAATACTTTTCGCCCTTCGCTTTCCTTCTTAAGCGTCCTTGCCAGGATCGGACTTTGTGTGGAGTGAAAACCTGAAATCGCACCGCACGAAACAGTTACCATCAACAATGGCCATAATGGAAGCTCCTGAGGATGCAAGTTGGCAAATGTAAGGTTGGGAACGGGGTGTTCAAAGAAGAACAATCCTATCCCGATTGCCAAGGCCATGAATACCAGGACTGCACCGAAAATCGGGTAAATCTTTCCGATAATTTTGTTGATTGGCAGCACTGTGGCAAGAATGAAATATGTAAAAATGATTATTAATGATGCCATGAATGATAAAGGTGTCACTTCGGCCATCAATTGAGCAGGCCCTGAAGTAAATGCTGCTGCAACCAATATCATCAAGATGATTGAAAGAATATTCATTACTGACCGAACATGTCTCCCCAAGTATCTGCCTACTAATGAAGGAAATTGAGCTCCATTATGACGCAGTGACAACATGCCGGAGAAATAATCATGGACTGCTCCTGCAAAAAGTGTACCGATAACGATCCAAATGAATGCAACCGGTCCATACAAAGCACCGAGTATGGCACCAAAAATCGGACCAAGCCCCGCGATATTCAGTAATTGGACCAGGCTTGCCTTCCACCAGCTCATCGGCATGTAATCAAATCCGTCTTTACTTGCATAGGCAGGTGTGACATTCCCGTCATCAATACCGAAAATCTTTTCTACCACCTTTGAATAAATAAAATAACCAGCTACTAAAATACAGACTGATGCAAGAAATGTCAGCATCTAGATGTCCTCCCCTCGATGAAATTAAGATTCATTGTAATACGTCAGACGACAAATAACAACAGAATTTTCTAAAAAGATTATTTTTTCAGATAATATATACTAATTAAGTGTTCTTAAATTTCCCTATGCACCAATGATGTAAGGGATTACATTGATCGGAAAAATTTTTTCGATTTTACCCCTATAAAAACTTGGATCCTGGGTGCTTTTTCACAATAAAAAAAGAAGCCGGCTGGCTTCATGGGTAAACGGGCTAAATTAAATTTGATTTGAGTAGCTCTCACATGCGTTTATGAAACCGCTGTTCCCTCTATCATGTGCGATTTCATAAGGTGATTTCTGACTGACTGCATTCCTGCTCTCTGGGTCACCCTTGAATTTCAGAAGCAGCAAGACTAAGTCTTCATCCCCGTCAAAAGCTGCGATATGCATAGGAGAATAACCAGCTGAGTCAATGCTGTTGATATCTGCGCCTTCGAGCAGCAGGAACTCTATCATTTCATTAGGGGCTTTCCCAGCTATTGCTGCGTGCAGGGCACTATTGGAAGGAATATATGAAACTTTTGAATTTGAAGCAGAATTAATATCGGCCCCGTAATTCATTAATAGCCGGACAATCTCCAGCTGTCCATAGTGTGCTGCAACCCCGAGTGCAATCAACCCGTTTTCGTCCTCTGCATTACATAGATTAGTATCTGCTTGTAATGACTTTTCTACAACTTCAGCGTTACCTTCTTGTATGGCTGTGAAGAAACCTTTTACAGTAACAGGCGTCATCATGCTCACCTCAATCTTTATATTATTATGAATATTCTATCAATATAATCATAAAAAAGATAGGGACTTTATCAGTGGTCCCTATCTTTTCCATTTACTATTGATCAAGTTTTAATTTTGCGAGAGCATCGGCGAGGGCCGTGTTCACCGGTTCATCTTTTTGCTGCGTCTTTAAGTATTGATTCACATCCCGCTTACTTGCCTTATTGTGCTTCTCTTTCTTTCTCCGCTCATTGAAGGTTGAAAGTTTTTCTTTATGGCCGCATACGCACACGAACAGCTGGCCGTCTCCTTCTCCGCGAAGTTCTAAACGTTTATGACAATTCGGGCAACGGGCATTTGTTTTCTTGCTGATATTTTTACGATGACCGCATTCCCGGTCCTGGCAAACCAATTTCTTTCCGTTTTTATTTTTAATCTCAAGCATGAGGTTTCCGCAATCAGGACATTTTGTTCCGGTCAGGTTATCATGTGAGAATTTTTTATTGGAATTTTTAATTTCATGAACGGACTTTTTCGTATATGTTTTTATTTCTTCAATAAATTCTCGTTTTTTCATGGACCCTTTCGCGATTTTATCCAGTTTCAGCTCCCACTCGGCTGTGAGGGAAGGTGAACGCAGCTCTTCAGGCGCCAGGTCCAGTAATTGCTTTCCTTTGGAAGTAAGGTGGATTTCTTTCCCTCTTTGTTCCATCGATCTTGAGTTAAAGAGCTTATCAATGATGTCGGCGCGGGTTGCAACCGTTCCAAGGCCGCCTGTCTCCCCTATCGTTTCCAAAAGCTCCTTGTTGCTTTCTTTCATGAATCCTGTTGGATTTTCCATCGCGGCAAGCAGCGTCCCCTCATTAAAACGGCCAGGAGGAGTGGTCTGCCCTTCCGTTTCGCTTATAGAAAGCAGTCTGAGTTCAGTCCCTTTTTCCATTTTCCCCAGTAACTGATCTTCATCCGTTTCAAATCCATATACATCTTTCCAGCCTTTTTCTTTTACCCTTTTGCCTTTTGTATGGAAATGCACCTTGCCGACAGTCATTTCAACTCTCGTCTGTTCATATTGATATGGAGGCAGGAATATCGCGAGAAAACGTTTCACGATCAAGTCATAAATTTTTGATTCCCTGTCAGAAAGCTTTCCAAAGAAAGCCGTCTCCTCAGTGGGGATGATCGCATGGTGATCACTTACTTTCCGGTCATCTACATATGCGTTAGACAGCTTCATGGAGCTTTGCAGAGCTTTATTTACAGCAGGGCGGTAAGGCTGGACGTTGACTGCCTTCAGACGGTCCTTTAGTGTATCCGTAATATCAGATGACAGATGCTTACTGTCGGTACGCGGATAGGTTACGAGTTTATGCTGTTCATAAAGCTTTTGCATGATCGACAGTGTTTCTTTGGCACCGAACCCATAGATCTTATAGGCATCTTTTTGTAATTCCGTCAAGTCATAGAGCGACGGTGCATATTGTTTTTTCAACGTCGTTTTCACTGAATGGACAGTGCCGCTTTTCACATTTTTCAGTGACGTCAGGATACTATTGATTTCATCTTGGGAGAACGTTTTTGTATCCCCTTTTGAGTTAGTCCATAGAAAGGTGCCTTTATCCGTAACCGCTTTAATGCCGTAATACGTCTTAGGATTGAACTTCTTGATTTCCTCTTCCCTCTGTTCGATTATACTCAATGTGGGGGTCTGCACCCGCCCGCAGGAAAGCTGAGCATTATACTTGGTCGTCAATGCCCTTGTTGCGTTCATGCCTACATACCAGTCTGCTTCTGACCTTGCCTGGGCAGCCTGATATAAATTTTCATAACCTTTTGCGTCCTTGAGCTTATTGAATCCTTCTTTAATCGCTTTATCCGTCACGGAAGAGATCCAAAGCCGTTTAAGAGGTTTTTGCACTCTCGCTTTTTCGATGATCCAGCGTGCAACGAGTTCCCCTTCCCGTCCCGCATCCGTGGCAATGACAATTTCACCGACATCCTGACGGTTCATCTGCGATTTTACTGCATTGAACTGCTTTCCGGTTTTCTTGATCACCACAAGTTTCAATGCTGCAGGCATCATAGGCAGATCTTCCAGATTCCATGATTTGTATTTGTCATCATAAGTCTCTGGATCTGCGAGTGTGACAAGATGCCCCAGTGCCCAGGTCACGATATATTTATTTCCTTCAATAAATCCATTACCCTTTTTCGTGCAATTCAGCACCCTTGCAATATCTCTGCCCACAGAAGGTTTTTCTGCAAGCACTAATGTCTTTTTCATAATAAAATCCTTTCAACAAAAAACTTTGAGTATCTTTCTATAGTAACATAAAAAGTCTACGGTTTTGGTTCCCCTTTACTCTCATAATATATTATACTTAGAAAATGGATTTTTAAAGAAGGAGCTGCAACAGTGCATAAACAATTAAAGAAATTCCTCCCTAAGGAAACGATCGGGATTGTTTTCATTTTAATAATCAGTATGATTTCAAAAGTATTAGGCTCGTGGTTTCCACTGGCCGGAAGCCTTTTATTCGCCATTATCATCGGAATGATTCTGCGGAATGCAATCAATCTTCCAAGCTCGTGGGACCCCGGCATACAATTCACGTTAAAGAAGCTGTTAAAAGTGGCCATTGTATTCCTTGGAGTGGGGTTGAGCCTCTTGGAAATTATGAAAATCGGACAATCGGCATTATGGATCATTTTTATTTCAGTCACCGTTGGCATCAGTGTCACCTATGCAGTGGGCAGGTTACTGGGCATCAACACCAGGCTGAGTCTATTGATCGGGATAGGAACGAGCATCTGCGGAGCCACTGCTATTTCTGCTGTAAAGGGAATCATCGGGGCAAAAGAGAATGAAACAGCATACGCATTGTCCACTATCGTTTTCTTCAATATAATTGCATTCATTTTTTATCCGATTATCGGACATCTGCTGGGATTATCCCAGCAAGCATTCGGGATATGGGCTGGGACTGCCGTTCATGATACATCCTCCGCCGTAGCTGTCGGTTACAGTTATGGTGATATTTCGGGTGAGGTTGCCACTACTGTGAAACTGGCCCGTACCCTCTTTTTGATCCCTGTCATGTTTCTCCTCCCATTTATGTTAAGGGACGAGGCTTCTGCTGGTGCAGTATCATTAAAGAAAGCTTTTCCGTGGTTCATCTTCCTTTTTCTCGGAGTATCGATACTTCATACCATTGGAGTCATACCAGTATTTGTAGAAGAAACCCTTAATTCACTTTCGAAGTTCATGATCATCATGGTGATGGCTGCGGTCGGACTTGGGGTCAGGCTGAAAGATTTATCTCAGCTTGGTTTTAAACCATTGCTGACTGGATTGATTGCCTCTGTTACCTGTGCTGTGATCAGTCTTTTTTTTATTTTTTAAATCACCAGATTGGCAGCTTGCAAACAGCTGCCTTTTAGTTTTATAAAGCTCTTTTCGCATACTTTGTTGCTTTACACGCAAGAAAATACCGGAACTTGGGTATTTTCGAGTTGTACGCCTGTTTTTTGTTTAAGCTTGAGTTCGAAAAGAGCACGTTCACAAGCTGCATCCCAACTACTGACCAATGTACGAAAAGCAACAAACTTTTAGAAAACAGCCTTTTAAAAAAATAAAAAAGAGCATCCATGAGACGCTCTTGTAAGATATTCATCATTATTCCTTCATGTATGGTTAAAAGTTTGGAAATGAGCCATCTCTTTATTGAGTATTGCAGAAGAAAAACTAGGAAGAGGCCGTCTTCCTAGCACATGCTATTCTTCTACTCCCTCTAAGAAGTCTGGGTCTAGCTCTTCGAATTCTTCATCATCTAGATCGCAATCCCAGTCATCATCATCGCAGCCTTCAGGATTAACAAGCACACAGACCTTGGTTTCCCCGATAACTTCTACCAGGATCTCCCGTTCAACATGAACAATGATTTTATTACCGTTTGGTGAAATCACCGCTTCGCAGCAATTCGGCTGTTGAAGTACGCGCGCACAAACTTCGATATCATCGAGGACATCCGGATCACGGTATTTGAGTTTGATTTCATCACAGTAATCGACTCTTTCAGTTACTACGGATGTTTTCGTATTGTCACTGTGAGAGTACCATACGTTTACTTCAAATGAACCGTGTATTTCCACCTTCTTGCCTACTTTGTGTGCTTCATACTTGTGATTGATGATCCAGCAGCCTAAAATGCTCGATGGATTATGCGGCGGGCTAATCGTATGATGGGATTGTGTGAATTTACGTCCCTTCGCTACGACCGCTTTTGTAATAATCTCTCTATATTCTGCCATTCGAGCGAACCTCCTCATTCATTTTCAATTCATCTTATGCGACTGTCTAGGTGTTTGTGCGAGAAAATTTTATTGCATAATGGGATTGTTGCGAGATAATGTATTGTATGCGAATACCTATTGAATGTTCCCTAAAAGGTATAGGGGCAATAATAATGTCGCCTATGTTACTTAAACCAACTTTTTAACACCGCTACTGATTTCAGTGCAAGACTTAGCTTTCGGCGGGTAGCCCGTGAGCCTCCTCGTCACATTCTCGCGACAGATCCTGTCCAGCTCCGGCGGGTAGCCCGTGAGCCTCCTCGTCACATTCTCGCGACAGATCCTGTCCAGCTCCGGCGGCTAGCCCCTCGAGGTCATAAGCTAAATGGACCAAAAAGGCAAAAAACGCCTTTCCGGCCCATTCATCTTATGCTTGTCGGGGCTGAGCAAGCCGCCTCCGCTTTTCTTTTGTCTAGCTGCATGGGTTAGAGGCACATGTCATAAGCCAAACCGACCAAGAAGGCAATGAGGGCTTTCCAGGTCCATTTGCCTTAAGCCACACGCCTCTAAGCCCTTCCGCTTTAATGTCGGGAGGTTTCGTCCTGCACTCCAATTTACCGCTAGAAAGTCCTTTTTATTAAGAAAGACCAATGCCATGAAGAGAATTCTCTTCATGGCATTGTTCTTGTTTAATATACAATTATATTTCCTTAATGTTTATGAGCAGCTTCCGGGAGTTGAATTTTTAACCTGGGAGCCGGTTTCACCGCGGAGAATGTCTCCGCCTGTTGATTCGATAATGTGATCCGTTACGTTGTTGGAAATAACGGAAGCCACGATTTGAAGCAGATCATTGACGTCTGTCTGCGATTCCTTGAATTGCTGCACGACTGGAATCTCATCGATTTCTTTTTCAAGGTTTTCGATTTTTGCTTCCACCATTTTCAATGCTTCTATTTTACCGTAGTGTTGGAAGTTTACAGCTTGCTTTTGCAGACTTTTGATGCTTGCGATCATTTCACGAACTTTTTGATTTTCATGGATCTGTGATTCAGCACGCTTGAAGAAATCCACTTCTTCTGTTTCAGCGATCATTTCCGCCAGCTCTTCTGCTCTTTTCATGATATCGTCTTTTGTGTATTTTGCCATCTTACTTCACCTCTGCCGCTTCTTGAAATTCTGAACCTATCTGGCCAACCTCTACCATTTCACCATCTAATGACCAGGACTTTGTATCTGTGATTTTAACTTTTACAATCTTTCCGATTGCTGTTTTCGGTGCTTTAAAGTTCACCAGCTTGTTTCTTCTTGTATATCCTGCTAGTATATCGGGGTTTTTCTTGCTTTCCCCATCAACCAGGACTTCAACCGTTGTACCCTCATATTTCTTCAGTGCTTTTGCCGAATATTCCTGGACGACTGCATTCAGTCTTCTTAACCTGTCTTTCTTGACATCCATCGGTACATTGTCTTTCATCTTGGCTGCCGGCGTACCTTCACGAGGAGAGTAAATATATGTGTAAGCCGCTTCGAATTCCACTTCCCTGTAAAGTGAAAGTGTTTCTTCAAATTGCTCTTCCGTTTCATTCGGGTAACCGACAATGATGTCTGTTGTCAATGCAACATCAGGCATGGCCAATTTAATTTTCCTGACCAGTTCAAGGAACTGCTCACGATTGTACTTACGTGCCATAATTTTCAGGACAGGTGTCGAGCCTGATTGAACCGGCAAGTGTATATGTTCCACCAGGTTCCCTTTCTTAGCAAGGATTTCAATCAAATGATCATCAAAATCCCTCGGGTGGCTGGTTGTGAAACGGATGCGCGGGATATCGATCTTACGCAGTTCATCCATCAAGTCACCCAGTCCATAATGATCAAGGTCTTCGATATCTTTACCGTACGCATTTACATTCTGACCAAGAAGTGTGATCTCCTGGTAACCCTGTGCTGCCAGGTGCCGAACTTCGGCAATGATTTCTTCTGGACGTCTGCTCCGTTCTTTTCCGCGCGTATAAGGAACGATACAGTATGTACAGAATTTATCGCACCCGTACATAATGTTCACCCACGCTTTGATGTTGCCGCGGCGGACCTTGGGAAGGTTTTCGATAACATCCCCTTCTTTGGACCAGACCTCTACGACCATGGCTTTAGACATGTATGCATCTGATAAGATCTGTGGAAGACGGTGGATATTGTGGGTCCCGAAAATCATATCCACTTGTTGATATGTCTTCAAAATTTTATTTACTACCGCTTCTTCTTGGGACATACAGCCGCAAACCCCGATCAAAAGGTCAGGCTTTTCCCGCTTTAAGTGCTTTAAATGTCCGAGTTCCCCGAACACCTTGTTCTCAGCATTCTCCCGGATTGCACATGTATTCAAAAGGATGACATCTGCATCTTCTGTCGTGTATGTCGCTTCATAGCCGAGGGCCATGAAAATCCCTGCCATGACTTCTGTGTCATGTTCATTCATCTGGCAGCCATAAGTACGGATGTAGAACTTCTTGCCTTCGCCCAATCCTCTATACTGATCATCAATGGCAAAATCATTATGATATTTCACTTCTTCTTTTCCGCGTTTTTTCGCATCTTTCAATGATGGCGGAATGTAGACACTTTGGAAGTACTTACTGTAATCCTTTTCGGATTTTTGGTCCGTTGGAATATCTGACTTCGCCTGCTGCCCGTGTTTGCGTTGCTCTTCGTTCATGAAAAACTCCCCTTTCTAACTCTATAACAAACGAAAATAGACCGGTTTCTTCTATTATAAAATCCGTATTAGTAAAGCATACAAATATACTTTCACATTATAACAGTATAAAGGTTTTTAGGGGCTTTCACAATAGAGAGCACCAACTGTCGAAATTTGTTCTCAACTAATTTTCCGAATCAAAATTGCAGGAGCAGCAAGCCGGGCCTCTGGTGAGACCCAATTTTAAAAATGGGCTCCAGTTTAGGAACTGCAAGCAAATTAAACGCATAACGTAAAGTAAGACAAATACCCAAGGAGGAGATTGAAATAGAAGAAAGAGTAACGCCTCCCATGTACAACATCGAGAAACAGGAAACCCTATACCTTCAATCTGAAATTCAACAATTAAAAAAGACCCTTCAAAGGGTAAAGGAAAGCTATTCATATGCGGAGGCCAAACATTATAAAGATATTCTCAACGACAAGGAAGAAGAAATTAAGGAACTATACTCTCAAATAAATACACATAAAACGACAGAACATGAACTGATCCGTGATCGAAGCAGATTTCAAGAAGCCAAAGAAAGATTGGAAGAAGAGATCCTGGAGCTGCACATGCTTCTGCGCAAAAAAGAAGCCATAATCGATGAGCAGGGAGAAGCACTGAATAAATTGGGTAAAGAGCTCCTTCAATATGAATTGAGTCAAAAAAACCTTTCAGCATCCTTGACCAGGGTTGAAGATCTCAATCATAAGCTGTCTTCACATAACGAACAGCTTTTGAATGATAATAAAAACCTAGTAAGCAAATCCGATGCGATGAAAGCACAAATTAAGAGCCAAAAAGATCACATAAAGGATCTGAATAAAGCATTAAGCCATTCGGAGGAAACAAAAAAAGAAATCCTGTTTAATTTGATCTCGCAAACTGAGGAACTGGAGAAGCTTACAGCCGAACGCAGTCATACACTTGCTGCATTAGAATCATCCAAAGAACAGCTTATATCCGCAGAGAAACAAAATATGCAATTTGTCAAGGAAATCTTCCAGCAATATGAGAAGACGATTGAAGAAAATGAATGGTGGCTCTCATCCCAATTTGCCGACATCGATAAACGGGCAAATGAGCAGGAAGAAAAAATGGAACAACTCGAAACCGTTCATGCTTCTCGTATGTTAAAACAGAACAAAATGATAAATTCGAAATTCAAGGATGTTGAAGAGACATTCAGTCACTTTTTAGGAGAAATCGATTCCCTCAGAGAAACCAATGAAAAGCTGACCCGTCATCTATTCGAAATGAAGCGTATGATTGATAAACAAAAAAGAAGCCAGTCTCAAATCATCCATAATATCCCAGTTGAGTATGCTTATGAACATGAAAACACGCAATCAAAAAATAATTAAAAAAAGGACGTATTGAATGGCTCCATTCTCAATACGTCCTTTTTCATTAAAAGGTAATCATGATTTTATTATTCGAACTTATTTGCAGATTCTCTTCTTCAAAATAGACAAATCCCAGGATGATTGATGTTTCCTGCTCACCTAAGTTATCAACCGTGAACTGAATTCCCTCGATGCCTGTTGTTTCCCCTGGATGAAGCTCCATACCCTGAATAGGTTCTATCCAGTATTCTCCGGTGGAATATGCTTTCTCCAGCCAATCTTTTCCGCTGTACTTCCACCCTTCCGCTCCCATTTCCCCCTGAACGGAAAAAATTTCACTCATCTCGGGCGGCAGAATCTGTCCCCCTATTTCAATTTTTTCAGGCGGATCAACCCTGAAGCAAATCTTTGGATTATTTAGGACAGCGTTTCCTGTGTTTTTGATGATGAAATCTGCTTTGATGGTGTATTTTTCTGTTTTGCGGTTGGGGATGAGGTTGTAGTCGAAGAATACTTCTGCTTTCGATTCCCTTGAAGTAATTTTGTTTCTTTTCCTTAGTTTAGCCTGTTCGTATTCATCCTGGCTGATAATTTTCACATCTTTATCTGTCTTTTTGCTTTTCGGCTCTTGAATTGTCAAGGGGATGAGACTGTTTTTCAGAGATACTAGTTTATGAAGGTTCAAATCAAAGATATTTGCTTTTCTGCTTTGTATAAAAGATTTTAACACACAGTTAGTCAGTAAATATTCCAATTGTGTCATCAGTTCATCACTGTGTTTTTTATACTCGACGATGCATTTAAGATGCGGGCAGCGATAGTTGTTTGAAATCAATTTATATCCTCTGAAATCGATGGACTTCCTGTATAAATGGAGTATTTTCGAAAAATCGATTGAGTTAAGTCTGCTGTTTAACCCGATATAAAGAGATGACTTTCCCGTTTCTTTACTTGCAAGTGAAACTTCCATGTATAAATCATCATCATTGAATTCCGTGACTTGTTCAGCTGCAGCCAGTTGAATCCCATAAGGGGCCAAAAACGATTTTAATTTTTCTTCCAATTCAGATGCTTTTACCTGCTTATCACTTTTGACAGACAACCATACTTTTTTCCCTTTTAAATAACTCCAAATCTCAATGCTCTGATTGTTTTCGTATAAATTGAACTGCAGATCATTCTCTGCACATAACAATTGAAGTGACGGGATTGATTCGTGGGGGACCTCTCCCCATTCTTCACCATTAAGAATTAATTTCAAATTCAAGCGAATCACCCTTTTTTTATAAAATTTACATCTTTCCATTTGTATGATTCTACCTTCGTATTTATGAAAATCTAGGCCTTTGTTTATTTTTTAAAAGTGCCCTCTCCGAATATTCTTACTCACATAAAATAATAGAGAGTAAATTTATCAACAATAAAGAAAGGAGAAACGCTTTTATGATTACTCCACATGGAGGCACTCTCATTGACTCGGTGGCAGAAGGAGAGGAAAGAACAAAGTTATTGGACAAAGCACAGTCCTTTTTTCCTATTAATCTTGATTCATGGAGCATTTCTGACCTTGTACTGATTTCCATCGGTGCTTTCAGTCCACTTAAAGGGTTCATGAATCAGAAAGATTATTTGCAGGTGTTGAAAGAGATGCGGCTGAGCAGCGGGGAAATATGGAGTCTGCCTATTACCTTATCTGTTTCAAAGGATATAAAAGATCAGTTATCCATTGGACAAGCAATCTCATTAAAAGGAGAAAACGATGTCATCTATGGGGTCATGGAAATTGAGGAAATCTATGAATACAGTAAAAAAGCAGAAGCATTATTTGTGTATAAAACAACCGACCCCAATCACCCGGGTGTTAAAAAAGTATTTGAAAAAGAGGACTATTATTTGGCAGGACCAGTGACATTGCTAAACAAGCCTGAAGATATTTTCACCAGTGATTTTCAAACCCCTCAGCAATTAAGAAAGACCTTTCAATCACTGGGATGGAAGACAATCGCAGCGTTTCAAACACGAAACCCTATTCACCGCGCTCATGAATACCTTCAGAAAACTGCACTTGAAAACGTAGACGGCCTGCTTATCCACCCCCTTGTCGGAAATACAAAAGCGGACGATGTACCTGCAGATATCAGGATGAAAAGTTATAAAGTCCTGATGGAGAATTACTATCCATCTGAAAGGGTCCTTTTATCTGTTTTCCCGGCTGCCATGAGATATGCAGGTCCACGGGAAGCCGTTTTTCACAGCATAGTTAGGAAAAACTTCGGGTGCACCCACTTCATAGTAGGCAGGGACCATGCCGGAGTCGGTAATTACTATGGAACCTATGATGCACAAAAAATCTTTGATCAATTTTTAAAAGAAGATCTTGAGATAGAGATACTGAAGTTTGAACATGCTTTCTTTTGTATTAAGTGTTCTTCTATGGCTACTTCTAAAACTTGTCCACACGGAAAGGATATGCACATTCATCTGAGTGGTACAAAGGTTCGATCCATGTTAAAAGATGGTCAAGTACCTCCGAAAGAATTCTCAAGACCGGAAGTGATCGAAGTGATGATGAAGGAAATGAAAAAAGGCAATTCATAAGGGTAAACAGAGGGAGTTATCAACATGTTTGAATTTTATTTTACAGGTGCTGTTCTGTTATTAATGATGTCCTTGTTGACACTGGAAATCGCAAAACCAGAAATCATCATCCCTTCGACTCTTATGGTATTCGTAATGTCCGGAATCATTTCAGTTAAGGAAGCGGTTAGTGGATTCTCAAATGAAGGAATGCTTACAATTGGCCTACTGTTTATCATAGCTGGAACAATCCAAAAAAGCGGTATTGTCGATAAGCTTTTCCAAAGCCTGTTAAAGCGTTCATTCTCTACTAAAAAAGCATTGATTCGGCTCCTCCCCCCTATATCCCTTCTGTCAGCGTTTATCAACAATACACCGATTGTCATTGCTTTTACTCCAATCATTAAAAAATGGTGTGAAGATCATAACCTGTCACCTTCCAAATTCCTTATTCCTTTATCTTATGCAACTATTCTGGGAGGGATGATTACCCTTATCGGCACATCCACCAACCTAGTCGTACATGGACTTCTTCTCGAGAATGGCCAAAAAGGATTTGCGTTTTTTGAGCTTGCCAAGGTCGGAATCCCCATCACAGTAATTGGCTTGTTTTATCTAATTTTTTTAGCGCCCTACCTATTGCCGGACAGTATGCCAAAATCCTTGAAGGAAGTGAACTCCCTTAGAGAATTTACAGGCGAAGCGATGATCACTAAAGATTTTCCACATCTCCAAAAAACAATCAGGGAAGCCAAATTGAGGAATTTAAAAGGTCTTTTCCTTGTAAGCATCATAAGAAACGGTGAACCAATTGCCCCGGTATCAAATAGTTCTACCCTTTTGGAAGGCGATCGTTTGATTTTTACAGGAGACATTACAACTTTCGCGGATCTTCAGCAAAATAGAGGGTTGGAACTCCAGAGTTCCATAGGAGAAGATTTTCCGAAGAAACATAAGCTAGTGGAAGTTGTAATTTCGCATCATTCTCCCCTCCTTCATAAAAAAATCAAGGAAACCAATTTCCGGAGCAGGTATGATGCAGCGGTCATTGCCGTTCACAGACAGAATCATCGGTTGAAAACGAAAATAGGCGATACTATTTTAAAGCCTGGGGATATTTTATTATTGGTAGCCGGACAGGACTTCAGCAAAAGAACAGATTCAAATGACTTCTATTTTACATCTGAACACTCAAGAATCATATATTCACTAAATGACGGACGAACAGGCTTGTATGCCGTAATACTGCTGGGATTGATGATTTCACTGGTCACATTAGGCATTTTTCCAATGGTGTCTGCAATGGCTGTTACAGCTGTCATCCTTACACTCTTTAAAATGGTCAACCCCAAGGAAATAAAAGACTTCATTCAATGGGACGTACTGCTTATCATTGCATGTTCGTTTGGGATCGGTTATGCATTGACCAATTCGGGAGTAGCATCCTTCATAGCTGATCTTCTTATCAAATCCACCGCTCCAATCGGTGTGTTAGCGATCATTATATGTGTGTACCTGCTTACGAATATTTTTACAGAGATGATGACGAACAGTGCCGCCGCTGTCTTGATGTTCCCCATTGTGATGGAAGTTGCAACAACTATGAGTGTTTCTCCTTCAGCATTGGCGGTTGCTGTAGCAATTGCTGCCTCGGCAAGCTTTGCAACCCCGATCGGATACCAGACTAACCTTATCGTTTATGGCCCCGGTGGTTACAGATTCATTGACTTCTTAAAAGCGGGGCTCCCCTTAAGCTTTCTGACAATGATTACTACTTCAATACTCATCTATTTCTTCTGGATGTAAACGAGTAAGGAGGTGAAATGGTGAGTGAAAAAAATATCGTCTGGCATGAAGGAAAAGTGACTAAACTGCACAGACAAAATATGAATCGGCATAAGAGTGCGATCCTTTGGTTCACCGGATTATCCGGTTCCGGCAAATCAACCCTATCAGTAGAACTTGAAAAATCATTATACGAAATGGGGATTAAAACGTTTCGGCTTGATGGTGATAATATTCGTCACGGCTTGAACAGTGACCTGGGTTTTGCAGAGAAAGACCGAAACGAAAATATCAGGAGGATCGGAGAAGTATCAAAATTGATGGTAGAAGCTGGACTAATGACGCTGACAGCCTTTATTTCCCCCTACAAAAAGGACAGGGAGTTCGTCAGATCCTTGATGGAAGAGGGAGAATTCATTGAAATATACGTTCATGCCAGTGTTGAAGAATGTGAAAACAGGGACCCAAAAGGTCTTTATAAAAAAGCAAGGGCTGGTAAGATTAATGGGTTTACGGGGATAGATTCTCCTTATGAAATGCCTGTTGAACCTGAACTGATCATTAATACAGAAGTAATGACAATCAATGAATCTGTCCTGAAAATCATTAGCTATCTAAAAGAGCATCACTATATGTAATGTAAATGTAGATTCCTCGTATTTGAGGATTCTACATTTATTTACTTTTATTAAATTCATTTGAAGAGGTGAAAAAATGCTGGATAAAGTGAAAGAAATAGCTGTATTGGCCGGGAAACAAATAATGACTGTTTACAAGAAGGATTTCCAGATAGATTACAAGGATGATGAATCACCATTGACAACCGCAGATCACCTTTCGCATGAGCTGATTCAAAATGAACTGAATAAGAGGTGGCCTCATATACCTGTTCTTAGTGAAGAAGGTTCAGCAATACCTATACAAGAGAGGGCTTCCTGGGAGTTGTTCTGGCTGATCGATCCGTTGGATGGAACAAAGGAATTCATTAAAAGGAATGATGAATTTACTGTAAACATCGCCCTGATACGAAACGGAAAACCTGTTCTTGGTGTCATTTATGCCCCCGCATTGGATCTGCTTTATTTCGGAAAAGAAAAAGATGGGGCATATAAACAGTCGGCAGCAAGTAAATGCATCAGTGATCCGGTACGGCTATATGCTGATCGGTTGGGAAGTCAAAAAAAAGTGGTTGTCAGCCGCTCCCATATGTCTAAAGATACAAGAGCTTATCTAAAAGAGCTGGAAAAGAAAGAAGGAGATCTGCAATTTATTTCAATTGGAAGTTCTTTGAAATTTTGTCTTGTTGCTGAAGGTTCTGCCCACTATTATCCCCGACTTGCTCCAACGATGGAATGGGATACCGGGGCCGGACAGTGCATAGCAGAGGAAGCAGGCTGCCTGGTTTTTCAATATCAGACTTCAGCCCCTCTCATTTATAATAAAGAAGTACTTACAAACCCGTGGTTCATATGCTCAATCTAGATATGCGGATTGCAGAAAAGGTGGCAGCATCACGCTGTAAAGCATTTTTGCATATGCTGGAAGGAGCACTCTATGCATACAAAAGGGGCGAAGACCATGGTAAAACACCAGCCAAAAGTATCGGTGATATTCCCGATACGCAATGAAGGCAAGAATGTAAAGATGACGCTTGATTCATTGTTTTCCGTTCAGACCAACCTTGATCTGGAAGCAATCTTGGTGGATGACGGCTCAACTGATGGTTGTTGTGATTTTCTTTCCACTTATCAGAATAAACTAAGAGTCAAATATATCAGTACACAAGGGCTGGGACCCGCAAAAGCCAGGAACGTTGGTGCCTCAAGATCAAAGCATCCTTATTTGGCTTTCTGTGATGCTCACATGACGTTTGAAGACTTCTGGCTCGACCGACTGGTGTTTTTTTTGACCTCCGGTTATTCGGATGCTGTCTGTCCTGCGATCGGATCTATAGATGACCCAAAAGTTATCGGTTACGGTCAATCTTTAACACCTTCCTTAAAGATAAAATGGAACCAGAAACGTAAAGCCTTATTTGAAACTGCCATCCTCCCAGGCGCATGTATCGTAACTTCAAGGAAGGCATTCGAAGATATCGGAGGCTTTGAAGATGGCTTTTCATCCTGGGGGTTCGAAGATGTAGAGTTGTCTATAAAATTTTGGTTGTTCGGATACAGATGCCACTGCGAACCTAACGTAACGGTCCTTCATCTTTTCAGGGCCGCCCACCCATATAAGGTGAATTATGAAGGCATATACTATAATCTCATCAGAATGGCTTATCTTCATTTTGACGAAGCCAGAATAAGAAAAGCCAAATCCCTTGTCATTCACGGATCACATTCTAAAATCGAAAAAAAAGTACTCGCTGATGGAGTACTTGAAAAAAGGGCGCGTTACAGTCGAAGGCGGCAGCGGCAGGTCGATGACTTATTCAGGAAATTCAGTATCTATTTCTAATTTGACGAGACATCTCAATGCAAATTCTATTTTGTATGGAGATGTTTTTAGTTTCCATTTAAATACTGGATGATGTCCTTTATACTAGTTTCGAAGGGGATAGTCTGACGCCAGCCAAGGTTTTGTATGTTCGTAATATCCAGACGCGTTGTTTGGATTCTGCTGAATTGATCAGCAGTAATAGTAACATTTGATCCGATAATCGTCTTGATTGTCTTTGCTGCTTCCAGCAGTGTTTTGTACTTACCAGAAGCAATTACATATGTTTGATCCTTGACTCCATCAACTAATATCATTTCATAAGCACTCACTACATCTCTGACATCTATAAAATCCCTTCTGTCCAATAAATTTATAAAATGAAAGGACTCGTTATCTTCCAGGCATTTCTTTGCAAACATGGAGCATATTCCGTTAGAAGGTCCAGGTCCAATCATGTTTGAGGATTTTGCAATCCTGACATCCAATCCATATAAATCTTTCCAGCAAACAGCCGTCAAGGACTGCATATACTTTGAAAGCCCATACGGGTGCTGAGGGACAGAATCGCTGCATGGATTGTATTCCAAAATAGAACCGGCTACAAGTATGACAGCCTTTCGATTATGCCTCCTCAATGCTTCAAGAAGATTTAATGTTCCAATCACATTTGTGGTAATCGTATTTAAGGGAAAGTCCCATGAAATACCTGTGTGATTCTGGGCGGCCAAATGAAGAATCATATCCGGTTGAAAGTCTTGTATAACTCTTTCCACTTCTTCGGCTATAGTCAAATCAACCTTGAGCTGGCTTACCCCGCTTATAGAAGCTGCCGGCCTGCGCACAATGCCGATCACTTCATATCCTTTCTCAAGGAAATGCCTGCACGAATGCATTCCGGCAAATCCGGCAGCTCCTGTTATCAGGATTTTCTTCAAGGCTTATTCATCCAATCGCTCAGTTCCTGAAGCATCTCGCGGTAGCTTTTAACAGGGTAATAGTAATCTTTCCTGGTGTGGATGAGGGTCCGGTCATGAACAGGTTCTTTTACTCCAACGATATTCACATTTTTTTTGCCGAAGATTTCTTTGAAGAGGAGTAGCAGATGGTATTTAGATATCTTCTCTTTGGAGCATAATTGGTATAGCCCTGATACATCTTCAGCGATCATCTGGTCGATCGCTTTTGCAAGTTCCAATGTGGTGACCCCGTTCCAGAAGACGTTTTCATACCCTTTTATCTCACCTTCTTGTTTAGTAAACCAGTGAAGGAGACCGATGCCATTTTGTTTAAGTTCAGGTCCTATAATGGAAGTCCTCACTGTCAAATGAGGGGCACTCACTACTTCGCCCAGTGATTTGGTTTTCGAATATGCATTCGTCCCATCCTTCTCATCGTTCTCTGTATAGCTTCCTCTCTCTCCCGAAAATACACAATCCGTACTTATATGAATCAGCTTACCACCGTAAATGTCCAGCGTTTCTGCCAATACGTGAGGAAGCAGGCTGTTCACCACAATAGCTTCATGTATATTTTTTTCTGCATTCTCGTTTAAGATTCCTACAGCATTTATCAAAACTTGTGGCCGTTCTGAAAGCACCAGCTCCTTTACCTTATCAAGGTCGGTAACATCAAGCCCAATCCCATCTTCAGCAGGTTTCCTCAGAGTATACTTTACGTGGTGGTTCCTTTCCATCAAATGATTGACAAGAACATGACCGGCCATGCCATGCCCTCCTAAAATAAGAATCTTCAATCCAGAAACCCTCCTTCTTCCAACATGCTTCTGATTTCGTGGTAATCTATGATGTTATCGCTGGAAGAATAGGTGTCAAGGTCCACCTTTGGGTGATCTTTATAATACTCTGCGAGGCCTTGGATAGGGATAGTGGGAAGAATGACGAAGTATTCATTATCATAAACGATGGTGTTATGACTCTCGAATTCTGTCAATAGTAGCTCGTGAAGTTTTTCTCCCGGACGTATGCCCGCTTCCTCTACAATCACTTCTTTATCTGGAGAATAGACATCTATCAGGACTTGGGCAAGGTCGAGAATTTTACAGGTCGGCATTTTCATAACGAATATCTCACCGCCATGACTCTCATATGTTGCTTTAAATAATAATTTGATGGCATCCTTTATTGTTAAAAAGAATCTCGTCATTTTCTTATCAGTTATTCCGATCTTCCCTTTATTCATTATTCCATGCTTGAATACATGAATAACGCTTCCGTTTGTCCCAAGTACATTCCCCCCGCGGACACAAACAAATTTTGTTTTATCGGTCAGTACGTTGGCATTGATAATAAGCTTTTCACCCATCGCCTTTGTAAACCCATAAAAATTGGATGGGTTAGCCGCCTTATCAGTGGAAATATTTATCACCTTTTCAACTTCATTCTCAATGGCAGCTTCAATGACATTCTGCGTGCCGTTCACATTCGTTTTTAATGCTTCCAGTGGCTGGAACTCACAAACCGGAACATGTTTTAACGCAGCGAGATGAAATACATAATGGACATTTTCACAAGCTTCCATCACCGCTTCTTTATCCCTCACATCTCCAATAACAAATGTGAGCCTGGGATCATTCTCAAATTTTTGTTTCATCAGCACCTGGCTGGTTTCATTTCTAGAGTAAATACGAATTTCTTTTGGTTTTTTTTCAAGCAGCTGAGATACCAGTTCGTTTCCCCATGAACCTGTCCCGCCTGTAACTAGAATCGTTTTGTTAGTAAACAATTTCAGAACCCCCTAAGAGAATATTAATCACTTTATCTGATACATTTTTATCAAGATATTCAGCCGGACACACCCAGTCGGCCGGTTTGGAACACATGACTTTTACTCCTGTTTGAATTGCCTTGACATCCAGGCCGGATATCAAATTGCTGCCGCAATCGATGGTTTCCGGCCTCTCGGTCGTCTTTCTGACTGTGACGGCAGGAACATGGAATATACAGCATTCCTCCTGAACTGTTCCACTGTCTGTTAAAACACAGCGGGCATTTTTTTCAAGTGCAATAAAATCAAAGAAACCAAATGGTTCATGCAATTCGATTAATGGATTTAGTTTAATGGAGCCTGAAATCCTGGATCTTGTACGGGGATGGGTGCTGAAGATTATTCTTTTATTGTATTGTAGGGCTATATTGTTCAATGCGGTCATAATATGTGTAAGATGAGAAGGGTTGTCTACGTTTTCTGCCCTGTGGATCGTTGCAAGAAAGTAATCTTTTTCAACGAGATTAAGTTTGCCCAATATTGAACTGGCTTCTATTTGCTGTTCATAATTCAATAAAACTTCATAAATCGGATTGCCCGTAATAATAATTTTACTGGGTGTCATTCCTTCTTTTAGAAGATTGTTTTTGCTGTATGGTGTGTAAACGAGATTGAAGGAAGACACGGCATCAATTATTTTTCTATTCTTTTCTTCGGGAACATTCAAGTCGAAACACCTGTTTCCTGCCTCCATATGAACGACTGGTATCATCAGTCTTTCTGCAAGCACTGCACTCAAGCCGCTATTAGTATCACCAAGGACCAACACTTTGTCAGGTTTCTCTTTTATCAGAATCTTTTCAAGTTCTCGAAAAAGCGAAGATAATTGTTCTCCCAGGGACTGCTGATTGTTTGAAAGGATATAATCCGGTTCTCTAATGCCAAGTTCTTTGAAAAAAACGCCATTCAATGAATGCGTGAAGTTTTGCCCCGTATGGACAATGACATGCTTATCAGCAAGCTGGTCGAGTTTTTTCATAATTATACTTAACCTGATTATCTCAGGCCTGGTTCCAAGTACGGTAACGATTTTCATGATCACCTCTCCTTTTCTTCCGGGTCCTATTAACTGGCATAAAGAATTGAATTCCTGCCCCAGAGGGATGAACCCTATTAATTAATGCGTTGTTTGAATGCAGTTAACTTATTCTTTTCACTATTTGAAAGCAATGAAATCCGTTGATTCATCCACGCATCAGCTGTACGGTAAAGCTCAAAATCGAGAGCATTGTTTATTTTTATCTGTTTAATAATGGCATCGGGTACTTCTTTTCTTGCAAGACGTTTTTTAGTTATGTTTTCTTTGGTATAGTGAATGTTTCGCCAACCATATTCCTTTTGAAGAAAGTAAAGTGATTCATCAAATCTCTCCGTGATACCGACCATCTTAAAGTCCTTTACATTTTTAATCGCAGCCTTCAGATCGGGGGAATCCATATTTCCGCAAATCAACTTCGTTTGAAGATTGCTTGCTTTCGGATCATCTCTGACAAATTGCTCTAAACTCATTCCATTAACAGATTCATCCCCTTTGAATTCCAGTAAAAAATAGTAAGAAGATATCACTCTTTCTACCGGATTTCGTACCATTGTAAAATAATTGTGAGGAGTTGAAAAAAATTGATGAACACCATACTTATAGTGCCCGGCAACTGCTTTAATTTTTTTCTTTTCGATTGTATTCAATGTCCCGATACGCCTTGCCTTCCCATTCAAAGTGTTATGATCGAAAAGTTCTCCATTTATAAACTGTCTTTGAAAAATACGATTTAAAGTTGTTCCGCCAGTTTTCGGTATATGAAGGAAAATGGTCATAGATGCTTCTCCATTCATGTTCTTTTCACCTCGCTTCCTTTGCATCCTGCACATGCAGGATCAATGTTTTTTCAAGTAATTGTAATGTGAAAAATCATCATGAAAGATGTGATTGCAAAGTTGAATGGTTTCATGGTCAAATAATTCCTTATATTCAGGAAGTGAACCGTTTACAAATTGAGAGGGAGTAATAATTGTATCCGGGGTAAAATCAGCTTGCTGCCTCATTTTTTTGGTATATGAATGGGGAGTGGATAAGACGTTAGCTGGTGTTTGCTTCAAATTGTATTTTACTTGTAATCGATTGATTTCTTTATTGAAATTTTCCAATTTAATAATTTTCGGTGACAGATAGTCTTCTTCCGGACAATACTGCTTCGAAATGTGTCCGTCAACAAGCGTATAGTCTGCACCTCGTCCGTCCAAATAATAGAGGAACTGCTTGAATGAAATTCCTTTATATGAGGTTAGCGGATAGAACATCGATGTAATTCTTTGTTTGTCTTTTTCCATCGGAAGATTGGGTATTCCTTTTGAATAACAATAATTTGCGATTGTGAAATAACTGCTAACTGCCCTTTTGTAGGGATTTCTGACTAATTTATATATTTTTGCACCACCAGACTCGATTTCTTTGTACGATTTATATTTTTTGGTGAACATTCCTTTATAGACGTGGACGGAAGGATTTATCTTCATTGCTTTTTCCAAATGTCCGATTTGATAAAAGAACCATTTTGTCAAGACCGTACATCCTGCTTTTGGAGACCACAAGAAAGCGACTGGAAGGCTTTTATCGAATAATGGACTCCTGTGATGTTTTTTTAATTTTTCTATTGCGTACCTCTTCATTTTAATTTACTCACCTCCTTACAATATTCCTGGAGCTATTTTGACCCCTTCTTTTTCATGAGGGAACTGGTATATAGCTCAAGTGTGTTTTTTCTAGTTTTATTTAGGTTCCACTTATTTCTTGCATGATTCAGAGAAAGGTGACTCATTTGATCTCTCAGGGACTTATCATTTAACAAAAGGTTTATTTTGTTATATAAAGCATGGCTGTTTCCCTTATCTACAACAAATCCACCTTTGCCGTTTTCAACCATTTCAGGGAGGCCGCCTGCATTACTGACAATGACCGGAACCCCAAGCAGCTGCGCTTCTATTACTGCGAAAGGCTGGTTTTCTTGTAAACTTGGAAGCACGAGCATTTCGGCCCGCTGCAGGATATTTTTTAAATTCTTCGTAGTACCCCAAAAGATCACCTTTTCCCCCAATTCAAAATTCCTCACCATATTTTTTAGATGATTTTCCATTTCTCCTTCACCAAAGATCCAGCATTCCCAAGAATCATCGTCCTTCTCTAACAGGGACAAGGCGTGAATCAGATGTTCCAGCCCTTTGAGGTAAACCAGGCGGCTCACAGAGAGGATGATGCGTTTATTCGTTCTCATACTCTTATCTTTTATTGGACCGAAGCCGGCAATATCCATTCCGTAGTTAAAGGTGACTATTTTAGATGGATTTATGCGGAAATCATTTTCAATTATTTTTCTCATCCACATACTCGAAGTATGGATATAGTCACTGGCCACATATCCAATCTGTTCAATTTTTTTATAATAATTAACCAGAAACGTGTTCCAAATCTGATTATCGTCCAATCTCGCATTTGTTGATTTCATCTGATGGAATATAGCTCCCGAGAGATAACCGTGAACGCTGGTGACAAGAGGGGTGTGTGGAGGCTTGACTCTGCTTAATGCCGTCGCTGCTATAACATCCTGAGCATGAATGATATCATAATATTCCAGGTCTAATTTCGTAATGGCCTGCTCAAACAGGTAACGATTCATCTCTGCATGATATACCCCTGCATTCTTTTCCAATCCCGGGCAGTTCCTCAACAAATGGTCGCTGATTGATTTGCGATCATGTATAAAATCGATTACCTTACCTGTCCCCAAAAGTTCGACTTGAGAATTATGCTTCGTACAGCTGAGGATATCTACATGATGTCCATAAGCATTCAGGCTTTGTTTCAGATTAGAAACAAAAGTCCAAATCCCGCCACCAGGCAGGGGAAAAACGGTTGCTAACAATATTTTCAAAACTTCTCCCCCCTATTTAAAAACGTCTCAAGCAAATCTTTTACTCTTGGATCTGGTATAAGAAGTTGAGCCTTCTTCCTTTTCCGATTTTGAGGAAGCGGGGCTTCTTTTATCGGGATTGAAACCCTATTATTCATATTTGAGAAATAATTTTTTCTCGGCAGCATTTTTCACCCTCCCTTTACAGGAACTTTAATTTATGGAGTAAATAGCATTCATTCCTGCATCTTCCAGGTTTTTTTCCCACAACAATATATTTTTCTTAATATTGAAGCACGCCAATCTGGTTGGCAGAACACCAAAGTCTCCTTTATATTCGATATTCCCATCCTGGTTCCGTTTACTAGACGGTCTTATTCTCGTAAACCCCACGAGAATAATGTCTTCAGATAATGGTTTTATTCCCCTGCACCAGCCAATTTTCTCTTTGTGTGCACTAATTTGGACCAGGTCAACGATTCGCTCTACTTTCAGCGTATTACGGTTTACAATAACGACTCTTCCGTCAACCTGTGTAAAATAAATATGGTTTTTATACGCTATTCCATCATGGACAAGCTGCCTCCCAATATCTATATGTTTTTCTGGGGATGTAAGACAGACAGCATCCTTCTGTAAACATCTTGTCACCCAAATATCATTTTCTATTTCAAACACATAATTGGGATGGGAATGATGAGGCTTTGTCGTTGCCACTTTCCGATAATCAACTTCAGGATCAAACCGGTGCCACGGCGCCCTCCCCAATACATTCCACAATCTTTCAACACGGCCCGATACATTCAATTCCACCACCATATCCAATCCTGTATTTGCTACCAGTAAATTTCCATTTTTCATTGGACTGACATGGTGTATATCATTCATGAATGGGAGAGACATATACTGAATGGGGGTGAAATTCGAAACATCATAGACCAAGACTTCTGTTGTGGTTCCCACATATAGTCTATTTCCTTTTAATGTTGCGGCAGTGAATGAAATGGATGCCTCGTGATCTGCACAAACATCTTTAGGGGATGTGTATTCAATGACTTTTTGGGAGGTTTTAGTTTGAAGATTGAACTTTAATATTACACCTTTTTTAAACTGTTCCCAATCCTTCATTACATCCGCTTTTTGCTCTGCACCTACTAAAAATAATTCTTTCATGATAGTTTCACCTCAGTAACTTCATTTTCTATACCGCCTGTAATATGACCTCAGTTTGAATATTTCCTCCTTCATTTTTCGTTGATTGTTAGATGTACCCGTTTTTGGGTGAGACCTATACAATGTTAAAACCCTGTCTAAATAGTGGAGCCTGTAGTTTCTAACGACCATCCTAAGCCACATATCATAGTCTTGGGTAAACTTTAACGCAGGATTAAAATACCCTATTTCCTCAAAC
Source organism: Rossellomorea oryzaecorticis (assembly GCF_045897515.1). Taxonomy (NCBI): domain Bacteria; kingdom Bacillati; phylum Bacillota; class Bacilli; order Caryophanales; family Bacillaceae; genus Rossellomorea; species Rossellomorea oryzaecorticis. The sequence goes on along the minus strand of NZ_JBJOSA010000002.1, from coordinate 352,036 downwards.
ACCGACCTTTTCACAAGAACAGTCGATCCATTTATTGGATTGCGGTCAAACATTTCCCCGTATATTTGTTGATCATTCATGAACTTAAAGTTCACATTTTTCAATAAAACGTTATTATTTTGATCGATGACATTATAATCAGTAAACGAAAGGTCTGCTCCGTGCTTGATTAAGTCTCTCATTTGAGAATCTAATTTATCCGGAAGCATCATATCGTCTGAACTTAACCATGCTATATAGTCAGCTTTGGAATGGTCGATTCCCCAATTCACCGCCGTGGCCGTCCCTCCGTTCGTTTTCTTTAAATATGTTAGCCTTTGCATGAATGGGAGGACTTTTTCGGTATGTTTCGTTGAACCATCATCTACTACTATAATTTCGTAATTATTATACGTTTGCTCAAGAACACTTCTAATAGACTGGTCTATAAATTCACAATTATAAAATGGAATGATGATTGATACTTTAGGATTCAATTTTCCACCTGCCTTATGCCAGATTCCTCTGTAATTCACTCTTCATATAATATGTACAGCATGTTCACTTTGACATCATAAATAGTCAATTTAAGGGATTCATCCAATTAATAGTGGTTAAGCCCGCTACAAATCTTATAGACAATCATATATAAATAGTATGAAACATCATTGGAGGGTTGAATTTGAAAATATTATTTGTGTTTTATGTGCCTAGCGGCGGTGTAGAAACACTTAATAGAGAACGGGCGGCTGCATTAAGACCTGCTGGGATCGCGTGCGAGTTTCTTTACTATAGTAAAAGGAGGAACCTGCTCAATCATGAGGATACAAATGTTTATATAACCAATCAGGATTATGAAATACAGCAGATCTTGAAAAATGGGAGATATGATGCCATCATCATTACCTCAGACTATTCTGGAATGGAGAGATTCAGGAGATTAGGCTTTAAAGGGAAGATTATCCTTGAAATACAGGGCCTTGGACCCAAAAGTACAGCAAGGGCTGAATTAAAAAAAGCGATTCCCTATGTGAACCAATATTGTAATGGTCTTCTTTATCCAAAGACTTCTCATATAGGGGCATTATTTAATGAGTTTTTCCCTTCAAAGCCTGCTTTTGCATTTAACAATTGTTTTAATCATAATGCATTCAGTTATAAACCACTCCCTCAGAAAAACAAACCCATCATCGCATGGATCGGGAGGTTGGAAGATAATAAGAATTGGAGAGAATTTCTAAAAATAGGAAGTGGCCTGCTTAAGAGAAACTTGAATATTGAATTATATATGTTCGAGGATCCCAGTTTATCGACCGAAAAAGAAAGAAAAGATTTTAATAATATGAAACATACGTTGAATTTGGATCGTCATTTAGTTTTATTGCAAGATGTTCCACACAGCCAGATGCAGCATTATTTTTCTAGAATAGGAGACTCAGGAGGTTTCCTATGTTCTACTTCCAAAGTAGAGGGTGCCCCGTACTCACTTCTTGAGGCGATGAGTTGTAGATGCCCCATCCTGACTACAGATTCTGATGGAGTTAGAAGCTCCATCATTCACAATCATACCGGTATGTATTACTCGATAGGCAATATTGATGAAGCCCTCCGTCAAGCCGATCTATTAATGAATAATGTCCAGCTTAGGAAACAGATCATCGATAACGCGCTCATTCATTTAAAGACTCAGTTCAGTCATGAGCAATATCGTAAGCATTTCTGCTCCATGCTTCAGACATTAGGAGTGTCATAAGTAACTTCTTCAGCAACTCTGGGTCACTGTTCCAGCAAAAAGTTTATATGTGCATAAACTGTTAAAAAGAAAAGGTGATTCTATCGTGAAAGCATTTGTAACAGGAGGAGCGGGTTTTATAGGTTCACATTTAACAGATTCTTTACTTGATATGGGCACAGAAGTTCATATCATAGATAATTTAAGCAGCGGTAAAAAAGAATACGTTAATCCTGCAGCGGTTTTTCATGAGTTAGATATTTCAGATCCTTCCATCGTTGAGCTCATAGATCTTCATAAACCGGATTATATCTATCATTTAGCCGCCCAGGCAGATGTGAACCGATCTACTGAGTGTCCCTATCAAGATATGAAAACAAATCTTATTGGAACAATCAATCTATTGGACGGGTGCCGAAAAGCTCCGATAAAAAAGTTTATTTTTTCTTCAACCTCAGCTGTATACGGAAATGGCCCCGATAAAAAGTTGACTGAACAATCCCCACTGAACCCGGCTTCCTTCTACGGTTTATCTAAAGTTTCAGCAGAAAAGTATATACAACTGTATGGCGATTTCTTTTCTGTACCATTTTCAATCCTGCGATATGGTAATGTTTACGGACCGAGGCAAACAGCAAAAGGAGAAGGAGGAGTCATTGCAATCTTTTTGGAAAAGTTGAAGCAAAGTGAGCGTTTAAAAGTAAACGGCGACGGTGATCAAACCAGGGATTTCATATATGTACAGGACATTGTGGATGCTAATATTGCAGCAAGTATGCACCACTCTAATGACATCTTTCATATCAGTACAGGTTCCTCTGCCTCAATCAATAAGCTGATTGAATTATTAAACGAGCTGCACCCTTCTCCAATTGATTATTTTCATTCAGAAAATCGGATCGGGGATATCAAACACAGCTGTCTTGATAATTCAAAGGCAGTGAATTCATTAAATTGGTCGCCTTCTTTTTCACTCAAAGAAGGAATCCTGCAGACTTATCGTTCGTTTCTTAAAAAGTGAATTCTTCAAAAATAACCAAGGCCCCTCTTCTGCGAGGGGCCTTTCAGTCATATGTTATTTTCGATCATTCTTTTCGAAAATTTTCTTATATTTGTTCTTGATTGCGGCGGACTCGATATGAATGGATTTTCCATGAGTATAGGAACCCATTTTTTTATGCACCCTGTATAACGTGAGTATTTCATCTAAATAATGAATATTCGTATACTGACTCAGCCTGCACCACATTTCATAATCTTGGGTATATTTAAGCTTTTCATCAAACCAGCCTGCTCTTTTAATTAATTCTATCTTGGCCATCACCGTACATCCATTGATCGGACAGCCTTCTAAAAGGATTTTCTGGAATGTTTTACGATTAAGCTTTCTTGATCTGATCTCGTTTATTATATTGTTATCTTCATCAATCGTTTTAAACGCTGTATAAGATGCATGTGCATTTATTGACTGCATAAAATGAAGTTGTCTTTCAATCTTATTACCGACGAACATATCATCTGAACTCAGCCAAGCAAAATATGATCCTGTTGCGTGTTTAACACCCAGATTTAAAGCTGAGGCAGTTCCCCCATTCGTCTTTCGAATATATGTGATTTCATTTTTAAACGGCGCCACTTTATGAGCATATTGAGTTGAACCATCGTCGACTACAATGACTTCAATGTTTTTATAAGATTGCTTCAATGCACTTTTAATCGCAGCGTCAACATACCGACAATTATAAAATGGAATAATGATTGACACTCTCTCCATCTTTGTCCCCCTCCCCTTGTTCAAAATTTTGAAGATTAACTTAAAAGGGTGCCTGATCAGGCACCCTTTTAGTAATAGACAATATCAATGGGCAGGACAGCTCCATTTTTTATTTTGAAGCATCGGAGTTCTTCAGAACGTTTGCTGATGGCTGCGATAAAGTAATACACATCAGGATAAAATGAAGAACGGATGTCCTCTTTGGATGGAACCGCCTGACCAAATGGGTGCGTGTGAAATATTCCCATAAAACGCTGATTTTTTTGCTTCATCTTTTTTTCGACCTGGTCTTGTTCATTTACATCCATGGCAAATGAATATGGCGAGGGTTCTATATTGACCATAGGCCAGAAAGTCATACATTTGTTAAACCTGCCCGATATGAGTCCACATGTCTCATTAGGCAAAAGTCTGCGGCCATTCCTTATCATTTCCTCATACATCTTTTCAGGAAGAAGGACTTGATTTTTATGCGTTGCATCCGCAGCCTTTAAACTTGAATTTCGTCCTTTGCGCTTCCATTTTCTTTCTTTGTTCTTTTTTGATTCCAATGGGTGCACTTTTACTCTGTCTATAAATTTTGTTAAGATCTCTATACTGCATTTGCTCCCCTCCTTTCACTAACGAATATATTTCGTTGGATTGAACATTGTTTTCCTTGAAGATTCTGTTGGAATCGGGATATTCCCCTTTCCATATTTATCAAATTCCGGATTTGACTCAGGAATTAACGGCTTCGTTGAAGCCGGACTCTGTTTCATTTTGCTATAGAGATCATTTTTTTTGTTCGTTTGTGCCTGAAGCTCATAACGCAGTCTTTTTAATTCTTTCTCCAGCTCTTCTTCCCGCCTGCTTGCATTCTCCTTAGTATCGGTATATGTTTCATCTATTAATGAAAGTTTGGCTTCAAGCTCTGATTCCCTTCGTTTATACTCGTCCAGCCGGGATCTTAAAGCATCCAGTTCTTCTTCGTAAAATTCTTCAAGTTTCTTCAAGTCTTCATGCATTTTGTTCATTTTTTCATAGTAATGATTTTCAGAGTCGGACGAGACTGCCTGATATGCCATCACTTTATTTACTTCACTGAATTTTGTTGAATACTCAACAAGCTGCTCCTCGATTTTATTCAGTTTTTTCATGACCTCCGGATGATATACTTCCTCTGGTTTCCCCCATAAGAATCTCCACACCTTTTTGTACCACCTTTCTTTTTTTTCACATTGTTTTTTTAATGAGTCCAGGAGTTCCAAATCTTTTTCAATCATCAAGATGAAAAATCTCAAGTCTCCTTCCCCTTTAGGTCTCCCTGCCATTTTGGTAGCAGTGCTGTCAATGAATAAATCAAGCATTTTCTTGGTCAATTGATCCGCCCTGTTTTTATTTTCAGTGAGATTTCTTTCGTAAATAATCCTTATTTCAGGTATATTTTCTTTGAACGGTGGAAGCGTTTCTTCTTCAACCGGGTTTACCGCTGGCTCAGCTCTTGTTTCTTCACCAGGTCCCTTGATGGCTTCTACCTCGATCTTATTATGAAGAAATCGATTGATTTCTCCTATTCGCTGCATATTTTGGTTTCTTTCCATTAACAGATAGTCTATCTGAGCCAGCAATACTTCAATCGTTTCATGATTTCCTGTAATCTCCGTTCTGTAGATTCCTTGTTTTGTTTTCTGTTTAGAGATTTCTTCTGAAGCATTTTTCATTCTTTTTGAATAAGAATGATAAAGGGATTCAATTTCACTGGATAATAGATAAAAATCGTCAAGCAAGCTTTTATAATCGGTTATATGTTCAGGTTCGTTCGATTCGTGGTTCATTTTTCATTCACCTCCACATTCTTCATTTGTACTATCTTATGTACAGTTTGTTTACATGTTAAAAAAAAGGAGAGAGTTTCCTCTCCCCTCATTTAATTAGTCATCCAGACCGCCCAGCAGGTCAGCAAACGTTTCACACTCACCGAATTCTACTAATGCTTCTACTACTCCGCTGTCAAAGACTACAGCATTAGCTGTATTTCTCAAGATCAAGCGGAACCCTTCAGCGATAGGTCCAAGTAATCCAGTGAAGATTTGAAGCTCATAAAACATTTGTTCTGGAGCTCCGTCGAAGTAGCGGATACCTTCACCCACTGCAGTCAATGCATCTTCTCCGCAAGTGACCCTGTCAATTGAAGATGGGTTGAAAGAGAAACTGAAGTCAGGCTGGAATCCTGTAGCTGTCGGAGCAGGAGTAGGACCAACTTCTGTATCAGTGAATGAGTAAGACCATGTGCTGTCTGCAAGCGAACATTCTTGACAGATTTCTGCTCTCAATGTGGAAAGACCTGTAACTACGTCTGCATCTCCGCCTGTTCCGAATGTAGCATCGGTGTCTTCATTTCTCGCAAGAGCGGTTGCTTGACACTCACAGTTGTCAACCGGGAATAATCCAGGGCATTGACGAGGGAACTCAAGCAGGCTTAAGTCACACTGTAACTTCTCTTGAGGAAGCGGAATGTTATTCGGACGCGGGAAGCAGAATTTAGCCAATACTTCAAGTTTAACCGGGTACTCCACTTGAACATCTTTACACAGTACAACGCGAAGTGGGATCATTGGACCGAATGGATCTGGTCCCATTAATACTCCGCCGGTAGAGGAAGCAATAACTTGCGTTGCTCTAATGTTCAAGTTGTCGTTCGTGATGCCTGTAGGCACACAAAGAGCGATTTCATCAGTGAACTGTGTTCTGACTGTGAAAGAACATTCAGCAACTCCATCGATCAGGATGGTTACTTCTACAGGTACTGTCCACACGATCAATACTCTGCCGGGATTACCGTTTTCGATGATCGTACCTGTCACACTGACATCTGACGGATCAACAGGAGCAGTCTGAACTTCTACTCGCTGACCTGCTGCCAATGCTGCACTGACAGCTGCGCGGCAAGCTTCATCGGGAATGAAGTTCTTGTTTTCATACTTGTTTGCAAAGAACACCCAGTCATAGACTTTGTCTACGCGGATACATTCTGGAGCAAGGTCGTTCGTGTCTAGAGGAATCGGTGACGCTGAAGGTGTAGGAGTCTGGGAACCCCTGATTTGTTTACGTTTTGTCAAACGAATCTTCCTTTCTTTTAAATGAATATTTATATCACACTATATCCTATGGACGAGAAGGAATTTGGTATAGAGTAAATACCTATTTTTCTGAAAAAAATATAATAGGCGTTTTACTAGTTTTTTTAAAATCCGCTGAAAATAGGCAGATTATATAGACATTTGACAGTATTACTTTAGAAAAGAATTCATATTATATAACATGAAAAGGGGGGATGTAATAAAAGTAAGTAAATAAAGCTATCAAATAATCCTTTAAATTTAATTATAAAATTGAGATCTTCGAATACCTTTTGAATGAATATTACGAACGTGAAGAAATGACCTATCATTGCAATGATATTTATTATATATATAAAGCCGTGTAAACGCTGGGAAGTTTACACGGCTTTTTCTATGGGAATCACATCATGGTTCAATACATACATTTAAATATAACCATACATCCCCGAAAGCATAACTGTGAGGAGAGGTGAAGAACAATGAAGCAGCTCACCCAAACCCAGCTGCAGCAAATGATCATTCATTATAAATCTGAACTTCATAAATATCAGCAAAAATGCAGAGCGCTTGAAACTGAACCAATGGCTCAACTGCTGACAACAATAAAATCGGAACTGTCCCGTGTGCAAACTGAAAATGAAACACACGCCAAAGAGGCTAAGGAGTGGAGAAGTAAATATGAATTCACTTCACAAGAACTTAATGAAAAGTTGAAAACAGTAAAGAGCATGCAGACAGAATACAATAGATTGCAATCAGAATTACGAATAATAAAAAAAGCTCTTATAAAAGAAAAGAAAATGAATTACAATAACTGCTCATTGGCAATGCACCTTGAAAGCGACATTCATTCGTTAAAAAATACAATTAAAAGACTGGAAGATGAATCCACTTCCCTTCATATTAATGTTGCGTTTATTTGTGAAGATTTACGAAAAGAACAAATTAAAACCCATTTTACGGAAAAATTATTGCTGGTCACAGAAATATCGATTTACGAAGCAGCTCAGAAAATGCTGGATCAACAAAAAATTGAGCAGCTTATTAGTAATACCCGTTCGGAAAAAGAAGCTTTAATGAAGAAACTCGAATCTTTTAATAAAGTGAATACAGAACTTCGCAGGCATAAAAGTCATACCGAGCAACAATTAGAGGAAGAAAGAGAAAAAGTAAGGTTGCTTGAGGAAATCGTTCAACAAGAAAGAAAACAAAAAAGCGAATTAGCACATGCCCTGTTATCATTTCGCAAAAAATTTGAAAAGATGCAGAGCATCACACGATATAAAGATAATGAGCAGAAGTACGAATGAGACTTAATTTTGACTAAATTCCGTATTTTTTTATAACTTTTCAGCCTTCCAAATCTGTTTTTTCATGTATGTCAGCTATATCATCATTCAATTTGATAGAGTTGCGCATATGATAGAGAGATTTAGTTAGCAGAAAGGATGAAATAGTAGAATGGGTATCTATTTAGATGGACGTACAAGTCAAAATGCAAGTCTTGCTGAAAGTACGACCACCCCGATACTGGTTGGGGATGAAGAACTTTTCGGCATTATTGGATTGGATGTGACAAAAGCAGTTGTAGGACAGATAAGAGTTTCTTTTTCAGGAACCGTGGCAGTACAGCTGCCTTTGCTCCCAGTTTTAACCGAAGTAACCATTACAATTATCAGGGGTACTGAACAAACCGGTCTCACAACTGTTTATTCAGCCACCCAGCAGCTCAGTCTTGAAATTGCAGGACCGCAAATTATTACATTCTCGGGGGCAGACTTCAATGCACCAAAGCCGCAAGCCGGTCCACTCGTTTACAGTGCATACATCACCGCTTCTGCAGCCGGGACCATTCGTGTTGGACCTGAAAGCTTCAGCGCCATAGCCACTGCAGGATAAAAAATAAGCCGTCTTAAGCAGACGGCTTATAATCTTATCTATTTACATAAACTCCTTCAACAACCCGCCAAACGTCTCATCATCAAGCTGCAATTCATGAGAATTCAACGGCTCATCTGAATACCCGGCGACAAGCTCCTGATAAGAAGGCTGCTCAGAGTTCTGATAAATCAATCCTGTCACAAGCCCTTCTTTTTCCATCAAGACATTCATCGCCTGCTCGCGGTTGGATGGGTCATAGCCTTCCACATCGGCAAGCTTCGTCAGATTTTCTTTGAACCAGTCGTATGTGTTGATCTTATTATAGGTTACACAGGGACTGAATACGTTGATCAAGGAAAATCCTTTATGGTTAAGTCCGGCTTCGATCAGGGCAGTCAGTTCTTTCAAATCAGATGAAAAGCTTTGGGCGACGAATGTAGCACCCGCTGTCAAAGCCATTTCCATCGGTGCAAGAGCCGGTTCGATCGATCCCTGCGGGGTTGACTTCGTTTTGAATCCGGAAGAGGAACGAGGTGAAGTCTGGCCCTTCGTCAGTCCGTAGATTTGGTTATCCATTACTATATAGGTGATATCGACATTCCGACGGATGGCATGGATCGTATGGCCGAGGCCGATGGCGAATCCATCCCCGTCCCCTCCTGATGCTATGACGGTAAGGTCTTTGTTTGCCATCTTCAACCCTTGGGCAATAGGGAGGGAACGTCCGTGGATACCATGGAATCCATAGGAATTGATGTATCCCGAAATACGTCCTGAGCAGCCAATCCCAGAAACGACCGCTAAATTCTCGGGATCGAGTCCCACATTTGCTGCAGCGCGCTGGATTGATGCCTGTACGGAGAAGTCACCGCATCCCGGACACCAGTTGGGTTTAACGTTATTTCTGAAATCTTTGAAGGTAGCCATGGATTAGTTCATCTCCTTACATCTTGAGTATATTTCGTGCGGCAAGAATGGAGTCCCATCGTACTTCGTCATATTCTTGATTTTACTGCCGTAGCCGACATTCATTTTAATGATGCTTGCCAGCTGTCCTGTCGCATTATGTTCGATGACTGCCACTTTTTTGGCTTTTTGCATTAATGGCTCGAGTTTTTCTGCAGGGAAAGGATGGATCAGCCTGATATGGGCATGATTCACTTTCATTCCGTCTGCTTCCAGTCGGCTCATCGCTTCCTCGATCACACCCCTTGTAGAGTTGAAACCAATTAATAATAAATCAGCTTCTTCGTGAGGTGCATGGATATGAACAGGATTATCAAAGTTTATTTTTTCGATTTTTCGCATGCGCTTGTCCATCTGCGCCTGGCGGTTGACCGGTGATTCGGATGGTTTTCCTGTTTCGTCATGCTCTACTCCCGTTACATGGTGGATACCGTTTTTCATTCCTGGCGTCACACGCGGCGAAACACCATCAGGCGTCACTTCATAGCGCTTGAAATATTTCTTCGGTTCCAATTCTTCCAGCTCTTGCTGGCTGTTGACCAGTTTACCCCTGCGAATCTCCACTTTACTGTAATCAAGCGGTTCAACCGTCTGCTTACCGAGGGAAAGCTGAAGGTCAGAAAGAATGATGACCGGACATTGATATTCTTCTGCAAGATTGAAAGCCTCGACTGTGTCATAAAAAGCTTCCTGAACGGTACTTGGTGCCAGGACGATTTTAGGTATTTCACCATGTGTACCATAAATCATGGCCATCAGATCCGATTGTTCCTGTTTAGTAGGAAGTCCTGTAGAAGGTCCACCCCGCTGTGTATCGACCACTACGAGCGGCTGTTCGGTCATGCCTGAGAGACCGATTGCTTCCATCATGAGTGAGAGACCTGGTCCCGCAGACGCAGTAAATGAACGGATCCCTCCATAATTAGCACCAATCGCCATCGTGGCAGCTGCAATTTCATCCTCTGTCTGGATGACTGTGCCGCCGACCATCGGTAACTTCTTAATCAGGTATTCCATGATCTCCGATGCAGGTGTGATCGGATAAGCTGCCATCAATCTGACGCCGCCTGCCAATGCACCGAGTGCGATTGCATCATTTCCAATCATGAACATCCGTTTTTGTCCATCAGCTTCTTTCAGCTGCAGGGCTCCTGTTTTATCCCCCAGCTCTGTTTTCATGACTTGATATCCCTGTCTGATCGCTTCCATGTTCTTCTCTACTACGGTTTCACCTTTGCGTCCAAAAATTTCTTCAACGACTTCCTTGAATACTTCAGGGTCCAAATTAAGGACAGCACATGTGGCGCCGACAGCGACCATGTTTTTCATGAGGGACGTACCAAGCTCCGAAGCAAGTTCCGTGAAAGGCACTATGTACAATGAAGCCTCTGTGTCTTCTGGTTTTTCCGGCTTGAATTTAGCATCTGCAATGATGACACCGTCACTATGCAGTTCTTTATAGTTCACATCGATTGTTTCCTGGTCGAATGCCACCAGAATATCCAGGTCATCCGCAATTGCGCGGACCTGGGTCGTGCTTACACGTATCTTGTTATTTGTATGTCCTCCCTTGATGCGCGAGGAAAAATGTCTGTATCCATATAAGTAGTAGCCAAGGCGGTTCAATGCAATGGAGAAAATTTCACCGGTGCTTTCGATCCCTTCCCCCTGCTGGCCGCCAACTTTCCATGAAAGTTGTTCCTTCATCTATTACACCCCTTCTTACAGGTCTATGATTTCTTGATTTTCATAAAATTCAAGATTTCTATTATATACGTACTAAATAAGTTTATCACTTTTCTCTTTAAATCACTACTCCCTGAACCGTGATAAATAAAAACCGGCCGTGCGAGGGCCGGTTTTTATTCTAGCATTTAATCCTTCTATTAAAATTCCCATAAAGAAATTTCTTAATTTGCTTATCAGTATAATATCTCTGCAGGGTCCCTATCAGATTATCATATTGCCTGTAGAAGGATAATCCCTTTACTGTCGTATCAATCCCGTCAAAATCAGATCCGAAACCAACATGTTCCTCTCCTCCGAGGCTGCATATATGTTCAATATGCCTGATGATATCGGTTAGTTCCGCGCTGCCTGCTTTGTTTAGGAATTGGGGGACAAAGGTCACTCCTATTACACTGTCTTTCTTTATAAGAGCTTCGATTTGCCCGTTTTTCAAGTTTCTTGGGTTTGGGCATATTGAGTAAGCATTAGAATGCGATGCAATCGGAAATCGGGATGCTTCAATCGTGTCCCAAAATGCTTTTTCACATAAATGGGATACATCAGTCCAAATTCTCTTTTCATTCAGGAAATCAATCATTTCGTAACCGAAATTGGTCAGCCCCCCGCCTCGCGGTTCCAGTGCACCATCTGCAGCTGCATTGGCCCAATTCCATGTAAGTCCTACTGAACGCACCCCAAGGCGGTAAAGCGTTTCCAGCTTACCGATGTCCTCTTCTATTGCTTCAGCGCCTTCGAGCGTCAGCATTGCACCTATCTCGTGTTGTTGAAGCTTATCAATATCTTCTTTTGATGTGACGAATTTAACATCCCGATGAGGTTCAATGATCCTTTTGTGAAACAGATTCACCATATTTAAAGCTGCCTGAAATCTTTGACCCGGTTTTAAGTAAGATGGTATATAAATAGCAAACAACTGCACTCTGGCTCCTCTTTCTTTCAACTGAGGATATGTTATGTGCATATCTTCCTTTGACTGAAACGATAATTTATCCGGATCAAGATAGAGTTTCATCAATACATCACAATGGGCGTCGAAGATCATTACTTTTCAAATCCTTCCTTCAATCATATATGTACTATAATAAAACATAAAAAGGCTGTCCACTAAAGAAAATCTTTAACGAACAGCCTTGTTTCTTGGAATTCCGAATAAAAAGTACGAACGTATAATCTACATTGACTGCAACCTGACTAATTATCTGGGTTCCGCTATTTATCTGGGCTCCACAATCAATTTGATCGCTGTACGTTCTTCCCCATCAATCTGTATGTCTGTGAAAGCAGGAATACATATCAAATCTAAACCACTGGGAGCCACAAATCCTCTTGCAATCGCAACTGCTTTTACTGCCTGGTTCAAAGCACCTGCCCCGATTGCCTGAATCTCAGCTCCCCCTCTCTCACGAAGAACACCGGCGAGTGCACCAGCTACAGAATTAGGATTAGATTTTGCTGAAACTTTTAATATTTCCATTCCTTTTCCTCCTTGTCATTTCCCCCATACCGCATGTCCGTGGTAAAGAACAAACTTGGTATAAATGATTCCACTGCTACTATATTCAGGAAATGGACAATTCATTCCGGTATGGGTGAAAAAGGAACGAAAAACATTAATATTCTGCCATGAAAGGATGATCCTGATTGATAAGGATCCGCTCTATCTTTTTGGCTTTACCGGTCTTATTATCAATATCTATCAGACATGCACTTAGGATTTTACGCCCGTCTTTCGGTACTTCAAACCTGACAGGCAGGCTTGTTTGGAATCTCTTTAATACAGAGTCTTTACTCATCCCCAGGACTTCATCATATGGCCCTGTCATGCCCACATCGCACATAAAAGCTGTACCTCCAGGCAGAACTCGATTATCAGCTGTCTGCACATGCGTATGCGTGCCGATCACTGCTGATACCCTCCCATCAAGAAACCAGCCCATTGCCTGCTTCTCACTTGTTGCTTCAGCATGAAAGTCGACAAAGATGACAGAGGTCTTCTTTTTGGCTTCATCCACCAATTCATCGACAATCTTGAATGGGTCATCGAGAGGAGGCATGAAGGTCCTGCCTTGTGCATTGATCACCGCAATCGTCTTACCGTGGACTTCACCAAACACTAAGCCGCTGCCTGGAGTGCCCTCCGGAAAATTGGCCGGCCTGACCATTTTCTTGGATGAATCTATGAATTCAAAAATATCTTTATTATCCCAAGTATGATTCCCCAATGTCACCATATCTGCACCGTCTTGAAGGAACCTCTTGTAAATTTTTTCGGTGATCCCCCTGCCTGATGCAGCATTTTCCCCATTCACGATTGTAAAATCAGGTAAATGCTTCTTTTTCAGCTTAGGCAAGTATTCTGAAATCATTTCACGGCCCATTGAACCGACTACGTCTCCAACAAATAAAATTTTCATATAAATCCCTTTCTCAATATGTATTTACAAAGGTAAGTATTCGATATGTAGCTTATTGTAACACATTTAACCCGCCCGCTATGCATGAAGCCGAAATGACTCTCTTACAATCGAAAAGCGGAGGCGGCTCGTTCAGGAGCGACAAGCATAAGATGAACTTATCGAAAAGGCGTTCTTTGCCTTTTTGGTAAGTTTAGCTTATGACCTCGAGCTCCTAGCCGCCGGAGCTGGACAAATAAAAAAGCTGACCCCGAAAGAAATCACTCTTTCGGGTGTCAACCTGATTATTTCGCATATTCAACGGCCCGAGTTTCACGGATGACCGTTACTTTGATGTGCCCAGGATAATCCAGTTCGTCTTCGATCCGTTTGCGGATATCCCTTGCTAAACGGTGGGATTCCAGATCGTCGATGGCTTCTGGCCTTACCATGATGCGCACTTCACGTCCTGCTTGGATCGCAAAGGATTTCTCGACTCCATCATAGGATTCGGAAATCTCTTCAAGCTTTTCAAGACGACGGATATAATTCTCAAGCGTTTCACTTCTTGCACCCGGACGGGCTGCAGATAGGGCATCTGCTGCTGCGACGAGAACCGCGATGATTGACGTCGGTTCTGTGTCTCCGTGGTGGGAAGCGATACTGTTGATGACAACAGGATGTTCCTTGTACTTAGTTGCAAGTTCCACACCAATTTCGACGTGGCTTCCTTCCACTTCATGGTCGATTGCTTTACCGATGTCATGCAGTAAACCTGCACGCTTGGCAAGTCTTTCGTCTTCTCCAAGCTCGGCTGCAAGCAATCCGGAAAGGTAGGCCACTTCCATTGAGTGCTTCAAAACGTTCTGACCGTAACTTGTACGGTACTTCAAACGTCCGAGAATCTTGATCAAATCCGGGTGAAGGCCGTGAACCCCAACTTCAAATGTTGTCTGTTCACCGATTTCACGGATATATTCATCCACTTCACGGCGGGATTTATCCACCATTTCTTCAATTCGTGCAGGGTGGATACGTCCATCCTGTACTAATTTCTCTAATGCAATTCGAGCCGTTTCCCTTCGGATCGGATCGAAACCAGAAAGAATAACCGCTTCAGGAGTATCATCAATTATGAGGTCAATTCCTGTCAATGTTTCCAGCGTACGAATGTTACGTCCTTCTCGCCCAATAATTCGACCTTTCATCTCATCATTTGGCAGGTTCACAACGCTAACTGTTGTTTCTGCCACGTGTTCAGCAGCACAACGTTGAATAGCAAGTGAAAGGACTTCTTTCGCTTTCTTGTCAGCATCTTCCTTCGCACGTGTTTCATGTTCCCGGACCATGATCGCAATGTCATGGGAGAGCTCATTTTCCACGCGGTCGAGAATGATTCCTTTCGCTTCATCACGAGTCAGGCTCGAGATTCGTTCAAGTTCAGTCTGCTGTGATCGTACCATCTCGTCCACTTTGCTTTCCGTCTCTTCAATATGTTGTTGTCTTTCGTTAAGAGCTGCCTCTTTTCTTTCCAGTAAAGCTTCGCGCTTATCAAGCGTATCATCTTTACGGTCGAGGTTTTCCTCTTTTTGCATCAAACGATTTTCTTGTTTTTGCAATTCATTTCTTCGTTCACGAAGTTCATTTTCCATTTCAGTGCGAAGTCTATGATTTTCGTCCTTTGCTTCCAGTAGTGCTTCTTTCTTCAGAGCATCTGCCTCGCGCTTAGCATCTTCTAAAATCTGCTCTGCTGAACCTCTGGCACCGGCAATCTTTGCTTCAGCAATGGACTTACGAATTAGGTATCCAACAACTACACCGACGATTAGGCCAAGCAAAATGGAGATGATTGTAATAGGTTGCATTATTTCACCTCCTCTTGCTATGAACTTTCATCATGTCTTTTACATGTCGGCTTGTACATTGCTCATTTGAACTCAATATACAGCGCTAGGCTTTCAAATATTCATTCGAAAAATTTGTAAAATATACATGTTAATTTTAAATCTCAGAAAATTTATTGTCAAGGGGTTGTCCGGTCTAACACTGGATTTCTCTAGTATTTCTTTCGATTCGACAAAAATCGATAATAAATTTATTAAAGTTTACATAACATTATTACGTTAAATACTGTTGTTCTTTTTAAACGTAGTCTCAAAAGACAGGGACAAAACTAAACTGCGTCTAAAGTCGAACTCATTGGTTTAGGCTCTAAACAACGCCATTGATTTCCGTGCAAGACTCGCTTTCCGTGGGAGTCTTGCACGGAAAATCAACCGCTGCAAAGAGCCCGCACCTAACTTGTAAATTCAAACTAAAAACCCGAACTGATTTGCCTGCTAGTTCGCAAATCAGTTCGGGTTTTTCTGAAACTAAATCACTCTTGTTCCAGCCTCTTCACTCACTCTTAATCTTCCAATAGACTGAGTTCGCCTTGATCTTCAGTGTCCGCAGCTCCTGTATCCAATCCGTAATGGTCACGGATTTTCAACATGATTTCATTGCGGATTTCGGGGTTCTCTTTCAAGAAGATTTTTGCGTTTTCACGGCCCTGTCCAAGGCGTTCTTCGTTATATGAGTACCAGGCACCGCTTTTCTGAACGATATCCAGCTCTGATCCAAGATCGACGATTTCCCCTTCTTTAGAGATACCTTGTCCGTACATGATATCCACTTCCGCAACACGGAAAGGAGGAGCGACTTTATTTTTCACGACTTTGATTTTAGTTTTGTTACCAACCATTTCATTGCCTTGTTTCAGGGTTTCTGCACGACGTACTTCCAATCTTACGGAAGAATAGAACTTCAACGCGCGTCCACCAGGAGTCGTCTCGGGATTTCCAAACATGACTCCTACCTTTTCACGAATCTGGTTGATGAAGATCGCGATGGTCTTCGATTTGTTGATTGCACCAGATAGCTTACGAAGTGCTTGAGACATTAAGCGGGCTTGAAGACCGACGTGCGAATCTCCCATTTCCCCTTCGATTTCCGCTTTAGGTACAAGTGCTGCTACAGAGTCAATCACGATGGCATCTACTGCACCGCTTCGCACCAGTGCTTCAGCGATTTCCAATGCCTGCTCACCAGTATCAGGCTGGGAGAGCAGTAGTTCGTCTATGTTTACCCCAAGCTTCTGTGCGTATACAGGATCAAGTGCGTGCTCGGCATCAATGAATGCTGCCTGTCCGCCCTGTGCCTGTACTTCTGCAATTGCATGGAGTGCCACGGTTGTTTTACCTGAGGATTCCGGTCCATACACCTCAATAATTCTTCCGCGTGGATACCCGCCGACTCCAAGAGCCGCGTCAAGGGCAAGTGATCCGCTTGGAACGGTTACGATATTTCTGTCAGTTTTTTCCCCAAGCTTCATGACAGAGCCTTTTCCAAACTGTTTCTCTATTTGTTTCAAAGCCATATCTAAGGCTGCTTTACGATCGCTCACTATATTTCCTCCTTTGAAAATAGATTATAAAGACAACTTATAAGCTTGTCTCAAATCCAACCTATCTATACTATAAACCATGTAATAGAAGAAAACAAGAAAAAAGTCGAACATCCATTCGGTTTTTTTCACCTGACAGCCACAATTAAAAAACTGTCCGACGGTTAATCCGCGAACAGTTTTTAATCGGTTCATGTCAATTCTTTCAACAAATAATGCCACCCGTACTTCGCCGTCCGCTTCCGATTGCCATTCCTGCCTCCAGCAAGATTTAGAAGGAACGCTTTGGCCGGCCTGTCTTTAACCGCAAGACCGATCCACACAGTGCCAGCCTTTTTACCATCGAGATCGTCCGGGCCCGCCACTCCCGTAAAACTGATCCCGATATCAGATGCAAAGAGAGTGCGCACATTTCCAGCCAGTTCGAGCGCACACTGCTCACTTACCGCCGAATGCTGTTTCAGTGTGTCTTCCCTGACAGAAAGTACTTTCTTTTTGATTTCATCCTGGTAACAGACGACCCCTCCCTTTAAAACAGCCGAAGCTCCAGGGAGCGTGGTGATTTCAGATTGAAAGAGTCCGCCTGTAAGGCTTTCCGCACATGAAAGTGTCAAGCCTTTGTCTTTTAATAACTTCATCCCCACTTCTACAAGTGAGTCTTGGTCGTATCCGTAGAAATAGTCCCCGACCACATTTAATATCTTCTCTTCCACCCCATCCAGTAGTTCAGCTGCCACACTTTTTGACTCGTGTTTGGCTGTGAGCCTAAGGGTGACTTCTCCATCTCCTGCGAGCGGTGCGATGGTTGGATTCGTCTGCGTATCTATCAGCTCTTCCAAATCCGTCTCCAGCTGAGCTTCACCGATTCCAAAGAAACGGAGGACCCGTGAATATATGATTTCTTTCCTTTTTAACGTACCTAAAATGGCAGGGATTCCATACTTGCTGAACATGGGACGCATTTCTGACGGCGGTCCCGGGAGCAGCATATATGATATGTCGTCTTTTTTCAGGAACATACCCGGTGCCATTCCGTTCTCGTTTTTCAGTGACGCAGAGCCTTCAAGGATGAGAGCCTGCTTTTCATTGTTAGGCGTCATTTGACGCTTTGTTTTCTGAAAGTAAGCTTTAATCGACTCCAAAGCTTCTCCATCCATGGAAAGTCCTGTACCAAGTGCTTTGGCAATCGTTTCTTTAGTCAGATCATCTTTAGTAGGTCCCAGCCCGCCTGTGAAAATAAGCAGATCTGCCCTTCCCTGTGCAACTTTAACCGCCTGCGACAAACGGACAGGATTGTCTCCGACGCTTGTATGATAATAAACGTCCACACCTGCTTCAGCAAGCTGTTCGGATATGTATTGAGCATTTGTATTGGCAATCTGTCCTAATAATAATTCTGAGCCCACTGCTATGATTTCAGCATTCACTAAGATTTCCCCCTTAAGTAGAGTCTTTCTTATAAAAGAAAGAGATGATTCATGAATGAATCATCTCTTATAGATTATAGCGGGAATGGACATTCGTCCAGCTTCCGGCTTAAGAAATCACTTAGAATTGATAAATGCCTTCTTATTATGTTTGAAGTAATCCCAGCCGGACCAGATCGTAAAGAACATGGCAATCCATAATGCGATGGTCGCAAATGGCAGGTTGATCAATTCAAAGATGGCATTATGAAGCAATAGTGCGGAGATCGCGATGATCTGTGCCCACGTCTTAATTTTCCCCAACTGTCCTGCTGCCACCACTTCACCTTCACCTGCAAGAACGAGTCGAAGACCGGTCACTGCGAATTCACGGCTGATGATGATGATGACGATCCAGGAAGGAGCAAGTCCAAGTTCGACAAGCACAATCAGTGCTGCAGATACAAGCAGCTTGTCCGCCAAAGGATCTAAAAACTTTCCGAGGTTGGTTACCATGTTATACTTTCTCGCATAATATCCGTCTATCCAGTCAGTAGTCGATGCGATGATAAAAATCAATGCACCGACAAAATGTTTCACCGGCATTTCAGCACCGAGGAAAACCATCTCTCCCCAGTTAAGGGGTGCAAGCATGATGATTAAGAATAATGGGATCAAAAAGATCCTTGAAATTGTAATCTTATTAGGTAAATTCACCTTTCTACCTCCAATACTTAGAAACAAAGATAATGACTATGGATGGCACATAAATTTCATTGCTCCTCCATAATTATTACTGGGATTCCGCAGGATTATACTGGATCACTATATCTTGTCGAACCGTTTCAGTTGGTATCTTATACTCCAGCACTTTCCCATTTACATTGATATCAGTGTTGGCTGCATTACCCAGAACAAGGTAGGCCTGCTGATCATCTGTAAAGTCGAAATCCTTTTTATCATCTTTATACAGCATCCCTTGGAATAACACTTCATCTTTTGAGTTATACACGGCGACCCATGCGTCACCTTTAGCTGCCAGCTCAAGTTTAAACTGATCAGCATCCTTTAATTCATAGGTCGTTACTGTCCCCTCGGTTTTGACAGCCTCCAGGGATTGTTCCTTTTTCACTTCTTCATTATTATCTTTTTCTTCCCCGTCCTTATTATCATCTTTTTCTGCTGAATCCTTCTGCTCAGTATCTTTACCATCCGCAGGTTCTTCATCAGGCAAATCCTTCTGATCCACGGCTACGGGTTCTTTGTTCGAGGTATCTGCATTGCTTGCATTGTCAGCTACCTTTGTTTGAACAAATACCCATACGGCAACCAATACTGCAATGACAAATACAGCAATCAAAATTTTCGGGATGACATCCAAGGCTTTGGAGGAACCCGCTGAAACTCCTTTCCTCGTCTGAACACGAGAAAGAGAGACAGGAATTTCATCATCATACGCTGCGGGAATTTCTTCTTTATATTCTTCAAAAATGACTTCCGGCTGGAGCCCCACTGCTTCACAATATTGCTTGATAAAAGCCCGGACATAGAATTTACCCGGCATCATGTCGTAGGAGCCTTCTTCAATTCCAATTAGATAACGCTTCTGTATCTTCGTTACTCTCTGTAAGTCGTCAAGGCTGAAGTCTTTTGCTTCACGAGCTTCTTTAAGACGTTTTCCTAATTCCGTCACTAGTTAACACCTTCCCATTTTAAAAATCAAAACCTCCAAAATCCGAATTTTGGAAAAGGTTATTTTGTTGGGCTAATTCATATGTAATCTCTTCTTCAGGGGTGTTTCTGAGTTCAATGATATAATCAAAATCATCCAGTGAGTATTCTGAATTTTGAACAAATACATCAGGGTGCTCGATGACTTTAACAGCCGGAAGACGCATGATTTCCCTTACCAGCTGCCAGTGCTTTTCGCTGGCACGCCTGGTTGAAACGATGCCATCTATAATGAATAGATTGTCAGAGGAATATTCATCTTCAATCAGCTTGCTTCTGATTGTCTGCTTCAATAAAGTGGACGAAACAAACAGCCATTTTTTATTGGCACATACACTCGAAGCCACTACGGACTCAGTTTTACCGACTCGCGGCATGCCCCTGATCCCTACAAGCTTATGCCCTTCCTGTTTGAAAAGTTCTGCCATGAAATCCACAAGCAGGCCCAGTTCATCACGAACAAATCTGAATGTCTTTTTATCATCTGCATCACGCTGTATGTAGCGTCCATGCCTGACAGCGAGTCTGTCCCTAAGTTTAGGTTCCCTTAATTTCGTCACATTAATCGTATCCATTGTCTGCAAAATCGATTCCAGGCGGGTTATCTGCTCTTCATTGTTGGCAAGAAGAAGCATTCCCCTCCTGCCTTCGTCGACACCATTGATTGTTACAATATTTATGGAAAGCATCCCTAACAATGAGGAGATATCACCTAAGAGGCCGGGACGATTTTTTTGTATTTCATACTCTAAATACCACTCTTTTCGCTCCATTGGTTCCCTCCTGAAATTATATGAGACAACATTATCCGACAAGATCGGGGATATTTCGATACTATCACTTGAAACATCTAGCTTTTATAATAAAGGATTTTCACCTAATAGAAAAGGAAAACCTATAGAATTCATACAATTTCTGCATAATACAGAGATAAACAGTTCTTTAGGATGATTCTGCCTGAAAAAACTTTGCAGACAATATCTGCAAAACGAAATGGGTGCATAAGAAAAGGAGAGGAAAATTCCCTCTCCTTAACGAGTACCGTTGTTGTTAACCAGCTTGACCATCATGTTTGCAATCGCATGCTGCTCTTCAGGAGAAGCGACCGACCATAAATCGGCCAATACTTTTTCCTGATCATTTTTAGGTTCAACCTGTTTAGCCAGGTAGTCCCCGATTTGATAAGCCAAATCACCTACCGTCTCATTTTCCATTCCGGTATGCTGAGCTTGATTCAGGCGGTCACCTAAAAAGTTTTTCCAATCTGACCAGTTATCTAATACAGACATGGCAATGAACCTCCTCATATTTGAAATACAATGTTAGTTTGTATCATGATGAGAAAAATATGCGCGTCCTGAAAAAATATTAAGTATGCCACCCGCCATTTACGGCGAGTGTCTGGCCGGTTATGTAAGAAGAATCATCTGATAAAAGAAACGTGATGGAAGAAGCAATTTCGGTGCTGGATGCAAGTCTGCCCATCGGAATTTCTTCACTGACCTGCTGGATTTCCCCGCTTGAAAATGAACCCATCATATTTGTCTCTACAGCTCCGGGAGCAACCGCATTGACCCTGACCCCATTTAAAGCCGTTTCCTTGGCCAGTGCTTTTACAAAGGACAGCTGAGCGCCTTTGACCGCAGAATAGACGACTTCGCAAGACCCGCCGATTTGCCCCCAGATAGAGCTGACAATCACAATATTGCCCCTGCTCTTCATTAGTTTCGTAAGCAGCCCCTGCACAAGCAGCATCGGACTTTTTATATGGATATTGATCATGCGGTCCATTTCTGATTCCTTCTGATCTTGAAAAAGCCCCCAGCCTGCAACACCGCTTGAGTAGACAATCGCATCAAGCTGGAAGATGGAGTCAATGACCTTCTTCACCTCGCTTGGCTCAGTCAAATCTGCTTGAATCGGTATTGCCTCGACACCAAGCTCCTTAATTTCATTCATCAAATCAATGATTTTATTTCGGCCGGTATGATAATGAAGATATAAGTTCCATCCTTTTTCTGCAAGAGATATGGCGGTGCTTCTGCCTATACCGCCTGATGCCCCGGTTA
Source organism: Rossellomorea oryzaecorticis (assembly GCF_045897515.1). Classification (NCBI taxonomy): domain Bacteria; kingdom Bacillati; phylum Bacillota; class Bacilli; order Caryophanales; family Bacillaceae; genus Rossellomorea; species Rossellomorea oryzaecorticis. The sequence continues at coordinate 329,807 of NZ_JBJOSA010000002.1, read as the reverse complement.
TCAAAGCATATTTCATTCATTCTCCCCCAAACATAATGAAGAACCGCCCCTGCTTAAAGGGCAGTTCCATTTTCTTTATGATTTAGGAACAACTTGACACACAGTGAATCGCTCTTCACTGATGATTTTGTCAGCGACATTCTGAATATCATCATAGGTCAAGGATTCCAAGGTTGGCACTACATCGAATAAATCCATTTCATTGAATGCGTACCTTGTAAATTGGTTGGCAATAAATTCAGGTGAATTCACCGCACGCAGGAATGAACCGATTTTTTTCTTTTTCGTCCTCTCAAGTCCTTCTTCTGTATATAAGGAGCCTTCTTTCGCTTTTAACAAAAGTTCCTGCAGTTTCTCAGCAAGTAAGTCAGGTTTTTCGGTATCGCCGCCGACAGTCGCAAATCCGAAACCATTCTCCTGTGTATAATCATAATGGAATGTCTCATCTATAAGTCCCTCATTGTATAGATCAAAATAATGAGTCGAACTCTTTCCGAACAATAGATCTAATAAGACATTCATTGACAATTCCTGTTTCAGCATCTCTTTTCCTTGCTGAGTAGGTTCAGGGGCCTTCAACCCTACCAGGCATTTAGGGGACTGAACATTCATTTCGAGAACCTGTTTCTTTTCTGCAACTTCTCCAGGTTCATCCTCGAATCGACGCTTGATCTCAGACATTTTCTCATATGGCTTCTTATCCTGATTAGCGCGGACTTGGTTCATGATCTGTTCTGGATCGACAGGACCCACGACAAAGAGAAGCATATTGCTCGGGTGATAAAACGTATTGTAACACTGATACAGCATATCCTTGGTAATCGGAGTAATCGACTCGATGGTGCCGGCGATATCGATCTTGACAGGATGATTTTTGTACATGTTCTGAATGACACCGAAGTACAGGCGCCAATCAGGATTATCGTCATACATCGTAATTTCCTGTCCGATGATGCCCTTTTCCTTTTCAACTGTCTTTTCGGTAAAGTACGGATCCTGGACAAAATCAACCAGAGTTTCAAGATTTCTTTCTACATTATCCGTGCTGGAAAATAGATACGCCGTCCTTGTAAAAGAAGTGAATGCGTTGGCAGAAGCCCCTTGGCGGCTGAACTGTTGGAATACATCCCCATCTTCTTTTTCAAACAGCTTGTGTTCGAGGAAGTGAGCGATACCATCCGGCACTTTCACGAATTCATCTTCATTCAATGGAACAAAGTTGTTATCGATGCTTCCGTATTTTGTTGTAAAAGTAGCATATGTTTTATTGAAACCTTTCTTAGGAAGAATATACACATCCAACCCGTTGGACATCTTCTCATAATAAAGATTTTCTTGAATCTGATCGAAGGAAATTTTCTTCATTATTACTCCTCCATTCCTGTTAAGAAGTAAATTGTGTCCAGCTCTACTTTATTAGCTGCGGCAATGATTTCTTCTTTGCTCGTTTTTTCGACTTCTTCAAGCCAGGTCCTGAGATCGATTTGCTTCCCGGATACAGCATTATGATAGAGGACTTCGATCAGCCCCCTTGAAGTATCCACCGTTTCAAGCATTTGATTTTTTATGACGGCTTTGGTCTGTTCAATCTCACTGTCTGTAAAGTCACCATTTTTCATGGCCTCAAGCTGCTCATTTATGATGCCTACTGCTTGATCATAGTTTTTAAATTCTATTCCTGACATGACCATCATAAGACCTTTATGGCTTTCAAGACGGCTTGCTGCATAGTAGGCAAGACTTGCCTTTTCCCTCACATTTATAAATAGTTTTGAATGGGAGAATCCGCCGAAAATGCCGTTGAATACCTGAAGTGCATAATAGTCCTTATCTCCGTACTGGGTGTTCGTACGGTATCCCATATTCAATTTACCTTGTTTGACATCCTGCTTTTCTTTTACTACATTTTCCTTTGATTTACGCTTCACTTCGGAAGTATCAACATTGACTGCTTCTCTCGCTGACAAGGAAAACAGACCGTCACATAAACGTTCAACCTGGTCCACATCGACATCACCTATGACGTAGAGATCGATTTGATCTTCACTGATCACTTTTTTGTAATAGTCATATAATTCGCTTGGAGTGATTGGATCGACGTGATCAAGCGTTCCATTTACGTGCAGAGCGAAACGCTCTTCCTTACACATTTCTTCTACGAGCCTTGAATTGGCATATCGCATTTTATCGTCGTATACTGCCTGTATCCTTACTTTCTGATTCCTCTTCTCTTTCTTGACCGTATCCTCGTCGAATTGCCCGTTCTCTACATTAGGATTCATCAATACATCTGACATGAATTCCAGACCTTTTTCAAGAAGCGGTTCTGAATCCTTTAGAAATTTCTCGTTTGCAATTTCCACCGAGAAACTGATGACATGATATTCCCCTTTTTTACCGAGGTCCGTAAAAAAGCTGGCACCGTATAATTCATCTAAATAAGTACGGAGCTTTGTTGTATTCGGGTATGTCTTTGTGCTGCTTTGCATGACATGCGGAAGAAGTCCGCGAAGCGTGACAGTTTCCTGATCTAATGGAGCTTTCATTTTCATCACAAGGTTGTTAGTTTTATACTTATCGGTTTTGACGATATGTAGTGTATAGCCCTGTTTTTTCTTAACGACTTCATTAATGTCCGTCATGGTACCGTCCTCCTTGTCCATACTTGCATTTTATACGTTGAACTAAAAAAGTAATAAACACCATTATTGTGCGGTATTTTAGTTTAACTATACATGTTGTGATAGAAAGAATTCAAGCATCTTCCTCTGCTGGAAAAATCGACACATGCAACTTCTATCATTATATGTTGGAAAGTATTTGTTCAGAATAGATCTTCATATATGCCGATTAGGAATTAACTAGCGATTTCTGTTAGTAACATTATGTGTAGAGGGATATGCAAACCTAATATAGAAGAGTTTTTTCACTCTCATCTTCATTTGATTCCATGCTTCACCGCTATTGATTCCCGTGTAAAACTCCTCTTCCGCGGGTGGTTGTGAGCCTCCTTTTCTTATTCATGGGGGGGGCACGCTGTCCAGCTGCAGGGCTTAGATGCACATGTCATAAGGCAAACCGGCCAAGAAGGCAAAGAACGCCTTCTAAGCCGATTCATCTTATGCCACACGCCTCTGAGCAAAGCCCTTCCGCTTTTCCAATAGGAGTCTTCGTCTTGCACTTCAATCAACCGGTGGTTAGAGCTAATATCTGATTGTACATTTAAACGAAACTAAAAACCCGAACTAAATTGCTTCCTAGAAGGCAAATTAGTTCGGGTCTTTCTTAGACTAAAACACTTATGTTCCAGCCTCTTTTCAATTATTAACGACTTCCCTTTACATACGGTGTACCTAACGCTTTAGGTGCATCGGCGCGGCCGATGAATCCTGTAAGTGCAAGGATCGTCAGTACGTATGGAGCGATCAGTAGATATACGCTTGGAATATTCTCGAATAACGGTATACTGCTTCCGATGATGCTCAAGCTTTGGGCGAAACCGAAGAATAAAGCTGCACCCATTGCGCCAAGCGGATGCCATTTACCGAAGATCAAAGCGGCAAGAGCCATGAAACCCTGCCCGCTGATGGTCGCATGACTGAAATCAGATGATATGGACTGGGCATATACCCCGCCCCCGACACCTGCAAATGCACCAGAGATGATAACGCCGATATAGCGCATCTTCGTAACGTTGATCCCCATTGTATCAGCGGCCATAGGATGTTCACCGACTGAGCGAAGGCGAAGGCCGAATGGCGTTTTGAACATGACATACCATACAATCACTGAAACTAATATTGCGACAAACGGGGGCCAATACGTATTCGAGAAGAAGATGTCGCCGATGACCGGGATTTTGTTGAGCAGCGGGATATCCACTTTACCGAATCCTTCAGAAATAATATCTGTTTGGCCTTTACCATAAATACGTTTAACCAGGAACAGCGTCAAACCGATTGCAAGCAAGTTGATTGCCACACCGGATACAACTTGATCGGCCCTGAATGTGATGGAAGCTACTGCGTGCAGGACAGCGAGTAATCCCCCCATGACCATTGCCACCAGAAGAGCCACCCATGGTGTCGCGGCCCCGAAAGTATCCGCAAAAGCCAGATTAAAGACGATGCTTGAAAAAGCGCCGATTACCATCAATCCTTCAAGTCCGATGTTGACAATACCGGATCGTTCGGAAAACGCTCCGCCTAAAGCAGTGAAAATAAGTGGCGAAGCCCATAATAATGTAGATGGGACTAGTATTAATAAGACATCCATGAAGCCCACTTATTTCACCCCCTTTTTACTGAATCGTTGAATTAAGTATCTGATCATGTAGCCTGAAGCAACAAAGAAAATGATAAGAGCGATAATGATGTCTACAAGTTCATTTGGAATACCTGCTTCCAGAGGCATATTCAAAGCCCCTACTTTGAGTCCACCGAACAAGAGGGCTGCAAACACAACTCCGATCGCAACATTTCCTCCGAGTAAGGCAACTGCGATTCCGTCAAACCCTACACCTGTGAAGCCGCCTTTGATAGACGCGTATCCAAATGTTCCGAGTCCTTCCATCGCGCCGGCAAGACCCGCGAAGGCACCGGAAATGACCATTGATAAAATGATGTTCCCGTTGACATTCATACCTGCATATTGAGATGCATGCTGGTTGAACCCGACAGATCGAAGTTCATAACCGCGTGTAGTCTTCTCAAGCAAGAACCACATGATGAATACGCAGGCGAGTGCAATGAAAATTCCCCAGTGTAATCTGGAGTAATCTGTAAGACTCTCGAAAAATGGTGATGATAAGGAGGCAGAGTCGGCAATATAATCCGTACGATCCTTACGTTCAGTCAAAACATCACGGATAATCGAGTTTGTTACATGAAGAGCGATATAGTTCATCATGATTGTGACGATGACTTCGTGCACCCGGTACTTTGCTTTCAGCAACCCCGGGATGAAGCCCCAGATAGCCCCTGCCAGTGCCGCAGCAATGACGGCCATAGGCAAATGAATGTATTTAGGCAGGTCGTCAAACGCAACCCCCACCCAGACAGCTGCGAGCCAGCCGACAATAAGCTGACCCTCTACCCCAATGTTGAAAAGCCCTGTCCTGAATGCAAATGCTACTGCCAGTCCGGCTAAAATATATGGAGTCACCTGTCTGATTGTTTCACCTACATAGTAGACCTCGCCAAATATCCCCTGCCATAAAGCAGAATACCCGGCAACAGGATCGTACCCGCTCACTAGCATGATAATGGTTCCAACAATGATACCTAAAAGGACAGAAATGACCGGGATTAATATATTTGTTAATCGATTAGACATTTGTGTTTTCCCCCGTTCCCTTTCCTTTAGAACCCGCCATTAACAGACCGAGTTCTTGTTCAGTCGTTTCTTTTGGATTGACAATCGCAACGATTTGTCCTTCATAAATGACCGCTATCCGATCACTTACGTTCATGATTTCATCCAGTTCAAATGAAAGCAGCAATACAGCTTTCCCGTTGTCTCTTTGTTCGATCAGCCGTTTGTGGATAAATTCGATTGCACCGACATCCAGCCCCCTGGTCGGCTGAGCTGCAATCAGCAAGTCCGGATCCCGGTCGATTTCACGGCCGATGATGGCTTTTTGCTGATTACCGCCGGAAAGTGCCCGCGCAAGTGTAAATTCAGTCGGAGTTCTTACATCAAATTCCGTGATGAGCTTTCTGGCTTGATCATAAATCTTTTTATAATTTAAGATTCCTTTATTGGAGTATGGCTTTTTATAATAAGTCTGAAGGACCATATTTTCCCCTATCGGGAAATCCAATACCAAACCGTGTTTGTGGCGGTCCTGAGGAATATGGCCCACTCCGGTTTCAAAAATCTTACGTGGTTTCATGTTCAAAATTTCTTTTCCATTCAGTTTGATGGAGCCGCTCTCTGCTTTATGAAGTCCGGTGATCGCTTCAATAAGCTCTGTTTGACCGTTTCCATCAACACCGGCAATACCGAGGATTTCTCCTGCTTTCACCTCAAGATTCAGCCCCTTCACCACAGGTACATTGCGGTTGTCTTTTACGTTAAGATTAGAAATTTCCAAGACTTTACCTTCAGGGACTGCTTCTGTTTTATCTGTCTTGAACGTAACTTCTCGACCGACCATCAGACTCGCCAAATCATTCGGATTTGTTTCCGACACTTTTACTGTTCCGATTCCCTTCCCTTTTCTGATAACGGTTACATTATCACACACCTCCATAATCTCTTTGAGCTTATGTGTGATGAGAATGATTGATTTGCCTTCTTTGATAAGGGTTTTCATAATCTGGATAAGTTCTTTAATTTCCTGCGGGGTCAGGACGGCGGTAGGTTCATCAAAGATCAGGATATCCGCACCACGGTAAAGAGTCTTAAGAATTTCCACACGCTGCTGCATACCTACTGAAATTTCAGATATTTTAGCATTAGGATCGACCTTAAGCCCATACCTCTCGGAAATATCCAAGATATCTTTTTCAGCTTTTTTAATGTCTACGGATGCCCCTGATTTCGGTTCCCTGCCGAGGATGATATTCTCAGTTACGGTAAATGTATCAACAAGCATAAAATGCTGATGGACCATTCCTATACCGAGGTCATTTGCTATGTTAGGGTTTGTGATGTTTACTTTGTTACCCTTCACGCGGATCTCACCTTGCTCCGGCTGATAAAGTCCAAATAAGACGTTCATTAACGTTGACTTACCTGCACCATTTTCACCAAGAAGCGCATGAATTTCACCTTGTTTTAACTGAAGGGTGATATTGTCATTTGCCACGATGCCCGGGAATTCCTTTCGGATGTTCAACATCTCGATTACATAATCCATTGCTTTCACTCCTTGCGTAGGCTGGGGATAGATAGTTTAGTAGTTAGAGGTCAGACCTTGGTCCGCCAGAAAAAAGGGTTTCCCCTGTTAAAACTCTAAATGAAAGATAGAAGATATGAGTTCTATACTTCAATTAAAGTTTTAAAATCACAAACCTTCTTTTAGTAAAATAATACCAATCCACAACCGGCGGTTAGTACTATATATCCAGTTTTCTTTAAAGAAAAAGGGATAAGAGACCGGCATACCATGGCCCGCTTATCCCTGTTGTCAGATGACGATTATTCTGCGGAGAAAGCTTCAGCGTCTTTCAGAGATTCAGGTACTTTGATATCTCCGTTAGCGATTTTCTCTTTCCACTCGTCTACTTTTGCCATAACTTCATCTTTGTTTGAAAGTTCATCATTAAGTTCTGCAAGACCTACACCATCTTCGTTAAGGCCATAAGAAATCACTTCTCCACCAGGGAAGTTTCCTTCTTTAGCTTTGTTGGAAAGGTCTTGTACAGCGTTATCAACACGCTTCAGTGAAGAAGTCAATACGATATTATGATCTCCTACTTTACCTTCAGCAGTTTGGTCGGAGTCAACACCGATTGCCCAGATTTCACGTGAAGGATCTTTCTCTTTCAAGTCACGTGCTTCTTTGAAAAGACCATTACCTGTTCCGCCCGCTGCATGGAATACAACGTCAGCGTTTTGTGAGTACATTTTTGAAGCGATCGTTTGACCAAGTTCTGCTTTGTCGAATGCACCAGCATAATCAGATACTACTTCTGCATCAGGATTAACCGCTTTGACACCTGCAAGGAAACCAGAATGGAAACGTTCGATAACAGGGATTTCCATACCGCCGATGAATCCGATTTTATTTGTTTTAGTCGCTAAACCTGCAACAACACCTGCAAGGAAAGAACCTTCCTGCTCTTTGAAGGTAATGCTTGCAACGTTAGGCTGATCGACTACAGCATCAACGATAGCAAAGTGTGCATCTTTTTGCTGTTGTGCGATATCATTGATTGCACCTTCCATAAGGAAGCCGATTCCGTATACTAAGTCAAAATCTTGACGAGCTAATGTGTTTAAGTTTGTAGCATAGTCTGCATCAGATTGAGATTGAAGGTAATCGTAACCGCTCTTGCCTTTTTCCATTCCGTGTTCTTCACCGAATGCCTTTAAGCCTTCCCAAGCTGATTGGTTGAAAGATTTATCATCTACTCCACCAACATCCGTAACCATTGCTACTGTAAACTGATCTTCTTTACTCTTGCCATCACCACTAGATGCACCTTCTTCTTTGTCACTTGAACCACATGCACCCAAAATCGTACCTGCTGCAAGAACAAAAGACAGCGCTAAACCGAATTTACGCTTTTTCACCTAGAGTACCCCCCAAAATTTGTTGTAATGAATTAGTAGAAAGACAGTTTACTAAACTCGCTTTCTCAATACATGGAAACTGAATTTGTCTGATCTGAAATAGTTTACTGAGTACAGAATCGGCTCGTCGTTTTCATCAAAATGCATTTGTTTGAGAACGAGTAATGCCGTTTCGGGCTCGCAATTCAGAATCGGTGAAATCTTATCGTGGTATCCCATCGGTTCGATCTGGGCGACTGCATGAGTGATTCTTCTATTCTCCCTATTCTCAAGAACGGAAAAGATAGAATTATCTTCATGGGTGAAATTCCTTGTGAGTATCCTCTCCGGAATTTTGTCCACGCAGTAAACCACGGGTTCACCGTTAGCTGTTCGAACTCGTTCAACCAGAATCATATCCTCCGCTTCGTCACTTTGAAACCTTTTCGCATCATCCTCAGTAGCTTCTTGAGTCGTTGAGCTTAAGAAAATGGTTCCCGGCTCCATTCCTGCCTGTATGATCATATTGGAAACGCTGTTCAATTGCTCGATTCCTGAAGTGAACAAAGGTTTAGCGTTTACAAAGGTGCCCACACCATGCCGGCGGATAATGACACTTTCTTCTTCAAGGATTCTCAAAGCTTCCCTGAGGGTAGCTCTTGAAACTCCCAGCTGTTTGGAAAGATCAAATTCTGAAGGGAGTTTTTCTTTTTCTTTATAAACTCCTGCATCAATATCCTTTTTCAAACGGTCAATAACTTGTAAGTATAAATGTCTATTATCTGTTTTTATTGTCACTGGAACCACCACCAAATTTTCTCAAGACATCAGACCTCTGATGTATATCTTTCCTACTAATCGAAAATACTATAACACTTTTCTTTTAATAAATAAATAGCATTATGTGATTTTGTCGAAAAAAAAGACCAATAAGGCAATTCTGAAAATTTTTTTGGTAAAAAATAGGTTAAAAAGCGTGGTTATGTCTTAAAAACATTAAATATATTGCATATTATTACACAAACAATCTTGATTCTTACTTTTATTAATATTACTGAAATATTCAACTTGATTTTGAAAACGCTTTTAATAGTATATCACATTAGTGGATAACCTAGAAGATGAGAGTGAATACCTGATATTTTTAAGGATTTTATCAGAAATTCCTGGTTCTTTCTTAACCGAAGGACTATTATATGCGAGTGCAGCACATCCTCATAAAAAAAGTGAAGCCTCCTTAAATCAAGGTAAGCTTCACTTTTCTTAAACTCTTATGCATTTTGTTCTTCAGATGGTTTGCCCACAAGCACGGTCCGAGGTTTGCTTCCTTCGTAAGGGCCGACTACCCCTCTTACTTCCATTTCGTCTATTAGGCGTGCAGCACGCGTATATCCGATCCTGAACCTGCGCTGCAGCATCGACACGGAGGCTGTTTGCATTTCCGCAATCAATTGTACGGCATCATTATACAACTCATCTTCCGCTTCACCGCTTCCAGAATCCTCAGGTATATCATCAGGAATCATTTCTTCCTGATATTGAGCTCTTTGCTGGGAAATCACGAAATCGACAATATCTTCCACTTCCTCATCCGACAGGAAGGCACCCTGTACCCTTGTCGGCTTGGAAGCACCTACAGGCATGAACAGCATATCTCCCCTGCCGAGTAACTTTTCTGCTCCCCCTGAGTCGAGTATGGTCCTGGAATCTGTCTGGGAAGATACCGCAAAAGCAATCCGTGAAGGGATATTCGCTTTGATAACACCCGTAATGACATCAACGGATGGTCTTTGAGTTGCGATGATTAAATGGATTCCCGCAGCACGCGCCATTTGGGCGAGACGGGTGATGGCATCCTCTACATCATTCGAAGCGACCATCATCAAATCTGCCAATTCATCCACAATTACAACAATATACGGCAGCAGCGGCTGTTTCTCTTCATTCTCCAGATTCTGCCTTTTTACATAGTCATTATAGCCTTCTATATTCCTAGTTCCTGTATGAGAAAACAATTCATAACGCCGTTCCATTTCACTGACCACTTTTTTCAGTGCCTGTGAAGCTTTCTTGGCGTCCGTTACCACTGGTGCCAGAAGATGCGGAACCCCGTTGTAAACATTCAATTCCACCATTTTCGGATCGATCATCATCAACTTCACTTCATGAGGCTTAGCCCGCATTAAAATGCTGGTTATGATTCCGTTGATGCAGACACTTTTACCACTGCCCGTTGCTCCCGCTACAAGCAAGTGAGGCATTTTATTGAGCTCTGCCAGCACAGCTTCCCCTGTAATGTCCCTGCCAAGACCTATCTGCAGTTTTGATTCCGGTTTATGATGCTGTTTAGACTCCAGCACTTCCCGCAGGGAAACCATGGCAACTTCAGAATTAGGAACTTCTATCCCGATCGCTGACTTACCTGGTATCGGTGCTTCTATCCGGATATCTTTAGCTGCCAGTGCCAGCGCAAGGTCATCACTCAGGTTCACGATTCTGCTGACTTTAACACCTACATCCGGATGGACTTCATATTTAGTGACGGCCGGGCCCAGATGAACCTGGGTCACCTTCGCTTTTACACCGAAGCTTTGAAACGTTCTCTCAAGCTTTGCAGCATTTGCATGGATCAACTGATACTCATTGCTTTGATCCGTTTGCTTTGGACTTTTTAAAAGCGTCAAAGAAGGAAGTTTGTAATCTTTATTTTCCACTTCGGTGAACGTGATCGGCGGTGCAGAATCTGTTTCTTCCTCATTGCTGTTCTGCGGCTGGGCTTCCTTGGCCTTTTCGGATTGGTCTTCTTTCTCCTTCTCTGAAGGCATTCCGCCATATGCCCTTTCTGCAAAATTGGAAATGATCGGTTCGATTTTCTCCTCTTCTTCAAGGTTAGCCGGGGGAACCGGTGCTTCTTGCTTTTTCGAATCGTTGTCTTCTTTTTGTTTGTTTTGTTTCTTCTCCGCCTTTTTATGATCTTTGGACTCTTTCCATTCGCTCATATCAGTCTTGAAAGCTGCCCATTGACCGCTTAAGAATTCACGAAAGCTCGACCCTGCCTTCCCTAATACTTCTCCCAGTGACTTGCCCGTCACGAGGATGATACCAATCAAGATGAATGTGGCACTGACGATCCTTGCCCCCTGAGAATCGAATAGGAAATACGAGACAGCAAATAAGATACTCCCGATCATTCCACCGCCAAGATCTGTTGTGCTGGTTTCTCCGTTTACATCCATCCAGTACAAATCCCATGTATTCATAATGACGCTCGGATTCTCAAACATCCCGTCATTGGAAAGGAGATCAAATAATTTCACATGACTTAATAGTAAAAAGCTGGCGACAATGATATAAAGTCCGAGTAATCGCCGGCTGAACAGTAGCGGAATCTCTCTTTTTATCATTAGAAAGCCTGCAATGTAGAGTACTAATAATAATGCGGCCATATACCATTCACCCAGGAAAAATCGAAAGAAATAGACGAATGCCTTCCCAACGGCCCCAAGCTCAATAATGGAGATCAAACTTAAGGCTATCAATGCCAGCCCGGTAATCTCGTATTTGATCGTTTTTTTCAGAGAATCAGTTTTTGAAGTGCGTTTCTTCCGTTTTTTTCGTTTTGCCAATATGTTTCACCTAAATTCTTTAAATTCTCTGTTGTTATGTAATTGAAGAAAGGGCCGATCACTTGGGGCAAATCATGTGCCTAAGGTGTCAGACCCTTCTCAATAAATGGATATAAGTTTACATCACAGATTCAACTTTATTATAGCATATCCAATATTTACAGAAAATCCTCTTTCTTAATTCGTGATAAATTCCCCCGGACATATTGAGCTGTTCATATAATGAGCAGGGTCACTGCTCATCACCCTGATGACCCGGTATTTATCTTCTACTTTTTGAACAAGCACAGGGACTCCCTGGTGTTCAACCATCATCTGTCCGCTGAAATCCGCTGCATCTGTTGGATATACCTGCTCATAAGGGACGGTTGTATATAGAATCATTGGATCAATCCTTCTTTTTCATCACTTTGTTTTTTGATTTCTATTAATTCATTGATTTTCCGGATGGCTGAACCAATGCCCCCGATTCCGTCAATCAACCCATATTCTACGGCATCATCCCCTACGACGTTTGTCCCGATATCCCTTGTGAGGTTCCCTTTTGCAAACATGAGATCCTTGAATGCTTCGTCTGAAATATTACTGTGTTTGGTCACAAAGCTGACGACACGCTCCTGCATTTTATCAAGATACTCAAACGTCTGGGGAACCCCGATGACAAGACCGGTCAGCCTCACTGGGTGGATGGTCATGGTTGCGGTACTCGCAATGTATGAAAAATCACAGGATACAGCAATCGGAACCCCTATGCTGTGCCCGCCGCCCAGTACAACGGATACTGTAGGTTTAGATAAAGACGCAATCATTTCAGATATGGCCAGGCCAGCTTCTACATCTCCTCCTACAGTATTAAGAATGACCACCAGACCTTCTATTTTCGGGTTTTGCTCAATCGCCACTAACTGAGGAATCACATGTTCATATTTCGTCGTTTTATTTTGCGGAGGCAGCTGCATATGACCTTCTATCTGTCCTACAATCGTTAAACAGTGAATATTGGAATCCTGAGAAAGCTGGGGTACATTCGTTTGGCCCAGCTGCTGAATTTTTTCCATCAAACCTGATGGCTTGCCTTTTCCATCATCGTCAGTTTTATTCGGCTGTGCCGGCTGCTCTTCGTTCATGTTCAACTGATTTTCGTTCATAATGACATCTCCTTTTTCAATTCCTTCTGTTGTTATTATTTTTATAAGAGCGCCATTTCATACTAGCTAACGTGGTACTCCCGATATTGAATACAGTCATAAATAAAAAAGCTGTCCGTTTGATACTAAGCGGACAGCTTTTTCGCATTTTATATAAATCATACTTCCATGATGATAGGAAGGATCATTGGGCGCCTTCTTGTTTTGTTGAATAGGAAGTAATTGAGCTGGTCCCGGATGTCCTGCTTGATAGCGGACCATTCGAAAGAGCCTTTTTGAAGATATGTCTGGACGACGTCGGTGACGATGCCCGAGGCACCTTCAATCAGTTCCTCCGATTCCCTTACGTATACAAATCCCCGAGAAATAATCTCAGGTCCAGCTACAATTGCTTTCGTCTTGCGGTTGATGGTCACCACCACAGTGAAAACACCGTCTTCGGAAAGAAGTTTTCGATCGCGGAGGACGATATTTCCAACATCCCCGACTCCGCTTCCATCAATGAGTACATTGCCTGCCTGCACCCTGCCGCTCATTTTCATTTTGCCATCTTTATACTCAAGAACATCACCTTTATCCAGGATGAAAATCTTTTTATATGGCAGCCCAATATCATGAGCAAGCTGAGAGTGTGCGACAAGCATTTTATATTCCCCTTGAATCGGTACAAAATGCTTCGGTTTCATGATATTAAGCATGAATTTTAAATCCTCTTGGCTGCCATGTCCGGAAACATGGACTTTCTTGTTTGCTGTAAGCACATCTGCACCGGCTTTGTATAACATGTTGATTGTCCGTCCGACAATCACTTCCATCCCTGGAGATGGTGTCGCTGTGATAAGTACAGTATCGCCGGATGTGATATTGACAAGCCGGTGGGATTTCTTAGCCATCCGCTGCAATGCTTCAAATGGCTCACCCTGGTTACCTGTAGCAACTATGACGATTTCATCATTAGGGTATTCTTCGATTTCATCGAGCGAAATCATAATTCCCTCACGAATGTGAAGGTATCCCAGCTTCAATGCAACATCATATACCCGCTTCAAGCTTTTGCCTACCACAGCCACTTTACGGTTGTTTTGCTCTGCTGCATCAAAGACCTGCTGGAGGCGGATCAAGTTTGATGCAAAGCATGCGACGATGATCCTGCCCTTTGCTGTACGGAATGTCTCAGTCAGCTGATTGGCGATGACCCCCTCAGATGTGGTATAACCAGGCCTTTCCGCCTCCGTACTATCCGATAGCAGACATAATACACCACTGTCCCCGATTGCCGCCATTTTCCCCAGGTCCGGTCTGTATAGGTGTTTCGCGGACTGGTCGAACTTAAATTCTCCTGTATGTACAATGGCACCTTCAGATGTATGTATACACACTCCAACCGAGTCAGGGATGCTGTGGGTGGTTCTAAAGAAAGAAACCTGTACGCCATCAAAGTTCAACAGACTGTCAGTATGGACCGTGAAGAATTTCACATCTTCTGGCATCTTGGCGTCCTTTAATCTTGATTTGACCAATGCATTCGTCAATTTCGTCCCATATACCGGTGCTTTTATTTTACTTAATACATATGATATTGCACCGATGCTGTCTTCATGGCCATGTGTCAGGAAAATTCCTTTCACGCGATCCTTATTTTCAATCAAGTACTGGATATCGGGAATGACGATATCGATTCCCAGCATTTCATTCTCAGGGAACATCAGTCCCGCATCGATGATGAAGATTTCATGGTCCACTTCCACTACGTACATATTCTTGCCGATTTCACCTACTCCGCCTAATGGGATTATGCGGATAGCCTCATTTTTTGTCTTACTCACAATTTGTGTCCTCCTATGCTGTGCTTCCCCGATCTATAATCAGTCAAATTCATTATACTTGATACCTTTTTTTAAGTACAACCAATTTTATCCTGTAAAGGAACGTAAAGGGTCTGCTACGTTCTGCTGAATGATATCGAAGCTTGCATCATTTTTCTACGTAACTATTTCGATACCGGAAGATCAAATCCTTTTTTTAATTATATATTTTTCCTTTTAATCAGTGCTTTTGATCAATCGAGTAGGGGGGGATGATTAATCCCCGACCTCTCACACCACCGTACGTACCGATCGGTATACGGCGGTTCAATCAAGATGATTGACGAAGACTTTCGTACCTAACGATAAGACTTAGGAGCCCTTGGCGATTCCAGAAGGAATTGCCAAGGGTTTTGTGTAGTATTGGACTCTGTGCGATCCTCCAATAACCCTTTCGGGTATTACCCCACTCATATGCTTTCCATTTTGGAACGCCGAGCGCAATGAGGTTACGGACCTTCGTTTTCGGCAGTTTCCACTGCTTCCACAGACACATTCGTAATCTTCTTCTGATCCATGCATCCAGGTATTTTAGGAAGCTGGGTGTATCAGCGAGTTGAAAATAGCCGATCCATCCCATTAGATATTGGTTCAGCTTTCTGATTCGCCCCTCCATCGACCACCCTGAAGATCTTGAAGTTAGAGAACGGATTTTCTGTTTCAACCGTTTTATACTTTTGGCGGCAACTCTGACTTTTGGTTTGCGATTTGATGTAAAACTAAAGCCAAGGAACGTTCTTCTCCAAGGACGGTCCACCGCAGATTTCTTTCGGTTTACCTTCAGTTTAAGTTTCTTCTCAAGAAACGTTGTCACTGAATTCATCACCCGGTTACCGGCTTTAGGCGAACGGACATAGATATTACAATCATCTGCGTACCGTATAAAGCAAAGCCCCCGTTTCTCTAATTCCTAGTCCAGTTCATTCAAAATGATGTTAGAAAGCAATGGACTAAGAGGGCCTCCCTGTGGAGTACCTTCCTCACTCTTCACCTTTACACCTTCTATCATAATTCCGGCATTGAGGTAAGAACGAATCAGTTTCAGAAGTGTTCTGTCCTTTACTTTCTTCGCGAGAAGACCCATGAGCTTGTCATGATTCACTCTGTCGAAGAATTTCTCTAAGTCAATATCGACAACCCAGCGATATCCTTCCTGGATATACGTTTTCGCTTTTCTTACGGCGTCATGGGCACTCCGATTTGGTCGGAACCCATAACTATGATCAGAGAAGGTTGGATCGTATATCTGAGAGAGTATCTGGGCAATTGATTGTTGAATCATACGGTCTGTCACCGTTGGGATACCTAACAACCGGACGCCGCCGTCTGGTTTCGGGATTTCGATCCGACGTACCGGGTCCGGCTTGTAGGTTCCCCCAAGAAGATTCTTTCGAATCCTCTGCCATTCGTGCATGATATGCGATCGCAGGTTTTGTACGGGCATAAGATCCACGCCATGGCTTCCCTTATTACGCTCTACACGTTTCAGTGCTTCAAGCATATTTGGTTTAGACAGAATCATATTCATCAACATCACTGATATTCCTTTCCTTCGTGTGTCACGTTTCCTCTTTCGATGGCCCTGCCTCACACTCCCACCAGCCCTCACGGAATTCACCGTTACCTCTAAGTGGACAGCTCATTTCAGATTGTCTGTGAGTCTCTCAGTTACCATGAGCCAGGTCGTGGCACTCTCTTGATTGTTCAGTCCTTCCCGGCTTCCTCGAGAAAAGCCGGTACTATGACCTCGGCTGACTTCTGGCGGTTCAGCGAAGAATCGCTTCTCCGGTTACCAAGTATTCAAGGCGTATCCGCCAGATCTCCCCGGGTAAGAGTGCAATCTTTCCCTCCATCTATCCGCCTCATTTACTTTCTGCACCTTCGACAGTTCGGACTTCATCTTGTATTGCAGACTTATCCAGTGCAACAAGCCTTATATGAGATTCGTGTTCCTCGGACCGGAGGTTTGCCGCCCGCTTCCTTCAGATTCCGGGTCGCCCCGGACACCCTTGCGTTAAGCTAACCGCTACAACTGTCTTCACGGCTCGGGACTCTCACCCTATAGATCACACCCATGCCGGGCGCACAATAAAAAAATGTGCAGGTTATCCCTGCACATTTTTGACTATATACTTTTGATCAATTGGCTGAGTTTTGTTCTTTCTGCTTCGGATAATGGAATGAGCGGAAGACGTACAGAACCGAAATCCATACCTTTCATTTGCAGTGCGGTTTTTACTGGTGTCGGGCTCGGGCTTGTGAACAAGCCTTTCATAATCGGCAGCAACTTTTGATGGGTTTTGGCTGCAGAGGCAATATTGCCTTCTACAAATTGATGGACCATTTCCTGCATCTGATTCCCGATGATGTGGGATGCAACTGAAACGATCCCGCTCCCGCCGATTGACAAGATTGGCAGAGTAAGGCCGTCATCACCGCTGTACAGTGCAAAGTCCTCCGGTGTATTAGAGATGATTTCCGTCATGGCATCTAAATCACCGCTTGCTTCTTTGACAGCTGTGATATTATCGATTTCTGACAATTTGATGATGGTTTCCGGCGCAATATTCACTGACGACCTGCCTGGTATATTATAGAGCATGACAGGCAGCGAGGTTGATCCTGCAATTACCTTGAAGTGCTGATATAACCCTTCCTGACTTGGCTTATTATAATAAGGGGCCACCAGCATGATGGCATCGACGCCTGCCTCTTCTGCTTTTTTTGTCAACTCAATCGATGCATGCGTATTATTGCTTCCCGTTCCAGCTACCACAGGGATCCTGCCATCGACGACTTTTACAACATGGCGGAATAAGGCAACCTTCTCTTCTTTTGTTAATGTTGGCGATTCCCCTGTTGTGCCAGCTACCACAAGGGAATCAGAGCCATTATCAATTAAATAATTTATCAGCTGGGTCGTTTTGATGAAATCTATATTTCCTTTATGATCAAACGGAGTGACCATTGCGGTAGAAACACGGCCAAAATTCAAGACTTACACTCCCCTTTACTAAATCTATCCTGCTTTAAATGTGCAATGTGCCTTCTCTAACTGAAACGTGTCATGGAGGGCATTCACCGCGCGGATTAATTCATTTTCCTTTACCAGTACCCAGATCGTCGTATGGCTGTCTGCGGATTGAAGTATACGGATTCCATTGTCGGACAGAGATGTCACGATAGCCGAAGTGACCCCCGGCACACCTGTCATCCCGGCGCCGACTACCGAAATCTTGGCACAGTTTTCTTCTATTGCGGGGTCGTAACCTTTTTTCTTTAGGATCGCCACTGCTTTTCCGGCAAGAGGCGAAGCAACAGTATAAACGACTCCTCGGGGGGAAATGTTTATAAAATCAACGCTTATCCCCTCATTTGCCATTGCCTTGAATACTTCAGCCTGAAGGTTATACTGATCCTTTTTGGCGAATACTTTAATCTGGGTAAGTTGACTTACATGTGCAATACCCGTGACTGGGTGATTTCTGAATTCTTTGTGTGCCTTTGTATTTTCTGCAGTCGTCACCAGTGTGCCTTCACCCATCGAGTAGGTGGACCTTATCCGGATCGGAATATTTGAATTCATTGCAATCTCGACTGCCCTCGGGTGGATCACTTTCGCCCCCTGATAAGCCATATTACAAACTTCATTGTAGGAAACAACCGAAATCGGCCTGGCTTTTGCCGATATCCTCGGATCTGCAGTCATGACGCCTTCGACATCGGTAAAAATATCAATATACTCCGCTTTCAATGCAGCTCCAAGTGCAGAAGCAGAGGTATCGCTTCCTCCCCTGCCTATCGTGGTGATGTCCCCATCTTTTGTTGCCCCCTGAAATCCTGCAACGACCACAGCATCATGGTTTTCAAGTTCCTGGTATAAACGGCTGCATCTCATTTCAATGATTTTTGCTTTTGTAAAATCATTGTTTGTTACAAAGCCCGCCTGAGCCCCGGTTAATGCTGTGGACCGGATGCCCTCATCTAGCAGCATCGTGGAGAAAACCAGACTGGAGATAATTTCACCGCAGGATAACAGCAGGTCCTGTTCCCTTTTACTTACAAGGGCATGTGTGCCTCCGATCAAGGATAATAGGGAGTCTGTGGCATATGGTTCTCCCTTCCTTCCCATTGCAGAGACCACTACAACGACCTTATAACCCTTATCGATTGCTCCTTTAATATGAGCAAGAGCCTTTATCCGGCTTGCTTCATCCCGTACAGACGTCCCACCAAATTTTTGAACGATCACTTTCATGACTACACCTCATTGTCAATGTTCAAGAGGCATGAAGGCTGTGAATTGGCTGATAATAGGATACGAATAGTAGAAGGACGATCCTCTTATTTATTTCACTAATCCAAGTTTAACAAGGCTTTCAGCAATCTGTACAGAGTTCCATGCTGCGCCTTTCAATAAATTGTCTGAAACAATCCACATATGGAATCCATTGTCTTCGTCTAAATCCTTGCGAATCCTTCCTACAAAAACATCCGGCTTTCCTACCGCATAGGCAGGCATTGGGTAAACCTGTTCTTCAGGGATATCCTGAAGTGTCACGCCTGGTGCTTCTTGCAGCAGGGATTGCAATTCTTTCACTGAGACGGAATCCTTTTCTACTTCAATATATACACTTTCAGAGTGACCTGTTACAACAGGAAGTCTTACGCAAGTTGCAGATACTTTAAGTGAAGGCATATGCATGATCTTTTTAGTTTCATTGATCATTTTCATTTCTTCAAATGTAAATCCATTGTCTTGGAACATATCAATTTGAGGCACGGCATTGAACGCGATCTGGTAATGCTTCTTATCTCCTTTTACAGGCAATACAGATGGCTCAAATGCGTCTCCATTTAAGATTGCCTGGGATTGTTCATGCATTTCATCAATTGCGGCAGCCCCTGCTCCTGATACTGCCTGGTAAGTAGATACAATCACTTTTGTTAATCCATATTCTTTTCTGACGGGCTCAAGAGCAGCTACCATTTGGATTGTGGAGCAATTTGGATTCGCAATGATTCCTTTATGGAGTTTGATATCTTCTTCATTGACTTCAGGTACAACCAGCGGAACATCCGGGTCCATACGGTAAGCACTTGTATTGTCCACCACGATGGCACCGCGTTTTACAGCTTCAGGAGCAAGCAGCTTGGATACACTTCCCCCCGCACTGAATAAGGCAATATCAACTCCTTCGAAGCTTTCCGGTTTAGCTTCTTCCACCTTCCATTCTTTCCCTCTGAAAGTGACACTTGAGCCTGCCGAACGTGCCGAAGATAATAACGTCAGCTGTTTAATTGGAAAATCCCTTTTATCTAACGTATGAAGCATTTGTTGGCCGACAGCACCCGTCGCACCGACCACTGCTACATGAAAACCACTTGTATTCAAAACTCTTCTCTCCTTCCAGCCATTTATGTTCTCTCATAGTAGTACAAACAATTTAGTCGTTTACTATAATAAAGGTTATTTTAACATAAACAATTATTTGACAATAGTGGTTTTTTTGATGATTTATAAATCTGCATGAAAAGAAGGCCATCCAACCGGCAGATGATAGCCTTCGAATCAATTCAGTCTAAAAATTTTTCAATAATGACCGGCTGAAGTTGTTTTCCTTCTATAGCAGCCTCAATCGTTTCTTGGATGAGCGTCATTCTTGCAACCATTGACTTGGGTTTGTTTTCCGGTGCATCCTGGCCGAATGGTATAAAATAAATATCTTTAGTCGAGATCAACCTCATGAGATTTATACCATTCAATCCCAATGCATCATTTGTTGATATCCCCAATACGACAGGACGATGATTCCGCAGGGTGGCTTTTGCAGCCATAAGTACTGGCGAATCTGTCATGGCGTTCGCAAATTTACTCATTGAATTTCCAGTAAGCGGGGCGATCACCATGCAGTCCAAAGGTATTTTGGGTCCTAACGGTTCTGCTTTAACAATTGAATCGATCACCCTGTGCCCTGTGACATCTTCAATTCTCTTGATCCAGTCTTCCCCTTTTCCAAATCTCGTTTCAGTGTTCATTACCGTGGAGGTGACGATCGGCATCACTTCTGCCCCGTTATTAACCAGTCTTTCAATTTCCGGGAATACAGCATCATACGTACAATGTGAGCCTGTTAATCCAAATCCGATCCGCTTTCCTTTAATACTCAAGTTAAGCTCTCCTTTCCAGAATCAAAATCTTCTTCAAGAAGCTGTGCTAAAACATTAGCTAATATCTGACCGGCCGTTTTCGGGGCGACAATTCCAGGAAGTCCCGGAGCCAACAGCGCTTTTATCCCCCTTTTTTCCGCATAACGGAAGTCGGTCCCGCCCGGTTTGGATGCCAAATCAATGATAAGGGTGTGAGGAGGCATCTTTGCAATTACATTCGCTTTTATAATGGAGGTAGGAATGGTATTAATGCAGATATCACAGCTTTCCACTTCCTTAGTCAATTGGTCAAGATGGAATGCATCAAGCCCCATTTCCGTGATCCTGGCAAGATGTTCGCTTTTTCTTGCACCCACCTTTACTTTTGCTCCCAGATTACTGAATGTCCTGGCCACACTCATGCCCACTCTCCCAAGACCCAGAACCACAATGGAAGACCCATGTATTGTAAAATCGGTATGTTGAATAGCCATCATAATTGTTCCTTCCACAGTAGGAATTGAATTATAGATGGCAACATCGTCTCTCTCAAATAACTGAACCAGTTTACGGTTTGTTGATTTCATTACGTTATCCAAGTATTCATTGCTAATTCCTGAATAGATCGTGCAGTGCTCTGGCGTCTGGGATACGAGATCTTCACTGAGACAAATTTTCTCATTTGAAAAGATCGTATCGATTTCTCCTTGTAGATTCGTGCCGGGAACAGGTAAGATGATGGCATCCATTATGGAGAAATCTACCTCACCTAATTTTTCCTTCACTGCCCCTGTAAAGGCATGATCCAACTGTTCAAAACCAACCAGAGAAATCTTCGCATCCAGCTCTGTCAGCTTGCGAATGATCTCCAGCTGGCGAGCATCTCCGCCTAGAACTGCGATCTGCATTCCGGTCAACATCACTGCTTTCACCTTCTTTTAACATAATCGCTATTCGAAATCCCTTTTCACTTCAACAGTGTATGTTATGAACAACTAATGGGTGAAAAGAAAAGCGAAGGGGCTTTGCTCAGAGGCGGGTGGCATAAGGCGGACCGGCCACGAAGGCGCTTTTTGCCTTCTTGGACGGTTTGACTTATGACATGTGCCTCTAAGCCCCGTAGCTGGACAAAGAAAAGCGGAGGCGGCTTGCTCAGAGGCGAAAAGCATAAGACAGGGCAGCCACAAAGGCGCTCTTTGCCTTTTTGGCTGGCATGGCTTATGTCTCGAGCCTCTAGCCGCCGTAGCTGGACAATAAGAAAAGCGGAGGCGGCTTGCTCAGACCCGACAAGCATAAGATAAACGGGCCTGGAAGGCGCTCTTTGCCTTCCTGGACCGTTTAGGTTATGACCTCGAGGGACTAGCCGCCGCAGCTGGACAATACAAAAGCGGTGGCGGTTCCTCAGTGGCAATTTGCATAAAAAAAGAACGGGAATTATCCCCGTTCAGCGTTTCTTTCTATTTTCAATTAATCACTTGAAACTTCCAATATGATCATATCAGTACCAATTGTCCTGATCTGATGCCAGGGAACCCGGATTTCGCCTGATTGTTTCCTTGACCATTTACCCGTTGGTATGACAAGGGCATGGATATGGCCCGATTTATCATCAAACTCTAAATCCGTGTGACCGAGCACGCCCAGTCTCTCGGCTTTCCGGTAATCCACGATTTCTTTTCCGCTTAGCTCACTCAACCTCACTGAAATCAGTCCTTCCATTTTGCTCTGTAGTACAATGTATACATTGTCCAGTATATTTAGAAGGGGTTTCTGTCAATGAATATAAAAAAGCAGGCTTTCACCTGCTTTTTTTGATTACTTTATTTAATGTTCTTTGGGAGGCTTCCATCCGGACTGATCAGCGAAACGGCATAATCATCTGTAAAGATGTCTTTTGCAATCCGGTTGACCTTTTCCATTGTGACTCCATCGATTTCTTCCACAATTTCATCCAGGGTACGATGGCGTTTTAATAGTAATTCATTCTTCCCATTCCTGCTCATACGGCTGTTAGTGCTTTCAAGGCTCAGCATCAAGTTTCCTTTTAGCTGTTCCTTGCTGTTGGTGAGCTCTTTGGAAGTGATGCCTTCTGCCTTTAGATCTTCCAGGGTATGGTGGACCGTATCAAATAATTGGTCCAATTGATTTGCCCCGGTTCCTCCATAAATCGTTACCATTCCACTATCCTGGTAAGCGGAGTGATAGGAAAATACGGAATATGCCAATCCCCGCTGCTCCCTTACTTCCTGGAATAGACGGGATGACATGCTTCCTCCGACAATATTATTCAATACAATCAGATTATAAATATCACTGTGGCCGATTTGAAGGCCATCGAAGCCCAGGCATAGATGGGCTTGTTCAGTATCTTTCTTTCGTGCAAGCTTATTGTAGTGGAAAGATGGCTGGACCCTTTCGGCTGGACCCTTGCCGCCTTTATAGGAACCGAAAAGTTTTTCCACTTCTTTGATGAAGCTTTCATTCACATTACCTGCTACGGATACGACGACTTGCTCCGGTGTATACATATCATGCATATATTGCTTTAATTTTTCCTTATTAAACGTACTCAGTGTGTCTTCCGTACCCAGAATCGGATAACCTAGCGGATGTTGTTCATAGATGGCTTTACTGAGAAGATCATGGACGATATCATCCGGAGTGTCTTCATACATCTTAATTTCTTCATAAACAACATTTTTCTCTTTGCCCATTTCCTCTTCATCGAAAGAAGAATTGAAAAACATGTCTGACAGCGTATGTAGGGCATATTCTGCATGGTTGTCAAGAACCTTGGCATAATAGCAGGTATATTCCTTAGAGGTAAATGCGTTTACTTGTCCGCCGATGCTGTCGAATGATTCTGCGATTTCTCTGGCAGACTTGTTTTTTGTTCCTTTGAAGAACATATGCTCAAGAAAATGGGAGATCCCATTATTATCGGGTACTTCATTACGTGAACCTGCACCGATCCAAACACCGATTGCAACGGATCGGACAGTAGGGATTTCCTCTAATACGATTCTTAGTCCATTTTGGCAAGTATGTTTCTTTATCAAAAAGTGTTCCTCCTATTCATGATGCAGAGAATGATGAGCTCGATGAATGATCGATATTTTCAATGATTCTTTCTTCTTTGAATAAACTTGAGATCGTACCAAGCCGCAGCTCCTTGTCTTTAATCTGTACAATCAAGCTGTTAAGAGAGTTTGCGGTTGAAGCGGTCGGGTGCATAAGGATGATGGCCCCCTTATGCAGCTTGGACATAACACGATTGATAAGGACATCCGGCTGAGGTTTTTGCCAGTCGATTGTATCAACACTCCACATAATCGTGCGCATATCCATATTGTGAGCGATTTTCACCACTTCATCCCTATAACTTCCGCTCGGCGGTGCAAACCATTTCACCTTTTTCCCGGTAGTCACTTCAATGATCTCATTTGTTTTCTTCAATTCTGACATTACTTTCGATGTCTCAAGAGTCTCCATATTGGGATGGGAATAAGAATGATTTCCTATCTCATGTCCTGCATCCACGATCATTTTTGCTAATTCCGGGTTATTCTTAACCCATCTGCCTTCTAGAAAAAAGGTAGCATAAACGTGATGTTTTTTCAAAGTTGCGAGCATATCTGGAATAAATTCATTGCCCCATGCGACATTTATGATAAAAGATACCATCGGTTTATCAGGATTTCCCCTGTAGACTGGAGACGGAGGTAAATCGGATAAATGGGTTTCCGGAGATATTTGCTCATATACAAGCTTTTCAGTTGAAAAGCCCCGTTCCTTTTTCATATTTTGCAATGATTTCTCCACATCTACCTTTACCCCGTTATAACCAGGAGTGGCCTTCCAGACAGTGTCAATCTTTGCGTCTTGTGCAGGAAAGCTCTTTGTTTTCGCTGCTTCTTTTATTTTCTTGGATAATTCTTCTGTACTGCTGCCGCTTACCGCTGCAGATTCATGTTTCAAGCTGAGTACATACTGATCTGATAATGGATTATCTACTGCCAATAATGTCAGAATAGCAATTACACAAATCCCAATCAAGTATTTTTTTCCCACCGTCATCCACCTTCCTTCATTTTAACATATGAAAAATAAGGACAAGGTAGAACGTGGTTTGAACTGCATAGAAAAAGGCTGCCTGTCGAGAGATTGTTCTCCAACAGGACAGCCTGTCTATCATCGGGATCAGTTATGCTTGATTTTGCTCTTCTTTTTCGCGTTGTTCCTTCAGAACTGCTTTTCTCGATAAGTTGACTCTTCCCTGGTTGTCCACATCAAGGACTTTAACTAGGATTTCATCTCCGATCGATAGAACATCTTCAACTTTTCTGATACGCTCCTCAGCGATTTCAGAAATATGGACCAGCCCGTCTTTTCCTGCAAAGATCTCTACGAAAGCTCCGAATTTTTCAATTCGTTTCACTTTACCAAGATACATTTGGCCAGCTTCCACTTCTCTTACGATATCTTCAATCGTTTTCTTCGCAACCTTGTTCATTTCTTCATCAGTAGAAGAGATGAAGATGGTACCATCTTGTTCGATATCGATCTTGACACCAGTATCATCAATGATTTTATTGATTTGCTTACCGCTTGGACCAATAACATCACGGATTTTATCCGGGTTGATGTGCATTGTAAGGATCTTTGGAGCATATTGAGAAAGCGACGATCTTGATTCGCTTAATGTTGCAAGCATGCTGTCAAGGATCTGCATTCTGCCCGCTTTTGCCTGTTGAAGTGCTTCTTCAAGGATTTCCCTTGAAAGTCCCTCAATCTTAATATCCATCTGGAGTGCTGTAACCCCTTTTGATGTACCTGCTACCTTGAAGTCCATATCCCCAAGGAAATCTTCCATACCTTGAATGTCAGTCAGAATGGAATAATGTTCCCCTGACTTTACAAGTCCCATTGCGATACCTGCTACAGGTGCTTTGATCGGCACCCCTGCATCCATCATGGCAAGCGTACTTGCACAGATACTCGCTTGTGAAGTGGACCCGTTGGATTCCAGTACTTCAGAAACGAGTCTGACAGTGTAAGGGAAATCCTTTTCATTTGGGATAACAGGCTCAAGAGCACGCTCACCGAGAGCACCGTGACCGATTTCGCGGCGGCCTGGTCCTCTGATCGGACCGGTTTCCCCTACACTGAACTGAGGGAAATTATAATGGTGCATGAATCGCTTGGATTCTTCAATCCCCAAACCATCCAGTATTTGGACATCCCCAAGGGCACCTAATGTACAAATGCTGAGTGCCTGTGTTTGTCCGCGTGTGAACAGGCCGGATCCGTGCGTTCTTGGCAGAAGGCCGACTTCTGAAGATAGCGGACGGATTTCATCTACTTTACGGCCATCAGGACGTACTTTCTCTTCAGTGATCAGGCGGCGCACTTCATTTTTAACTAGCTTGTCCAGAATCTTTTTTACTTGTTTCAATGTGTCGTCGTCAGCATCCTTTTCTTCGAAAGAAGCCATGACATTTTTTTTGACAGAGGAAATCGCTTCTTCACGTGCATGTTTCTCCTGAACCTGGATGGCTGGGATCAATTCCTCTTCACATAGTGAACGAACTTCTTTTTCAATTTCTTGATCAAGTTCGAAAAGCTCGATTTTCAGTTTTTCCTTACCGACTTTAGCAACAATCTCTTCCTGGAATGAGACTAATCGTTTAATTTCTTCATGACCGAACATGATTGCTTCAAGCATTGTTTCCTCAGGGACTTCATCTGCCCCTGCTTCAACCATATTGATCGCATCTTTAGTACCCGCAACCGAAAGATGGATTTCACTCTTTTCGAGCTGCTCTACAGATGGATTAATGATGAATTCGCCATCGATCAGTCCGACGATTACACCCGCAATTGGTCCTTCGAATGGGATATCGGATACTGAGAGCGCCAGTGAAGACCCGAACATAGCCGCCATTTCAGACGAACAATTTTGATCCACACTCATGACCATACTGATGACTTGTACTTCGTTTCGGAATCCGTCTGCAAAAAGAGGACGGATAGGACGGTCGATTAAACGGCTGGCCAGGATGGCTTTTTCACTTGGTCGTCCTTCACGTTTGATAAAGCCACCCGGAATTTTACCGACCGCATATAATCTTTCTTCATAGTTGACTGTCAACGGGAAGAAATCAAGCGGCTTCGGCTCCTTGGATGCAGTTGCACTGCTCAGTACTGCAGTATCTCCATAGCGTACCAATACTGCTCCATTGGCTTGTTTAGCCAATTGGCCCACTTCCACCGTCAATTCTCTTCCAGCCCAGTCGATGGAAAAAGTTTGTTTAGTTTGTTCCATAAAGTGTACCCCTCTCTTTATACATCACTTAAAGGGTGTCGGTTTAACCTTACCCGTAATAAATAAATACAGTAATCTATATCATGCACTAAAGTGCTGTTATATTCAATTCTCATTATTATGTATTGTAGACAAATTGACGTTATATGAACACTTTTGAAATAAAATCTTTGATTGCCTTACTTAAAAAGTAATGGAGAATCATACAAAGATTTCCACTTATTAAAACTAAAGAAAAAGCGGGAAATATTCCCGCTTCCTTGTGTCTGATTATCGACGTAAACCTAGTTTGTTAATTAACTCACGGTAGCGTTGTACATCTTTCTTACGCAGGTAAGATAAAAGATTACGACGGTGACCTACCATTTTAAGAAGACCGCGACGAGAGTGGTGGTCTTTCTTGTGAACGCGCAAGTGATCGTTCAGATTGTTAATTTCTTCTGTTAGGACAGCAATTTGAACTTCTGGAGATCCAGTATCGTTCTCATGTGTTTTGTATTCACTGATAAGTTCGTTTTTACGCTCTTTAGTGATAGCCATCCTTTTCACCTCCTAATGATTTCTTTCAAATCCCCTGTTACCGAGCATACGTTGGTGATTCGTGATGCCAAGCAAAGGTTCATTTCATACGCTATTTAGAATACTACTTTTTTCTACAAAAATCAAGGGATAACATCAAATTCCCGAAAAGTACGTAATAGCCGTATCTTTGTCCCTCTGAATTTGTGAGATCAACTCGTCAATTCCCGAGAATTTCTGTTCGTCACGTATTCTTTCAAACCACTCGATATATACCTCTTCGCCGTAAATGGAAGAATTGAACTCAAACAAATGCACTTCAATTGATAAGGAATAGTCATCAGGATTTTTGAACGTCGGCTTGAAACCAATGTTGCACACGCCATCATACCATTGGTTATGGATTTTCATACGGACAGCATACACCCCGTTTTTCGGTAATAAATAAGGGTGTGTCAATTCAATATTCGCTGTAGGGAAGCCTATTTTACGCCCGCGTTTGTCGCCATGAATGACGGTGCCCTTCATTCTGTAAGGTCTGTCCAAAAGCGTGGTTACCTTCGAGACATTGCCTTCTTTCAAATGATTCCTGATTAAAGTTGAACTGATCTTATCCTCTTCTTCCGTAAGCTTTGGAACGGTGATGGAAGTAAATCTTTCCCGGGAATGAAAAGGCAGTGTTTCCATCGTGCCCTTTCCCATCCGTCCATAAGAATAATCAAAACCAGCCACTACTTGGCGGACATTTAAATTGATGATGTATTGATCGACAAATTCCTGAGGAAGCAGGGACGCAAACTCAGAAGTGAAACGTACAACAAACAGATAGTCCACCCCTAAGTTGCTTATGATTTCCTTTTTGTCTTCAAGCGGAGTAATGAAATGGATATGTTTATGCTTATGCCCGAGCACCACAGAAGGATGGGGATCAAATGTCATCACAGCACTATGTAAATGTTGATCTCCAGCCGATTGAACGGCCGTTTTGATAACCCTCTGATGGCCTTTATGAATCCCGTCAAAATATCCGAGTGCAAGGACCATCGGTGGAAAATCTTCTTTTTTAAACGAATGAGGATGATGTACGGTTATTATCTTCACAGTATTTCACCTTTTTCACTAATCGTTGAATAATACTTTCACCGGCTTAATTACCCCGGGTTTCTCAGGGTGGCGCCGATAGATGGCAATGGCACGGTCAAGATGAACCATCACCACTTCGGTATCACCGGGCCAGTTCCCGGGTTCTTCTAAGCGGGCACCGTTCTTAACTTTCTCTGCTAATGTATCACTAATTTCCATTTTCGGCAAATGGGAAAGTCCCGATTCCAAGGGACTCAGAAGCTCTTCAGCCCGATTTCCCTCAGCATATTCCTCCACCTGTTCTAAAGTAAAACAGTCGTCTTGTGAGAGACCTGCTGAACTTGTACGTGTGAGCGCTGACATATGAGCGGGATAGCCGAGCTGCTTTCCTATTTCTACAGCAAGGGTCCTTACATAAGTCCCTTTACTGCATGACACTTTAAATGAGAAACATGGATTCTCCCCTTCCAATTCTGTCCAGTCACCATTAAGCAGCAATTCGTGAATATGTACCTTCCTTGATGGACGTTCCACTTCAATCCCCTGTCGGGCATATTCATAGAGTCTTTTGCCATTCACTTTAACTGCTGAATACATCGGGGGTGTTTGAGTGATCTCACCTGTCAAGCCGTTTAATATCTCTTGCACCCTTTCTCTGTCTATCGGTTGTTCTACAGTCTTGGTTTCAACGACGTCTCCCCAGGCGTCTTCGGTCGTTGTGGAGGAGCCCAGTGTCACTTCTCCTTCGTACGTCTTCCCTGCTGCTGTAATATATTCAGCTATTTTTGTGGCCCTGCCGATGCAAATCGGCAGTACACCTGAAACTTCAGGATCCAATGTCCCGGTATGGCCAACTTTCTTAGTCCTCAGTATTTTCCTCAATTTAAACACACAATCATGCGAAGTCATGCCCCTTGGTTTCCATAATGGCAAGATCCCGTTCATCTTCTTATCCTCCATTCTTACTGAAATTCAAAAAAGACTGACCCACACGAAATTCATTCCCGCGTGAATCAGCCCTCTTTGCTTACTCGTCTTTATTCTGTGAATCTTCATCCGGTTCATCTTGCACTTTGCGAAGAAGCGTTTCAATATGATTACCGTATTCAATCGATTCATCAAACTCAAAGATTATCTCAGGTGTTTTGCGGAGGCGGACCCTCTGTCCAACTTCAGAACGGATGAATCCTTTTGCCTTCGCGAGACCCTTTAAGGTATTTTCTCTTTGGTCTTCTCCACCAAGGACAGTAATATATACTTTTGCCTGTTGAAGATCACCTGATACCTGTACATCGGTAACAGTCACAAATCCTATACGCGGGTCTTTAATCTTTCTTCCGATAATATCGCTGAGCTCTTTCTTCATTTGCTCGCCAACTCGATTCGCACGATGGCTCATCAATATCACCCCATATTTCTGTCATTAATGTGTGTTGAATCGCGGGCATGACTCTTACAGCAATTCCCAAGTCGTATCGGTTCTTTCCCATTCGGGAAAAGAATCAATGAACTTCAATGCATTTTCTATTTCTTTTTCACTCGATGCTTTCGAGGAAGCGACGGTGACAATGGCTATCCTTGTCCTTTGCCACACTTCCTGATGATCGATTTCTGAAACAGATACATTATATTTCTGTTTTAAGCGAGTGAGGACTCTTTGTAAAACAGCTCTCTTCTCTTTAAGGGAGTGAGAATCATGAATCATGCACTCACATTCAACATAAGTGATCATTTACGAGTGATTTCCTCCATGACATAAGCTTCGATTACATCGCCTTCTTTAACGTCGTTGAAGTTTTTAATCGTAATACCACATTCATAGCCTCTCGCAACTTCTTTCGCATCATCCTTGAATCGTTTTAGAGCATCAAGTTCACCTTCAAAGATCACGACGCCGTCACGGATCAGACGGACACCGGAGTCACGGGAGATTTTACCCTCTGTTACATAGCTTCCCGCAATAGTTCCGACTTTAGACACTTTGAACGTTTGACGGACCTCTGCCTGACCAATGATTTTTTCTTCAAATTCCGGATCAAGCATACCCTTCATTGCTGATTCAATTTCTTCCATCACTTTATAAATGATGCGGTGTAAGCGGATTTCCACACCTTCAGCTTCAGCAGCACGTTTCGCGTTGACATCCGGACGCACATTGAATCCGATGACAATTGCATTGGAAGCGGAAGCAAGAGTGATGTCAGATTCATTAATCGCCCCGACACCAGTGTGGATGATGTTGATCTTGACACCTTCAACTTCAATTTTTAATAATGAAGCAGCCAAAGCTTCCACTGAACCTTGAACATCAGCTTTAAGGACCAGGTTGAGATCCTTCATTTCGCCTTGTTTCATTTGTTCGAAAAGGTTTTCGAGACTTACTTTGGATTTTTCTCCGCGCTGTGCCTGCAGGGCCTGTGAAGCACGTGATTCACCTACGGAACGGGCTGTTTTCTCATCCTCAAATACTACAAATCGGTCCCCTGCTTGAGGTACATCATTAAGACCTGTAATTTCAACAGGAGTCGATGGGCCGACTTTCTTCACACGGCGTCCAAGATCATTGACCATTGCACGCACGCGTCCGAAGGTGTTCCCTACTACAATCGGATCACCAATTTTAAGTGTACCGTTTTGAACTAATAAGGTAGCTACAGAGCCGCGACCCTTATCAAGCTGCGCTTCGATGACTGTACCGTTTGCAAGGCGGTCAGGGTTCGCTTTCAACTCTTCTACTTCACTTACGAGGACGATCATCTCAAGAAGGTTATCAATCCCTTCCCCGGAAAGAGCAGACAGTGGAACGAATATTGTGTCGCCTCCCCATGCTTCCGGTACAAGCTCATACTCTGTGAGTTCCTGCATCACTCTATCAGGGTTTGCTGCTTCCTTGTCCATCTTATTCACGGCAATGATAATCGGTACTTCAGCAGCCTTGGCATGGTTGATTGCTTCAACCGTCTGCGGCATGACACCATCATCAGCTGCAACGACGATGATCGCGATATCCGTTACTTGAGCACCGCGTGCACGCATTGTAGTGAAGGCAGCATGTCCTGGAGTGTCAAGGAATGTGATTTTCTTGCCTTCGACTTCTACCTGATAGGCACCGATATGCTGAGTGATTCCGCCGGCTTCGCCTGCTGTCACTTTAGTATTACGGATAGAATCAAGCAGAGTCGTTTTACCATGATCGACGTGACCCATGATGGTTACGACTGAAGGGCGTTCCTGTAATTCTGCTTCCTCATCTTCAGTGAAATATACACCGAGGTCGGTTGTGTCGATTTTGATTTCTTCTTCAACCTCTACTCCATATTCACCTGCAATCAACTCGATTGAATCCTTATCCAATTCTTGGTTGATTGTCGCCATGACACCAAGCATGAAAAGTTTCTTGATGATTTCTGACGGCTCTTTGTGAAGTTTTTTAGCAAGTTCGGCAACCGTCAAGGATTCAGAGAATGTAATCTTGGAAGGAAGCTCTTTCTTTTTGGCAGGCTGCTGTTGCTGAGGTGCCTGCTTGAAGTTTTTATTCGGTTTGTTATTTCTGTTATTTTTATTATTTCTCTTATTGTTGTTATTGTTATTATTATTGAAAGCTTTTTTCTCCTTCGACTGAGACTGCTGACCATTCTTCTTTCCATCGCGGTTATTCGGTGCAGAATTCACCTTGCCTTTGGAAGAGGAATTATTTTCTTTGGCAGTGTTCTGTTTTTGGTTTGAATTATTCTGAGCCGGTTTATTACCCTGCTCTTTAGAATTACTTGAAAACATTGAATCTAACTTTTTCACGGTGTCGTCTTCTATTGTTGCCATATGGTTTGATACCTCAATATTTAATTGCTTTAATTTTGAAATAACATCTTTGCTTGAAACATTATATTTTTTTGCATATTCGTAAACTCGCGTCTTGCTCATATGTTCACCCCCATTGAGATTCAATCGAGCATATCAGATAATTTACCGGCAAAACCTGCATCGGATAATGCCACAACTACCCTGGCTTCTTTGCCGATGGAATGACCGAGGATATACCTGTCCTCTACAAACTTAACAGGCACATGGTAAGACTTGCATTTATCCATGACCTTCTTCTGAGTGTTTGCGGAAGCATCTTTTGAGAGCAGTACAAGCTTCGCCCGGCCGCTCCTTACTTCCTTGATCACCAATTCTTCACCGGAAATAATCTTCCGTGCCCGATTTGCCAACCCTAAAAGTGACATCCAACGATCTTGTTTCATACGCTAAACGTTACTCCTTCTCTACAAGACTTATCAATTCATCATAAACGGAATCGTCTATCTTTGCTTGTAATTGATTGGCTAAAGTGTTTTTCTTCTTTGCCTGTAAAATAACTTCCTTGTCCTTGGAGAGGTAAGCACCGCGTCCCGATTTCTTACCTGTGGGATCGACCGATATCTCTCCTTCTTTCGATCGGACAATTCTTATCATATCTTTTTTAGGTTTCATTTCCCCTGTTGCAACACATTTGCGCAATGGTATCTTTTTGCTGCCCATGCTTTTCACCTCTTACTCTTGATCATCAAAATCAATATTCAAAGGTTCGTTATCATACTCTTCTTCTTCATCCTGTGGAAGAAAAGCTTCCTCACGAGGATAGAGTCCGAGTTCGCGTGCATCGGTTTCACTTTTGATATCAATCTTCCAGTTTGTCAATTTTGCAGCCAGCCGAGCATTCTGTCCGCGTTTTCCGATTGCTAGAGACAGCTGATAATCGGGTACGACCACTCTTGTTGCTTTTTCTTCTTCATTCACTTGGACGTCCAGCACTTTGGATGGACTCAGTGCATTTGCAACAAAAGTCACCGGATCTTCAGACCAGTGTACAATATCAATTTTTTCACCTTTTAATTCATTTACGATAGCCTGCACGCGGGCGCCCTTCGTTCCCACACACGCTCCTACCGGATCAATCTCCGAATTTTCAGCATGAACGGAAATTTTCGATCTGTCACCTGCTTCGCGGGCCACCGATTTAATTTCTACGGTACCGTCAAAGATTTCAGGAACTTCAATCTCAAACAGGCGTTTCAATAATCCTGGGTGTGTTCGGGAAACAAAGATTTGAGGACCTTTTGTCGTTTTCTCGACTTTGGTGATATATACTTTGATCCTGTCATGCGGTTTATAAGTTTCATTGGGCATCTGTTCACTTACAGGGAGCAGGGCTTCAATCTTGCCAAGCGCCACATAAATGAATCTATTGTCCTGACGCTGGACGATACCGGTCATGATATCTTCTTCGCGATCAACGAATTCTGAGTAAATGATCCCGCGTTCTGCTTCCCTTACACGTTGTGTGACAACCTGCTTTGCTGTCTGGGCCGCGATGCGCCCGAAATCTTTAGGTGTAACCTCAAGTTCGACTACATCACCGACTTCATAGCTCGGATTGATCTCAGCCGCGTCTTCTACAGAAATTTCAAGACGAGAATCAAAAACCTCATCAACTACTTCCTTGCGGGCGAATACCCGCATTGTGCCCGTATCCAGGTTCAAATCTACGCGGACATTCTGTGCCTGATTGAAGTTTCGTTTGTAAGCTGACACCAAAGCGGCTTCGATTGCTTCAATGATCACATCTCTTGCGATGCCTTTTTCTTTCTCTAAAACAGTTAGAGCATCTAATAACTGAGTGCTCATGTTTGTGTAATCCCCCTTTATAGTACGGTTGTATCCTGATTAGAATGTAACAGCCAATCTTGCAATCGCAATCTTGTCTGATGGGATTTCAACCTTCTTTTTACGAGTTTTGATGGTGACTTCCAATGATAATTGCTCAGAAGAATAGGAAAGTAATGTCCCTTCAAACGCTTTTTCTCCATTGATCGGTTCATATGTTTTGACGTAAACATTCTTACCGACAGCTTTTTGAAAGTCCTTTTCATTCTTTAAAGGACGCTCCGCTCCTGGAGAAGATACTTCCAAGAAGTAATTATGTGGAATCGGATCGATTTCATCCAGTTTCTCACTTAGTCGTTCGCTGACCAAACCGCATTCTTCAATGTCCACACCGGAATCCTTGTCGATAAAAACACGAAGGAACCAATTGGAACCTTCTTTGACGTATTCCATGTCAATGAGTTCAAGTGACATGTCATCAAGGATGGGTGTAACAAGTTCTTCTACTAGTGTAATAATTTTGCTCATACTTACCTCCTGGTCTATATGAAAATCTTGCACCAAGACTAGAAATAATCCTTAAAAAACCCATGTAATAACGAAAGAGTGGGGTGCGACCCCACTCTTCTGCTTAGAGCTATCTTTAGTATTTCCACTAAAAATATACCATAATCCACATTTTTATGCAAACAATTCCCATGGGACGGGGCTAGAAGAGGGACAATTGGTTTTTATCGGGCAGACTTTCAAGACACCCGTGATTGTCCAGGTACTCGATGATGGTCTTCGACACCCGTCCTCTTTGTTGAAGATCTTCTTTAGAAAGGAATTCACCGTCTTTACGCGCCTTCACAATATTGATCGCCGCGTTCGTACCGAGTCCCGGTATGGAATTGAACGGAGGAATCAAGGAATCGCCATCGATGATGAACTCTGAAGCATGCGATCGGTAAAGATCCACCTTTTGAAATTTGTAGCCCCTCTCACACATTTCAAGTGCAAGTTCCAGAACTGTCAATGTATTCTTTTCTTTCGGTGAAGCATCCAGACCCTTGCTGTTGATCTCCTCGATCTTCGCACGCACAGCCTGGGAGCCTCTCACCATTGCTTCAATATCAAAATCCTCTGCCCTTACCGTAAAGTAAGCTGCGTAGTAAAGTAAAGCATGATGAACCTTGAAATAAGCGATCCTCACAGCCATAAGCACGTACGCTGCCGCATGGGCTTTCGGGAACATGTATTTAATTTTGAGGCATGAATCGATATACCAGTCAGGGACACCATTATTCTTCATTTCCTCTACCCATTCATCCTGCAGGCCTTTTCCTTTACGCACGAATTCCATGATCTTAAACGCAAGGGACGGCTCAAGCCCCTGATAGATTAGGTACACCATGATATCGTCACGGCAGCCGATTACTTCACTCAGGTTGCATATATTGTTGTGAATCAATTCCTGGGCATTCCCAAGCCATACATCGGTTCCGTGTGAAAGTCCTGAAATCTGGACAAGTTCCGAGAACGTAGTAGGTTTTGTATCTTCAAGCATCTGACGTACAAACCGGGTACCGAATTCAGGGATCCCGAGTGTTCCGGTTTTACACATGATTTGATCTTCTGTAACACCCAATGACTCTGTTCCACTGAAAATTTTCATTACTTCCGGGTCATCGGTTGGAATCGTTTTAGGGTCGATCCCGGATAAATCCTGCAGCATTCTGATGACAGTCGGGTCATCGTGACCCAGTATGTCCAGTTTCAGCAAGTTATCATGGATGGAATGGAAGTCAAAGTGAGTCGTTCTCCATTCTGAATTCTGGTCATCTGCCGGGAATTGGATTGGGGAGAAATCAAAGATATCCATATAGTCCGGGACTACGATGATCCCGCCGGGATGCTGGCCTGTCGTCCGTTTGACCCCTGTACATCCACTTACCAGCCTGTCTATTTCCGCTCCCCTGACTTGCAATGCATTGTCATTCGCGTAGCCTTTGACATATCCATAGGCAGTTTTTTCTGCAACGGTTCCGATTGTCCCTGCACGGTAGACATTATCTTCCCCGAACAGCACTTTTGTGTAATTATGAGCCTGAGGCTGATACTCACCCGAGAAGTTCAGGTCGATATCCGGGACTTTGTCCCCCTTGAAACCAAGGAAGGTTTCAAACGGAATGTCATGTCCATCTTTTTTATATGCGTGTCCACACTCAGGACAGTCTTTATTCGGCAGGTCAAAGCCTGAACCGACAGAACCATCATCAAAGAACTCCGATTTCTTGCATGCCGGGCACACATAATGCGGAGGAAGCGGGTTTACTTCGGTGATTTCTGTCATTGTCGCTACGAAGGAAGAACCGACAGATCCCCGGGAGCCGACAAGATATCCATCATCCAGCGATTTTTTAACCAGTTTATGTGAGATCAAATAAATGACCGCGAATCCATGGCCGATGATACTCTTGAGTTCTTTTTCAAGCCTGGCTTCCACAATTTCCGGCAGTTCTTCTCCATATATGCTCCTCGCCATCGCATAACTCATCCGGCGCATTTCTTCATCTGCACCTTCGATTTTTGGTGTATATAAATCATCTTTGATAGGTTTGATCACATCGACCATATCCGCAATCTTATTGGAATTTTCAACGACAATCTCCTTAGCTTTCTCCTTGCCAAGGAAAGAGAAGCAATCAAGCATCTCATTGGTTGTCCTGAAGTGCACATCCGGCAGCGAGTGTCGATTTAACGGATTTGCCCCGCCCTGAGACCCTACGAGGATCTGGCGGTATATTTTATCGGTTTCATTCAAATAATGAACATTCCCCGTCGCTACAACCGGCTTATCGAGCTTTTCACCAAGCTCAACGATATTCTTGATGATGTCTTCCAGGTTCTTCTGACTTTGCACCAGATCGAGTTCTATCAAGTGTTGATAGACCTCTTTCGGATGTACCTCCAAGTAGTCATAAAACTCTGCTGTGTCTTCGACTTCCGCTTTTCCTTTCTGCATCATGCCTTCAAACACTTCGCCCTTATCGCAGCCTGATCCCACCAGAATACCTGCACGGTACTTTTGCAGCTGGGAACGTGGGATTCTTGGAACTCTGTAGAAGTAATGCATATGAGAAATGGACACCAATTTGTATAAATTTTTAAGTCCTTCTTCATTTTGGGCAATCAATGTGCAGTGATAAGGTCTTGAGCGTTTATAAGCGTCGCCTTTACCCATATAATCGTTTAATTGATTATGATTGACAATGCCTTTTTCAAAGGCATCTTTAAGCATCTTCAATAATAGATATCCGGTAGCTTCCGCATCGTAGATCGCTCGGTGATGCTGGGTCAATTCCACATCAAATTTCTTGGCTAATGTATTCAATCGATGGTTTTTGAACTGCGGGTATAACAATCTGGCAAGTTCCAAAGTATCGATTACCGGGTTAGCCGCCTTGGAGAGACCTGCCTTTTGATATCCTGCATTCAAGAACCCCATATCAAACGAAGCGTTGTGGGCGACCAATATGTCATCGCCGACCCATTCATGATAATCATGAAGGACATCGTTGATTTCCGGTGCATTCTGGACCATATCATCTGTGATACCTGTTAAATCAATCGTGGTTGCAGACAGCGGATGGTGCGGATTCGCAAAGGACTCGTAACGATCGATGATCTCGCCGTCCTTGATCTTAACGGCTGCAAGCTCGATGATTGTATCGTATACCGCTGAAAGCCCAGTAGTCTCAACGTCGAAAACAACATAAACGGCATCTTCAAGCGGACGGTCGGTTTCGTTGTATCCGATCGGCACACCGTCATCCACGAGGTTAGCTTCAAGTCCGTATAAAACCTTGATATCATTCTTCCTGCTTGCACTATAAGCCTCAGGGAATGATTGTGCAACAGCATGATCCGTTATCGCGATTGCTTTATGTCCCCATTTCTTTGCCTGTGCAACAAGACTTGAAACAGAGCTGACGGCATCCATTTGGCTCATCGGGGAATGCATGTGCAGCTCTACCCTTTTCTCTTCTGATGGGGCAGTATCAAGGCGAAGTACAGGTTTGATCTCATTAACGTCGTTGGCAATCATGACAAGATCCCTGACGAATGTATCGTTTTGGATACTTCCCCGGCATCGCACCCACATACCTTTTTTCATGTTATTCATGACAGCTGCGTCTTCTTTATCCCTGGAGAACATTTTGACAAGGATTGAACTCGTATAGTCTGTTACTTTGAAGGTAAGGAGCGTCCTGCCGCTCCTGAGTTCCCTTGTTTCACAATCAAAGACATACCCTTCAATCGCAATGCGTCTTTCTTCATCGTAAATATCTTCAATCTTCCTGAAGTCAGCATCATCTTTAATTGAAAGACCAAGCATGAAGGGGCCGCTTGGAGCATCTGAAGCTTCTTCTTTCTCAGCTTTTTCCATTTCAATGAGAGCCTGCTTTGCTCTCTCCTGATCTTCTTTCATTTTTTCTTGAAGGAATTTTTCATAGTCATTATTTTGTTCATCCATTTTAGCAACTTCAGCATCAAGCACCAGTCTCGGAAAGCCGAAATTTTCGAATGCTGAACAAATGATTTCCCCGTACTTTCTTTTTAATTGCGCTGCTTCGGTATCGTTTGATGCCTTAACAACAATTTTGTTCCCGATTATTTCAGGTTTTTGAGTATTGAGCAGTTTCAATAGGGGAGGGGAAATCCCCTGGATTTCTTTTACGCACTCGCTCCAATAATCAAGTATGGCTTGTTCGGTTAATTCCATATTGAGCACTTTTAAACTGAAGCTCACATTGGCAATATGCTTGAAAGATGTCTGAAGGGCCATAGAAAAACGGCTCCAGACTTTACATGGAATCATTTCTTCAAGCGTAAAACTGAAATGCCACTTCCGTTCGCTTCGGTAAACTGAAAGTTTTTCTATCTCTGCATTGTTAAAGTATTTAACGAATGCATCTTCCGTCAGACCCAGCTGCTGCAACAGCAGTTGAAATCTTTCTTTTTTGCCGAGGGACTTTTCATCCATTTCCCTTTCCCCCACTTCTATAAATTATTTGTAATGTTGATAACTGAAGAAAAGGGCTGACGATAAGGATCATTGCTTCCCTAATGGTTCAGCCCTTTTATATTAAGAAAGTGTTTTGAATATATCTATCAGAGTCGATAAAAGATCATCTTTGTGAACCTCATGCATGTCGCCTGTTTTTCTAACTTTTAATTCAACAATGCCTTCTGATGCCTTTTTACCGACAGTGATACGGATTGGCAGCCCGATCAGATCTGAATCGGCGAATTTGACCCCGGGACGTTCGGCACGATCGTCCATCAAAACATCATAACGGTTCTTTCTAAGCTCTTCATAAAGTTCGTTTGCCAGATTGGCTTGATGCTCATCCTTCATGTTGATGGGAATCAAATGAAGATCATATGGTGATAAATCGGATGGCCACACCAGACCTCTATCGTCATTATATTGTTCTGCCACCGCTGCAAGAGTACGTGAAACCCCGATGCCGTAGCAGCCCATGATGATGGATTGAGCACGGCCGTTTTCATCAAGATACGTACTGTTCATGGCATCTGAATATCTTGTGCCAAGCTTAAAGACGTGGCCTACTTCGATTCCCTTTGCAAATGAAATGGTACCTTTTCCATCCGGTGAAGGGTCACCCTCCTGGATGAAACGTAAGTCACCGAATACTGCAGCCTGGAAGTCACGCTCAGGATTCACATTGACCAGGTGATACCCTTCCTCATTCGCACCCGCAATACCGTTGCGGACATATTTGACAGCCTGGTCTGCGACAATCTTTATCTTGTCCCCTGCAGTACAAGGGCCGATCGAACCGACAGTGCACCCCATGATTTCTTTCGTTTCTTCAGCAGAAGCAAGTTCCACTGATTCGGCATTCATGAAATTCTTCACTTTAATGTCATTTATTTCGTGATCACCGCGTGAAAGAATCAATACAAATTCTTCGTCCACTTTAAAGAGCAGTGACTTGATGCAATTCTCTCTAGATACTTCAAGGAAAGAAGCCACTTCTTCTATCGTCTTGACACCCGGGGTCGCGACTTTTTCTGTGTCCCTCATGTCCTCATTTGAAGATGAATACGAATCAATTACTTCAGCCATTTCGATATTTGCCGCGTATGTGGATTGATCAGAATAGGCAATCGT
Organism: Rossellomorea oryzaecorticis; assembly: GCF_045897515.1. Taxonomy (NCBI): domain Bacteria; kingdom Bacillati; phylum Bacillota; class Bacilli; order Caryophanales; family Bacillaceae; genus Rossellomorea; species Rossellomorea oryzaecorticis. The sequence continues at coordinate 289,041 of NZ_JBJOSA010000002.1, read as the reverse complement.
ATCCTCTCCGACTTCAGACAGAACCATGAATTCATGAGTGTCCTTACCGCCCATTGCACCGGAATCGGCGATTACCGCCCTGAAATTCAGCCCGCAGCGCGTAAAAATATTTGTATAGGCCTGGAATATTTGCTCGTACGTATCATCGAGGCTTTCTGCTGATGAATGGAATGAATAGGCATCCTTCATCACAAATTCCCGTCCGCGCAGCAATCCAAAACGCGGACGCTTTTCATCCCTGTATTTCGTCTGGATTTGATAAAGCGTAAGAGGAAGCCGCTTATAGGACTTTATTTCATCTCTTACGATACTAGTAATCATTTCTTCATGGGTTGCCCCAAGTGCGAACTCACGATCATGGCGGTCATTCATGCGCATCAGTTCAGGTCCGTATGTGCCCCATCTTCCTGACTCTTTCCATAACTCGGATGGCTGGAGTGCGGGCATCAATAGTTCTGCTGCCCCGACGGCATCTAATTCTTCACGGACAATTTCCTCAACTTTTTTCAATACTCTTTTACCTAGAGGAAGAAAACTGTATATTCCGCTTGCATTTTGCCGGATGTATCCTGCACGCAGCAATAGCTGGTGACTTTTTATATCAGCATCTGCCGGAATTTCTTTCAGGGTAGGGATCAAAGTATTACGTTGCTTCATTTATTAGCACCTCAGTTACCAGATAATATATTTGAAAATGAAAATATGTAATTCATAAGAAAAGAACGGAGAAACACTCTCCATTCCCTTCTCCATTTTATCTTAAATGAACAGGCAGTACTACCCTCATTTTTAGTAGAAAGAGGTAGAAACTGCCTGTGAGTCTTCCGATATCCTTAAAGAATGGTATTTCTTACAAAAAGAATCGTTGTATATCATTCCACGTGACAACCAGCATGAGCACCATCAAGAGAGCGAACCCTACAAAATGGACCATCCCTTCCATTTGACGGTCGACCGGTTTTCCACGTACCGCTTCAATTGCAAAGAAAAGAAGTCGTCCGCCGTCAAGAGCAGGTATCGGGAGTAAGTTCATGATACCTAAATTGATGCTCAAAATAGCTGCCCATCTCATCAAATAGAAAATTCCGGATTTGGCTACAACATCTGTAGACTGATAAATTCCAACCGGTCCTGACAGCGCATCGATCGAGAATTCACCCGACACAAGCTTTCCAAGCAGGACGAATATCATCTTTGTCCATTCATACGTCTGCTCTGCACTATTGGTTACCACTTTCAAAGGAGATTTCTCAACTGGACTGTGCACCCCTATAATACCAATTTCTTTACCTTCTACTTCCTGGGGTTTAGGTGTGACGGAAAGCTCTTCTGTAGTTCCGCCTCGCTCAACGATGAAGTTTAGTTCATCGCCGGGGTGCTTTTGGATCACAGTCACGATGTCTTCCCAGGTAGAAATTTCTTTACCATCGATGCTTTGGACAACATCATTCTTCTGAAGTCCCGCTTCCCTGGCTGCTCCGTCGTCAGTCAGATTCCCCAGTACCGGATCATTTGTAGGCACGCCCTGCAGGAGTCCGACAAGCAGAAAGATAAAGAATGCCAGAATAAAGTTGAATAGTGGACCTGCAAAAATGGCCATTGCCCGTTTCGGCAGGGATTTAGAAGCAAACTGCCGGTCCCATGGTGCAATTTGTGTTTCAACACCGTCTTCAACGAAGACAGCCTCCCGGGAAATGTCAAATTTCTTCAGGATTTCATCTTCATCTTCCTCATATCCCCGGATAAACAATCCATGCTCCAAATCAGCGTCTTCCACTTCGATTACCCGTATATTCGGGTATCGGTCTTTATTATTCAGGACGATTTTTTTTATCTTTTCATCTCCGTCCATCACAAGACCGATTCGATGTCCAGCCTTCAATTCAACCATTTCCGGGTCTTCACCGGCCATACGGACGAAACCTCCGAGTGGCAGGAGTCTGATTGTGTATGTCGTTTCATCTTTTTTGAAAGAAAACACTTTAGGGCCAAAACCTATCGCAAATTCACGGCATAATATGCCTGCACGCTTAGCGAAAATCAAGTGGCCAAGTTCATGAAAGAAAACTAAAGCGCCAAAAATAACGATAAAGGCAATTACTGTTTGCAAATAAAAAACCACCTTTTAATAACCTGGTCTCTTCAGGCCTGATAAGTACAAATGTTCAACGAAAAAATGTCTCTTATAATACTACGTCAATGTACAAGCAATCATGCACAAGCCTGTTATTTAAATCCACCGTGAAACGGCTGATCTTGTTTGTCCATCAATTTCGCGAATGGTCTCGAGATCTGGATTCTGAATCACTTCATGCTCATCTAAAGCTCTTTCAATCAAATCTTCAATACCGAGGAACGATATTTTCTCTTCCAGGAATAAGGAAACCGCCGCTTCGTTGGCTGCATTCAAAACCGTTGTCATGCTCCCGCCGGTACGTCCTGCTTCATAAGCAAATTTAAGGCATCGAAAACGTTCGAAATCCATTTTCTCAAAATGCAGTTTCCCGATCTCAGCCAAATCCAGCCTCTTTGCTTCGTTGCGTTCCAAGCGGTCAGGGTATGTCAAAGCGTATTGGATCGGGACGCGCATATCCGGTGTGCCCAGCTGGGCCATGACGGAAGTATCGTGGAATTGTATCATTGAGTGAATGATACTTTCCCTATGCTGCAATACGTCTATTTTATCGTAAGGCATGTCGAACAGCCAATGTGCCTCTATCACTTCAAGCCCCTTATTCATCATCGATGCCGAATCAATGGTGATTTTAGCACCCATCGACCAGTTCGGATGATTGAGTGCCTCTTTAACCGTGACCCCCACAAGGTCTTCCCGTGAACGGTCCCTGAAGCTTCCCCCTGAAGCGGTGATGATCAATTTATCGATATTCTTTTCTTTTTCCCCTTGAAGTGCTTGGAAGATCGCAGAGTGTTCGCTGTCGACAGGTAATAATGCCACACCCTTTTCTTTTGCTGCTTCCATCACAATATGGCCGGCTGTTACCAGCGTCTCTTTATTGGCGATTGCAATTGTTTTGCCTGCTTCAATTGCCTGAAGCGTCGGATAGAGCCCGACACTGCCAAGCACCGCGTTAACAAGGATATCTGAATCCTGATGGCATGCCACCTGAACCAGTCCTTCTTCCCCCGATAAAATTTTAACGCCTGCAGAAACCTCATTCCTAAGTTTGTCAGCATCTTCTTTAAGCTGAACAGATACCAGAAGGGGGTTGAATTCTGCAATCATCTTTCTTGCTTCATCGATATTCTTCCCTGCTGAAAAAGCAGTCAGCTTGAATTCTTCAGGGTGTTCTCTTATTACCTCAAGGGTCTGAGTCCCGATTGAACCCGTTGCGCCCATCAAACTAATTTTTTTCAATACTTACTCTCCTCCCGCTCGTGCCCTTCATATCTTTTTATAAAAGGAAATAAAGAAGGGGTAAAACAAATAATAGACTGTCAAACCGGTCCAGCATTCCTCCGTGTCCCGGTAATAAGTGACCCGAATCCTTCACTTTATAATGACGTTTCAACGCTGACTCTACCAAATCCCCCATCTGACCAAAAATTGATAGTATGGCCGTGACCACGATCAATTTTGGTATCGACATATCCAAGTCACTGAAGAAAGTCATGATGACCCCGACGATGATGGCACATACCACTCCGCCGAGGAATCCCTCGATCGTTTTATTGGGACTGATATGGGGCCAAAGCTTTTTCTTTCCGATCGCCTTACCGATGAAGTAAGCCCCTGAGTCAGTAGCCCAGATAATGAACAGGGCATAAAACACAAACTGAACGCCCTCTTCAAGTCGGATCTCCATGAAATAATAGTATCCGATCCCGACATACAAAACACTCAGTAACGCAAAAGCCACATCATCAAAAGTAAATCGATTCTTTGTAATGACTGTAAAAGTCAGAAATATCAAGACTGCGAAAAAAGAAAGCTCAATCTTCGAATAGCCGATATTGCTGATGACCCCTATGTATAGATCGGGTATTAAGAATACCCATAATATTCCCAGAGATATCAATCCCGGTATGGAATAGATTTTAAACCCTCTCATCTTCAGTGCTTCATAGAGACTTATTGACGCAATCAGGTACATCAATATGATAAATGGAGATTTACCATAAAGGATGATGGGTAAAAATACCGCTGCTGCAATGATTGCAGTGATGATTCTTTGTTTCATTATGATTCCTCACTTTTTATACCGCCGAACCTTCTTGAACGACCTTGATACGCTTCAATTGCTTCAGTAAACTGTTCTTTACCAAAATCCGGCCATAAACACTCAGTAAACCAAAATTCCGTGTATGCCAGCTGCCAAAGCATAAAATTACTCAATCGAATCTCACCGCTTGTACGGATCAGCAGATCAGGATCTTTCAACTCTTTGGTCATCAAATAAGTTGAAAAAATTTCCTCATTCAATTGTTTTTCATCTAGTATGCCATTTTGAATGTCATTTAAGACATGTCTAATCGAATCAAGTATTTCTGCACGGCTTCCATAATTCAAGGCGAAGTTCAAAATAAGGCCATCATTGTCCTTCGTCGCTTCAATTGCCTTGCTTACTGCTTTTAATGTATGCGGAGGGATATCTTCTTTATTTCCCATCATCTTCACCTGCACATTTTCTTCAACCAGTTCAGGCAGGAACGTGCCCAGGAATTCTTCCGGAAGTTTCATAAGAAACTCTACTTCCATCTTGGGACGTTTCCAGTTTTCGGTCGAAAATGCATATAAAGTCAAAGCTTCTATCCCTAACTCATTTGCCAGTTTCGTAATTCTGCGTACGCATTTCATCCCTTCGTGGTGACCCGCAACTCTTGGTAGAGCTCTTTTCTGAGCCCAGCGGCCGTTGCCGTCCATGATGATGGCAACATGTCCCGGGATGGGATGCTTCACCAGTTCCTGGAAGCGTTCATCAACATCTTCACTATTTTGTTGTCGTTTCCATTGTTTAAGCTTGTTTAGCATAAGATTTCCTCCACCAACAATCCAAAAAATATTTACCTATACTATCATATCAAAAAACAAAGAAGATATCTTCAAGAAAATCCTTTATGCATCATTATCTACTTGTTGAGTATATTTAGAATTTCCCTTGAACACCGCTGTTGATTTCCGTGCAGGACATCGCTTTCCTCCGGTGACCCGTGAGCCTCCCGGCATTCTCGCAACAGTTTCCTGTCCAGCTCCGGCGGCTAGCCCCTCGAGGTCATAAGTCAAACCGCCAAGAAGGTAAAGAACGCCTTCTAAGCCAATTCGTCTTATGCCAAACCCCTCTCTTCAAAGCCCTTCCTCTTTTCTTATAGGAGTCTTCGTCTTGCACTCCAATCAAAAGCCGGAATGTACAGGAATCAGAGATAATTAGTTTGGAAATTTATTCATTTAAATATTATGTATTAAAAAGGGCTGTCCGATAAGGAATTTGAGTTCACTTATTGGACAGCCCCTTCATTTTATAAATTGGATCAGACTTCTAAGATTTCTTTTTCTTTCTCTTTTGCAATGTTATCGATTTTTGCAATGCTTTCGTCTGTAGCTTTTTGCACATCGTCAGAGTATCCGCGAAGATCGTCTTCCGTGATATCCCCATTTTTCTCTTTCTTTTTCAAATCGTCATTTGCATCGCGACGGATGTTACGGATTGCTACTTTTGCATCTTCTGCTTCTTTTTTAACCAGTTTGACAAGTTCTTTACGGCGCTCTTCCGTCAATGCAGGAACCACGATGCGAAGGATATTACCATCACTAGTCGGTGTGATTCCCAAGTCTGACTTCAGTATTGCCTTCTCGATATCGCCCAACGCTGATTTATCATACGGTTGAATAACAAGCATTCTTGCTTCTGGAATAGAGATACCAGCCAATTGATTTACGGGCGTCGGAGCACCGTAATAATCAACTGTGATTTTATCAAGCAACGAAGCATTGGCTCTTCCCGCACGGATGCTCGCCAATTCCCGGGAAAATGTTTGAATGGCTTTTGTCATTCTTTCCTTTGCATTTGCAATGATTGTATTCGGCATTATGCTTTCCCCCTAACGATTGTTCCAATATTTTCACCTGTAATGGCTCTTTTGATATTTCCGTCTTCCATAATAGAAAATACAATAAGTGGTATGTCATTGTCCATACATAAGGATGATGCAGTGGAATCCATAACAGCAAGTCCTTCTTTCAGTACATCCAAGTAAGAAAGTTCCTCATACTTGACTGCTGATTCATCCTTTTTAGGATCTGCGGAATAGACACCGTCAACATTATTTTTCGCCATAAGGATTACTTCGGCTTCGATTTCAGCTGCACGCAGAGCTGCTGTTGTATCAGTTGAGAAGTAAGGGTTCCCCGTACCTGCAGCAAAGATGACAACCCGTTTTTTCTCTAAATGACGTATGGCTCTCCTTCTGATATAAGGTTCTGCAACTTGACGCATATCAATTGAAGTCTGGACTCTGGTTTCGATTCCGATCTGCTCCAGGCTGTCCTGAAGGGCAAGGGAATTCATGACGGTCGCAAGCATCCCCATATAGTCTGCCGATGCACGATCCATTCCCATTTCACTACCTATTTTACCACGCCAGATGTTTCCCCCGCCAACCACAACGGCAACTTCCACACCCAGCTCGGCAATTTCTTTCACTTCTTCTGCTACGTTTTTAATCACTGATGGATTGATGCCAAAGCCGTCATTACCGGCAAGAGCCTCTCCACTCAGTTTAAGAACGACACGTTTGTATTTAGGAACGCTCATGGGAACCTCCATATGTAATAGAATTTTTCTTGAAAAATAGGGAACACGCCAGGTGTTCCCTACTTAGAGATGTATAACTTCCTTAATCCGATTACTTCTTAACTTGGCTCATTACTTCTTCAGCAAAGTTGTCTTGACGCTTTTCAAGACCTTCACCAACTTCGTAACGGATGAAGTCTGTTAAAGTAGCTTTGTTGGACTCAAGATATTGGCGTACTTTTTGGTCAGGATTCTTAACGAAAGCCTGGTCAAGGATACAAATATCTTCAAAATACTTCCCAAGGCGGCCTTCCACCATTTTCTCAACGATATTTTCAGGCTTGCCTTCGTTAAGTGCCTGCTGCTTAAGAACTTCACGCTCACGCTCTACTTCTTCAGCAGATACTTGATCACGAGAAACATATTTAGGATTTAAAGCAGCTGCGTGCATAGCTACGTCTTTCGCTACATCTGCATCAGTTGTACCTTCAACTACAGAAAGAACGCCGATGCGGCCTCCCATGTGCAGGTACTCACCAAAAGCTGCATTATCGCCTTTTGTGCGGATTTCAAAACGGCGCAAAGTGATTTTTTCACCGATTTTTGCAATTGCTGTGTTGATGAATTCAGTAACTGTAGAACCATTTTTCATCTTTTGATCCATAGCTTCTTCTACAGATGCAGGTTTTTCAGATAGTAAATGCTCCGCAAGTTCACTTACTAATTTTTGGAAGTTTTCGTTCTTTGCAACGAAGTCGGTTTCAGCATTCACTTCAAGGATGATTGCAGTGTTGCCTTCACTTGTAATGAAAGTAGTACCTTCTGCAGCGATGCGGTCAGCTTTTTTAGCTGCTTTCGCGATTCCTTTTTCACGAAGGAAATCAATTGCTTTGTCCATATCTCCGTCAGTTTCAGTTAACGCTTTTTTACAATCCATCATACCAGCGCCGGTTTTTTCACGAAGTTCTTTAACCATTTGTGCAGTAATTGCCATAGTGGGTTTCCTCCTTAGTTTAACTATGTAGACAGTAAAAATCTTGTTCGTCAGTAGTCAGTATTAGCGATAGGACGCATGTTCATTCCACTGCCTTCAAGACTTCTGTCGTGAACCGATATCCCGTTGATTAACGAATATCGAAGGGGCATACTCTTTAAAAAAAGGTGATAAGGGTAAGTCCCTCTTATCACCTTCTAATGATTACTCAGCTGCTACAGCTGCTTCTTCACCTTGCTTAGCTTCTAAAATAGCATCTGCCATTTTACCCGTAAGAAGCTTAACTGCACGGATCGCATCGTCATTCGCAGGGATGACAACATCGATTTCATCCGGGTCACAGTTTGTATCAACAATACCCACGATTGGGATGTTCAATTTACGAGCTTCTGCTACAGCAATACGCTCTTTACGAGGGTCGATGATGAATAGTGCATCAGGCAGTGTATTCATATCTTTGATTCCGCCTAGGAATTTAACCAAGCGTTCGTGTTCTTTCTTAAGTTGAACTACTTCTTTCTTTGGAAGCACATCAAATGTTCCGTCTTCTTCCATCTTTTCGATTTCTTTAAGACGTGCAATACGCTTTTGAATTGTTTCAAAGTTAGTAAGTGTTCCACCCAACCAGCGTTGGTTGATGTAGTACATGCCTGCACGTTCTGCTTCGTCTTTAACAGATTCCTGTGCTTGCTTCTTAGTTCCAACGAAAAGAACTTTACCGCCGTTACCAGCTAATTCTTTTACGAAGTTATAAGCTTCTTCTACCTTCTTAACTGTCTTTTGAAGGTCGATGATGTAGATGCCGTTACGCTCTGTGAAGATGTATCTCTTCATTTTCGGGTTCCAACGGCGAGTCTGATGTCCGAAATGTACACCAGCTTCTAGTAATTGTTTCATAGAAATTACTGACATGTGTGTTTCCTCCTAATGGTTTTAATTTTTCTCCTCCGTTTCCGTCATCTTGGAGCAGAAACTATCCTGCTGAATAGCACCATCCACTCAATCGAGAAACGTGTGTAGTCACACCATGAATACTATAGCATACCTCTTTTGCCCAATCAAGGATTTATTACGACTTTTGATTAAATTTAATAAGAAGTTCAATCTCGGTTTTTCCTTTTCCGAGTTTTTTTGCTATATCTTCAACCGACTGTCCCTTTTCGTAAAACTTTAATACCTGCGCTGTAAGGGTTCCTTCTTCGTCTGTTCCAAATGAGTCAGGAAGCGGCGGGGACCAGCCTTCCCCGGGATCCGACACTTCGCCTGAAGAATTATTCTTATACGCTTTTGCAGCATTAAGGCGTTTATTGGCGGGTGAAAAGGGTTTTTCATCAGCAGAATGAGCTCCGGTATGTCCCTCAGGGTCTGTACCTCTTGCAGCACTGCTGCCTTCCCGTTTATGGAAACTTTCAATAAAAGCATCATTCTCTTCTTTCATTTCTATGAGGTATGCTGATATCGTTTCTTCCATCTCTTCAATCATTTTCCCCTGGCGCCTTTCCAAATCAACATACCTGTTCTGCCTTGTATAGAGAATGACGATGGCAAGGAGACAAATGATATTGAGGAGAAACGATACAAACAACAAAAAAGTGGACATGATATCACCTTTTCTTAATTTTGGCATAAAAAAGACTGTCCTTTTTCATAAGAAGACAGGAACAGCCTTTCAGTCTCACAAATCTACTCTGTTATTACTCCTTTCAGACAGTCAGGAGTCAAGAAGGTTTCGCAATTTAAAAATGGCTTTTGAATGTATTTGTGAAATCCTGGACGTCGAAAGTTTCATGATTTCACCGATCTCTGTCAGCGTCAATTCCTCTTTATAAAATAAACTTAACACAAGTTGTTCTTTTTCTGATAGTTTTCCAATGGTCAGTTCCAGCTCTGTCAAACTCTCCCCTTTTAAGATTTCCTCTTCGGGGGAGAGTGTTTTATGATCCTTCAATGAATAACTCTGGGTCTCATGCTCTTCATCTTTCAGCTGGTCATCCATGGATAATACATTGGCAAAAAAATGTTCATTGGTTGTCTGATAGACATCCTCTGCTGACATTTCCAATTCCCTTGCTACTTCTTCTGCACTTACATGTCTGAGATGCCTTTGTTCAAGTTCAAGGATTTTCGATTCGATTCTTTTGGCTTTATCCCGTGTCGATCGGGGGAGCCAATCTTCTTTCCGTAAACCATCGAGGATTGCTCCCCTTACCCGGAATGAAGCATATGTATCAAATTTCAAATCCCTGGAAGGGTCGAATTTTTGAAGGGCGTCGAGTAATCCCATCAACCCGAGACTTTTAATATCTTCTCTCGAGACGTTTTTAGGCAGACCGACTGAAATCCGCGCGACATGGTAGGACACAAGTGGCATATATTTCTTCACCAACAAATCACCCGCCTCTGTATCGCGGTTTGATATCCATTTATCCCAATAGTGTTGTTCCTCGGTTCGAGCGGGCTGCTGAGACATAAGACTCCTCCTCCATAAATTTTTGACCTACAATAGTTTAATTCCCTCATTCACGGTCCTTACCTGCAGGGTGAAATCCGAAACAAAGAATTCAATTGTCCTCCCTTTGCTTCCTCCTACATCCTCCCCGATGACGGGTATGTTGTTTTTCTCAAGTATTTCTCTCACAGCTTCTACATTCCGGGGACCAATTCTCATCAAGTCGCTCTTTGATGAGAGCTGAAACATCTGGGCTCCTCCGGCCATTTTACACTTCAGCCGGTGGATGGCAGCCCCCATCCCCTTCAGTCTGCGAATCAATTCCTCCACGCCTGAATCTGCATATTTAGCTGAGTTCAGCGGCTTCTCTTTGGCAATCGTGGAACTTGGGAGCATGACATGCACCATGCCGGCAATCCGTACGGTATCGTCATATAAAACGACCCCTACACAAGAACCCAATCCCGTAGTTCGTATCGAACCGATGCGCCTTACAGTATTCAAATCAGCGATGCCTACTTTTACGACAGTTTCTATCAGTGTCATCCTTTTACTCCAAGCGATTGAAATATGACATGAAGTGAATCGGGATCGGGGAGCAGGAAGAAATGACCGTTCACACTTTCAGATCCCGCTCCCACCTCTTTTATGGCAGTATCGATTACAATTGCATAATCACTCACCTGAGAGATTTCGATCAAGCCGAAACTAATGACTGCCCCAGCCATATCCATTGTCAAAGATGGTACAGAAGGCTGCAGGTTCAGCTGTGTAAAGTCCGCCAGTGAAGAAAGATAAGATCCGGAAAGTATATTTCCCAATTCCTGCATGGCCGACAGGCCCAGTTCGGAAGGGTTTCTGTCTTCAAAAGAAAATTGATCATCGCGGAGCATGGATTGTATAAAAGCTTCTGCCTGATCGAGGGAGAGAATAAAAAACATGCTGCCCGGAGCGTCGCCTTCTATCCTCAGAAAGATGCTTACCACCACATTGTCAGCACCGCCGGCCATTTCCATCATTTCATCAAAAGAAACGATTTTAACACTGGGGACTTTCATATCAATCTGTTTATCCAGTAATACCGATAATGCTGTGGCTGCATGGCCGGCTCCGATATTGCCTATCTCTTTTAGTAAATCGAGATGAAATGAGTTTACAGTACGTTCATATCCCATGGACTCCTCCTACAATGCTTCAAGGATTTTATCGAGGTGAAGTAAAATAAGCAGCCTTCTGTCTTTTTTTACTACTCCGCCGATGTATTCTGCTTCCACCACCCCTACTACTTCAGGGGGCGGTTCTACCGCTTCCTTTGAAACATCCAGTACATCATTGGCTGCATCTACAATCAAACCTACTTCTTTGTCCTCAGACCCAGCGATGATGACCCTGGTGCTCTCGGTCGTTATCGATGCGCTCAGCCCGAACTTGGATCGCAAGTCGATGATAGGGGTGACGACTCCGCGTAAATTTATGACTCCCTTTACATATGCGGGAGTCTTGGGAACCCTCGTTATATGTTCAAGCTTTTCGATTGACCGCACTTGATTGACAGGAATGGCATATTCCTTATCGACCAATTGAAATACGATAAGTTTAAGATCTTCTGTTATTGTAGTCGTCTCATTCATTTTTGACTGCCCCCTGTTCCCTATTTAATTAATGCATTGCAATCAACAATCAATGCCACTTGTCCGTCTCCGAGAATGGTCGCGCCGGAAATGGCAAATACATCGGTTAAATAATTGCCCAGTGATTTCAGCACAATCTCCTGCTGTCCGACAAAGGAATCTACTACAAGTCCCGCCATCTTTTCCCCTTTGCGAACGATCACAGTCGAATAATAGTCTTCCTCTTCCATTTTTTCTTTTGGCACTTCAAAAATATCCTCAAGGAAGATAAGCGGTACTACTTTACCGCGGAAGTCGATCACTTTTTGATTATGGGCATTCATGATTTCCTCTTTTTTCACGATGGCTGTTTCAATAATGGATGATAAAGGAATCGCGTATTTCTCCTTCTCGATTTCAACCAGCATAACCGAAATGATAGAGAGGGTAAGCGGCAGTTGTATGGAAAACAATGACCCATATCCTTCAGTTGAATCTATGGTGATTGATCCGCCCAGGGATTCTATCGTCGCTTTGACTACATCCAGGCCGACTCCCCTTCCGGATATATCGGAAATTTGTTCTGCAGTGGAAAACCCGGAAGCTAAAATCAATTCATAAATTTGACGATCAGTGAGTGTATCTGCGGTTTCTTCACTGACGATTCCCTTTTGAACCGCTTTCTCAAGGACCCGATGTTTATTGATGCCGGCACCGTCATCTTCCAATTCAATGAATACATGATTTCCGCTGTGATAAGCTTTGAGCTTTACTGTACCTTCTTCCGGTTTTCCATTCTTCAAGCGGATATCCGGCTTCTCGATTCCATGATCAATTGCATTACGGATCAGGTGGACCAGCGGATCTCCTATTTCATCAATAACAGTACGGTCAAGTTCGGTTTCAGCTCCGATAATTTCAATATTGATTTTTTTATTTAAATCCCTTGCCAGCTGGCGTACCATTCTAGGGAACCGATTGAATACTGTTTCAACAGGAACCATCCTCATATTCAAGATGATATTTTGTAAATCCCCGGAAATACGAGTCATTCTTTCAACCGTTTCATTCAATTCAGGATTTCCGAGGTCTTGGGAAATCTGTTCCAGTCTTCCCCGGTCAATGACGAGTTCTTCAAATAAATTCATCAAGATATCCAAACGCTCGATATTCACTCTTATTGTTTTATTTGCCGGACCGGATTTTGGGGAAGCAGCGGAAGGCTGCAATTCTTTTGGGGACTTCTCTTTCTCGAGTGCATCCCCTTCTTCTTTTCTCGTAGTCTTTGCTTCATCTGTATGTACTGAATTACTTCCCTTAAGAGCAGCAGGCGTTACTTCCGAAAGGGCAACTTTTTCCACTTCTGAAACTTTCATTACCTTTTTCTCCAGGCTTACCGCATCTTCATTCGTAATAAGCGTAACGGTAAAAGATTGATCAAATTGCTCTTCTTCAAGCTTATCCACTGACGGTTCTGATTTAATGATTTCCCCGCTTTTCTCCAACACTTCAAAGACCATATAAACTCTTGCTGCTTTAAGGAGGCAGTCTTCCCTCAATGATACGGAAAGTTCAAAACATTGCATTCCCTGTTCATATGACTGTTCGATTACGGTCTGTTCGTAGGCTTCATATTCAATAGGAGCTTTTTCTTGCGCAACGGCTGAAGCTGTCTCTGATTGAGCAGCCGCTTGGATGGCAGGAATTCCTTCGCCTTTTTCAATGGCATTCAGTAAAGCAACCACTTCCGTTACATCTCGTTTCCCATCTCCTCCGTTTGAGATGGAAAGGACCATCGCTTCAAGATCATCCACCGATTTAAAGACCACATCCAGCACCTCAGGAGAAACATATATTTTCTCGTTTCTGATCCCGTCGAGGACATTCTCCATTTTATGAGTGAGGTTTGCGAGATCTTCATATCCCATCGTTGCAGACATACCTTTCAAGGTGTGGGCTGCACGAAAAATTTCATTCACGATTGATAGATTTTCAGGATTCTTTTCCAATTCAAGCAATTGTTCATTGCATGACTGCAGATTTTCTTTACTTTCTTCAATAAAGACTTCTAAATATTGGCTCATTTCCATATGTTCTACACCTCTCTACCTCATGTACTTCATTATCGAGTGACCAATTCCTTCTACATTGACGACTTCGTCTGCAAGCTTTGCAGCTATTACAGATTTAGGCATTCCGTAAACGATGCAAGTTTCATGTGATTCTGCAATCGCTGTAACGTTTCCGTTCTCTTTCAACTTCCTCAGGCCTTCTGTACCGTCAGTTCCCATTCCCGTCATCACTACCGCAACTGTATTACAGCCGCCGAGATTTCCTGCTGATTCAAATAAGACATCAACCGATGGACGGTGCCCGTTTCTCAAAGGTTCTTCCTTGGTTAAATGGACCATCAGGTTTGATTCATCGTTCATTATCCTCATATGAAATCCACCCGGGGCAATATAGGCCGTACCCTTCTCGAGATACTCCCCATGTTCTGCTTCTTTTACCGTTATACGGGCCAGCGAGTTCAAGCGGTCAGCCAGGGATTTCGTAAATCCGGGAGGCATGTGCTGTACGATCGCGACAGGTGCATCCAGGGTGGATGGCAGGTTTGTCAGCACATGCTGCAGAGCCCTTGGTCCGCCCGTTGAGGTGCCGATCAGGATAAGCGCAGGGTTTTGTTTGTCATTCATTTTTGGAGCAGCTTCACATTTTAAAGCGGGATTTGCCATTTCTTTATGACGATTCCTTTTTTCCGGATAATTGCTGCTTGAAAAAGGATTCCCAAGCAGCTTGGAAATCGGCACAAGACTTGCTGAATACACCTTGCGTACGATTTCCTCCTGAATCTTATGCAGGTCCAGTGAGATCGTACCTGAAGGTTTTGCAATAAAATCCACCGCACCATACTGGACCGCTTTAATGGTTTCCTCTGCCCCTTCTTTGGTAGTGGAAGAAAGCATGACAACCGGAACGGGACATTCGGACATTATTTTCTTTAATGCCTCTATGCCGTTCAGTTTCGGCATTTCAACGTCCAGGGTGATGACATCGGGTGAAAGTTTTTTTATCTTCACCAGCGCGTCCTCTCCGTTGCGGGCAATCCCCACTACTTCCATTTCTTCTGAAGCAGATATGAAATCACTGATCAACTTTCTCATAAATGCAGAATCATCGACCACCAGCACTTTTTTCTTCATCTCTTTACCTCCTGAAAAATAAACTCTTTATATTTTTCAAGAACGAAGGTTTTTCGTTTTGAAATTCAAATTTGTCAGATTCATTGAGAAAACGATTTGCAAGAGAATCCAAGCCCATTGAAATTTGCGAACGCGGAAAGCTTTGAATCAAGGGAACCTGAACGCTGACCGCTTTTCTTACTGCGGGATCTTCAGGCAAAACCCCCAATGGGATTATTTCCTTTTTCAAAAACTTCCTGGCTGTTTCCTGGAGCCTTGAAAGGGTGAGTAATCCTTCCTGCTTACTCTCTGCCCTGTTACACACAAGGTAGAATTCTTTTCTTTCATCCCTCATGTGGATATATTTCATCATGGAATATGCATCGGTTATCGAAGTCGGCTCAGGGGTGGTGACGACCATAATCTGCTCCATCGTCATTAGGAAATCCAGTGTTCCTTTGGTTGCTCCCGCTCCCATATCAAAAACGATATAATCATACTTTAGCACCAATTGATCCATCGCCTCAAAAAAGCGTTCTTGCTGCTCTTCCTTCCACTCTACTACACTATCAAGGCCATTCCCTCCGCTAATATAGGAAATTCCATGAACATTTTCACATATGACATCATTGATATCCAGGTCTTTATTCCTGATAAAATCCATGATTGATGAAGGGTTATGACTGCCCAGGAGGATATGGATGTTCCCCATCCCGATATCCATATCGAACAATAAGGTCTTCTTATGTGCCTTCCCTAGTAATATCGACAGGTTGGTTGATATGTTTGATTTCCCTACTCCCCCTTTACCGCTGACAATGCCAATCGTCTTCGCATGGGGATGTGAATTCAGAAGCATCTTTTGCCTAAGATGATATGCTTGATCTTTCATAACTGAATCCTTTCAGAAGCAGTCTTCCGATTTCCTCGGCATTTACTTCACTGATATCTTCAGGCACATCCTGGCCTGTTGTTATATAAGCAATTCCCCTCTGGGTCTCCTTTATGACATTCATCATCGAACCATAACTTGATGTTTCGTCCAATTTCGTAAAAATATAACGGCATATATCTATGGAAGAAAATTGGGCGATGATTTCTTTCATGTCCGTTTCCTTGCTTGTGAGGGATAACACCAGGAATGTTTCCATGTCCCGCTCGAAGTCTATGATTTTTCGCATATCTTCTACATATTTCTTTTCCCTGAAATTTCTTCCTGCTGTATCTATGAATACATGGTCGAAATCAGTGAATTTATCGATGGCTTTTTTATAGTCTTCAATTTTATAAACTACTTCCACCGGCACATTCAGGAGTCCCGCATATGTCTTTAATTGCTCAATGGCCGCGATCCTGTATGTATCCGTCGTAATGAATCCTATCTTCATTCTTTTGTCAATCACTGCCTCTGCAGCCATTTTCGCGAGAGTGGTCGTCTTCCCCACACCGGTAGGCCCGATAACATTGATATATTTTTTCTTATAGCTTATTCCCGACATTTGAATATCAATGATTTCGTTTTTTATAAACTGTTTTGCCCATACAAGCAAATCATTTTCGACATTGTTTGTTGTGTCTTTAGCAAGCTTTAATTTGTCATCAAGATAGCTTCCTGCTTTAACGAGCAGTGCCTCTTTAAGGCCCTGCTCTTGTAAATGAGTCAATATTCTCCGGATTCTTTCATCATACTGCTCGAATTGTTTTGCAGTCGTAAAAGCAGCAATCATATTTTTTAATTCCTTCAACTCTTGCTGAACATAGTCTTCGGGAATTGACGTTTTTTCTTTAACTGATTTGTCGGGAGCTGATTTCGATAATTTGTGCTGATGACGAAGTTTTTTCATTTCTGCTTTTTCAGCTTCGACCATAGGATCGACTGCAGCAACGACCTCGACCATCTTTTTCTTGAAAAGCCCCAGTATGCCTCCTGTATGTGTCACCTTTGAGTTTAAGATGACTGCATCTTCCCCCAGCTCGCTCCTGACCTTTTTCATAGCTTCACTCATACTGGGTGCTACATATTTCACTACTTTCAATCTACATTCACCACCCCAACACTTTGTACTTCTACGTTCGCTTCCAATTCGTTATATGAGAGAATCGGCACTTGCGGGAAATAACGTTCTGTCAATTGCCGTACGTACATTCTGACAGCAGGTGAACACAGGATGATCGGTGATTCTTCCATTAAAGATAATTGTTCGATCTGGCTTGCGATGGTTTCGAGCAGACGCTGTGAATCAGTTGGATCCATCGATAAATAATTCCCGTGTTCTGTCTGCTGAATGGAATCTGCAATCAGCTTTTCTGCCTTGCCGGACATTGTGACCACTTTAAGATTCCCATTCTCCTGGACAAAATGATTCGTGATTTGACGGGCAAGTGCCTGTCTTACGTATTCAGCAAGCAGGTCCGTGTCCGAGCTCATTTTAGAAAAATCAGCAAGGGTTTCAAAAATGACTGGAAGATTTCGGACTGACACATTTTCTTTTAACAGTTTGGCCAGCACTTTTTGCACTTCGCCCACTGATAACGGGTTCGGGGTGACCTCTTCAACCAGAATCGGATAAGATTCCTGAAGATGATCGATTAATTGTTTCGTCTCTTGTCTGCCAAGGAGTTCATGGGCATTCGTCTTAATCACTTCTGTAATATGAGTTGAAACCACGGATGGTGGATCCACCACTGTGTAACCGAATATTTCCGCCTGCTCCTTCATATCCTCTGAAATCCATTTGGCTGGAAGGCCAAATGAAGGTTCAACGGTGTCGATCCCTTCAATTGAATCATCCTCGACACCGGGACTCATGGCTAAGTAATGATCAAGCAGTAGTTCTCCCCGTGCCATTTCATTGCCTTTGATTTTCAACCGGTATTCATTGGGCTGAAGCTGGATATTATCCCTGATCCTTACGACCGGAATCACTAACCCAAGCTCAATTGCAAGCTGTCTCCTGATCATGACGATCCGATCAAGCAGATCGCCACCCTGGTTGGTATCGGCAAGCGGGATCAACCCGTAGCCGAACTCAAACTCTATCGGATCTACATTAAGGAGATTGACTACGCTTTCTGGGCTCTTCATCTCTTCCGTCTCTATTTCTTCGTCCATTGCAGCCGTTTCGGCTTCACTTTCGACAGGGGTACGTGAAAGCATAAATCCTCCAATTGCCATCGCTGCCGCAATGGGGATGGTCAATAGATCGTTTATCGGAGTTGCCACACCAAGCATGAAAATGGTGAACGCTGCTACATAGAGCATAAACGGATAGGCCAAAAGCTGGTTCATGATATCCTGGCCGAGATTCCCTTCTGATGCGGCCCTTGTCACCACAATCCCTGTAGCAGTTGAAATCAATAATGCCGGAATCTGGCTGACGATCCCATCCCCGACCGTAAGGAGTGAATAGCGGGTGGCCGCCTCCCCGATCGGCAGTCCCTGCTGTGTCATACCGATGATGATCCCGAAAATTAAGTTGATCATGACAATCACGATTCCTGCAATAGCATCACCCTTTACGAACTTTGAAGCACCATCCATCGCCCCATAAAAATCTGCTTCCCTGCTGATCTTATCCCTCCGGTGCCTGGCATCTTGTTCGGAAATCATTCCAGCATTCAGGTCGGCATCGATGCTCATTTGTTTACCTGGCATGGCATCAAGCGTAAACCTTGCAGCTACTTCGGATACACGCTCCGATCCTTTGGTAATGACAATGAATTGAATGACAATCAAGATCACGAAAACGACGAGACCGACTAATACATTTCCTCCAACTACAAATGTTCCAAATGTTTCCACAACGCCCCCTGCTTCTCCCTTACTGAGAATCGACCTCGTTGTGGAAACATTTAGACCTAAGCGAAATAGCGTAAGCAATAACAGTAACGATGGAAAAATGGAAAATTGGAGCGGTTCATTCATATTCATCGAGGTTAGGAGTACTAAAAGAGCAAGTGAAATATTTACAATAATAAGCACACTCAACATCCAGGAAGGGAATGGGATGATAAGCATGGCTACGATCAATATGACACTGGCTAATACGGATAAATCTCTTGCTGACATACTATAACTCTCCTAACTTTCTTACAATTTGTTTTGAATTCGATACACATACGCGAGAATTTCAGCCACAGCTTTAAAGAACTCTTCCGGTACGGTATCCCCGACCTCTGCTGCATCATACAATGATCTCGCCAGCGGACGGTTCTCCACCATCACTACATCATTTTCTTTGGCGATATATTTTATTTTCTGTGCCAGGTAATCCACTCCCTTAGCAACAACATAGGGAGCATCTCTTTTCGTTTCATCATACTTCAGGGCAATGGCAAAGTGGGTCGGATTCGTTATCACCACATCTGCCTCCGGGACTTCCTGCATCATCCGGCGCATGGCCATTTCCCGCTGCCTTTGCTTTATTTTGGATTTAATCAAAGGGTCACCCTCGATGTTTTTATGTTCATCCTTCAGATCTTGTTTTGACATCCGGATATTTTTTTCAAAATCGAATTTTTGATAAAGATAATCAAATACAGACAGAAACAGTAGAGCAAGTGAAGCAGCTATTCCCATCTGCACGGCCAATTTTGACATGACAATCAAGGAATCCCCGACAGATTTGAATGATAAACTCAGCACTTCTTCTATATTCGTCCAGAGAACTACAAAGGTAATGGCTCCAATGAATGATATTTTCAGAATCGACTTCAGCAGTTCCACGATGGCCCTGAGTGAAAAAATGCGCTTGAAACCTTTTATCGGGTCTATCTTTTCCAATTTCGGTTCCAGTGGCTTGGTGGTGAACATGACACCCACCTGTATATAGTTGGCCGCAATGCCTGCCACCATCGCAACGAGCATAATCGGTCCCAGTAGAAGCGCAAGTTCCTTCATAAGGTCCATCGTGATGACCTGGACAGTATTTTCTGTCACCTCCATCAGCATATATTCCTGAAAGGATTGACGGAATAAATCAAACACAATGTTGCCGATATATGAGGATCCGAAGGTGAAGAATAAAAATACCGCCAACAGGATGATCGCTGTGTTGACATCCTGACTTTTAGCAGTCTGGCCTTTTTTTTTGGCGTCCTCCCTTTTTTTAGGAGTGGCTTTTTCTGTTTTTTCGCCACTGAAGAACTGTAAATCTAATGATAACCGCCGCACCTTACGCGCCCCCAATTAACTTCATTAAATCCCGCATTGTTATGAACATCATTTCAAATAGCTGCTGCATGACGGCAAACATGACGCCCATTACGATAAATAGAACAATAAATGAGACTGCTATTTTAATGGGGAATCCTACAACGAATACATTCAGCTGAGGAACGGTCCTTGCAACAATCCCCAAAGCTACATCCACAAGGAAGAGAGTCGCTACAACCGGAATCGACATTTGAAAAGCGATGATGAACATGGAATTAAAGGTCTTTATAATATAGTCAATCAAATTTTCATCTCCAAAAGGGATCCAGGGGCTGTCGACCGGTATTAGCTGATAGCTGTAAAAGATGCCGTCAAGAATTAAATGATGGCCATTCAGTGCTAAGAGTAAAAGTAATGAAAAAGTGTACAGATACTGCCCCATTAACGGACTTTGTGCACCAGTCTGGGGATCGATGACATTCGCAATGGCAAACCCCATCTGAAAATCAATGAACCCCCCGGCTATCTGGATGGCGGAAACAATCATATAAGCAACAAACCCTATTAACAGACCCACCATTGCTTCTTTCATCACCAGAAGGATGTATTGCCCGTTGATCTCAAATGCTTTTGATTCGACCGTATAATACATCACCCACGAAAGCACAAGCGAAAAGGCAAGGCGATGCTGGGCAGGGATATTGCGGTATGAAAATAAAGGCATTGTGACAAAAAAAGCTGAAACCCTAACAAAAACGAGTAAGAATACCGATAATACAGGTACAAGCTCTGACATTCTATTACCCTACAAACCTTGTTAAGTCAGAAAAGATCTGGGATGAATAGGTGACTATTTTCGTCAGCATCCACGGCCCGAAAAACACGATCCCGATCAGCACCGCAACGATTTTCGGAATAAACGCAAGCGTCTGCTCCTGAATTTGAGTGGTTGCCTGAAAGATACTTACAATCAATCCCACTACAAGTGCAAGCAGCAGCAATGGACCGGATACGATCAGAGTTATATAAACCCCGCGTTCGGCTAACGCAATAACAGATTCGGCATTCATAAAATCACCTACTTAAAAACTTTCTAAAAGAGATTTAACGACCAAGTACCAGCCATCTACCAGTACAAATAGTAAAATTTTGAACGGAAGCGAGATCATTACCGGTGGAAGCATCATCATCCCCATTGACATTAAGACGCTGGCCACCACCATATCTATGACAAGAAACGGAATGAAAATCATAAAGCCGATTTGAAAGGCTGTCTTGATTTCGCTCAACGCAAATGCCGGTACTAGAGAGGTCATCGGTATATCTGCGATTGATTCGGGTCTTTCAGCACCGGAGTAGCTTAAGAAGAGCTCCAGATCCTTCTGTCTTGTATGTTTACTCATGAATTCTTTAAAAGGGACAGCAGCATTCTCATACGCTTCCTCCAGATTGATTTCTTCATTAAAAAGAGGTGTCAAAGCATTTTCATTAACCTCTTGGAACGTCGGTGCCATGATAAAGAAGGTCAGGAATAAGGAGAGCCCTACCAACACCTGATTCGGCGGCATTTGCTGGGTTGCCAGTGAAGTCCTTACAAAGGAAAGAACGATCATGATACGGGTAAAAGACGTCATTAGAATAAGGATGCTAGGAGCCAGTGACAGGACTGTAAATAACAGCAGGAGCTTTACACTGGTGGAAACGGAGTCCGCTGGGCTTCCATTGAAAAATTCCATAAATTCATTCATCTGAGCGGTTCTCCTTGTCCTTCAAATCTTTAAGCATCCTTTTTCTCCCTTTACTCATTTCGTCCAGCTGCTTTTTGAAATGTGACTGAAAGGAGCCTTGTTCAGAATTTCCCGTACCGCCTTTAACCTTCGTCAGCAGATTCGAAACGACTGTCTTTGCATCTCGCATCTGCTCGGTCCCATTGTGATAATAAGCCAGAATCTCTTCTTTTTCCTTTTCATCATGTACCTCTTTTAACAGCTGGATATCTTCTCCAACCCCTAATACCAGCACTTGGTTCCCTACTTTGACAATCTGTACGGAGCGGTTTCCCCCAAGGGGGGCCCCCCCTAAATGGTTGATCATCTTTGTCTGTTGAAACGATCTTCCTTTTTGATTAATGAATTTTAACAGGAAATAGATAAGTGCTACTACAAATATCAATGCAAAGATCATTTTCACATAATCAAAGAAAGTGACGCCCGCTGTTTGAGTTTCCGAAATCTCTCCCTTATCGGAAGGTTTCACATCTTTGTTTCCGTTTTCGCCGCTTTCAGGGCTTTCATACCAATCATCCACTGACTTCATGTTGGCATGTGCCGGTGACACACCGGTACATGCCAGGAAGAGAATACATAAAACACTCATTACTAGTTGAAGCTTCTTCAATACATACACCTTCTTAAAAACAGTTAACTTAAAGCTTTCTGTATCGCCTCGATTACACGGTCGGCCTGAAACGGTTTGACAATGAAATCCTTTGCGCCTGCCTGGATTGCATCGATGACCATCGCCTGCTGGCCCATTGCTGAACACATAATGATCTTGGCCCCGGGATCCATCGCTTTGATATCCTTCAATGCTGCGATGCCATCTTTTTCAGGCATGGTGATATCCATTGTGACCAAATCAGGCTGTACTTCTTTGTACTTCTCTACTGCCTGGGCTCCATCGGCAGCTTCACCCACTACCTCGAATCCATTTTTCGTTAGAATATCTTTAATCATCATCCGCATAAAAGCTGCATCATCTACTATCAAAATCTTATTTGCCATCGACGTCATCCTCCAATTATTAAATATTTATTTTAACTGCTTATATGATCTATGGTACTTGCTCTAATTTATAATTACCTGAGTTTGTTCAAACGGTCACTAGGGCTTACGATATCCGAGATGCGGACACCAAAATTCTCATCGATTACAACCACTTCACCTTTTGCTATCAGTCTGCTGTTCACCAGGATATCAACTGGTTCGCCTGCTAATTTATCGAGTTCAATGATCGAACCCGAAGACATTTCCAATATGTCCTTTACGGAACGATTCGTCCTGCCTAGTTCCACTGTCACTTGTAACGGGATGTCAAGGAGCATATCAAGATTTTTCGATTCCTGCTGGCCCAACCCGCCAGGCTGAAACTCAGAGAAAGTGGCAGGCTGTACATTCACCTGCTGCTGTCCGGAATATCCATAGCCGCCGTAATGCTGTGGCGGTGATTGCTGCTCCCCGGTCTGGGCATGTATGTCAGCAGTTGCACTAGGTGCCTCTTTTGCAGGTGCTTGCTTACCCATATGCTTTTCAGGCAGAGCTTGCTGAATATCTTTTGCAGGGATATCTGTTTCCACAACCGGTTCTTCCCCGCTTCCATTCATCAGCTCATCGACAAGGCTTCTCGCAAAGCTTAACGGAAGAAGCTGCATGATGCTTGAATCGATGAGATTTCCGATCTTCAGTGAAAAAGAAACCTTTACCAGCAGATCCTGGTCCGGGATATTTTCCTGTCCTTCTCCCTGCGGTATATACATTAAATCAATGGAAGGAGGTGAGATATCGACCTTCTTACTGAAAACCGTCGACATGGACGTAGCTGCGGAACCCATCATTTGATTCATCGCTTCCTGAACCGCACTGAGCTGAATTTCGCCAAGTTCCCCTGAAGGATTCAGCCCGTCACCGCCAAGCATCAAATCAGCGATGATTGAAGCATCGGACTGTTTAATCACCAGCAGATTTGCCCCGGAAAACCCTTCTGTATACTGAACTTCTATTGCAACGTATGGATGAGGGAATTCTTCCTCCAGTGAATTTTTATTCACAATGGACACTTGGGGAGTTGTGATTTCAACCTTTTGATTAAGCAATGTGGATAATGCTGTTGCAGAACTTCCAAAAGAAATATTCCCAACTTCCCCTAGAGCATCTTGTTCCATGGTACTGATATAATCATTTATGTTGATTTCGACCGGATCCTGTTCTTCAGGTTCTGCAGAACCCCTAAGGAGCGCATCGATTTCATCTTGTGACAACATATCATCACTCATCATCGTCGTCTCCCCCTTTCAATGTTTCTAAAATTTGGATTGCAAGTTTATTATTCGATTTACCAGGCTGACCTGTGAATTTCGGGATCTCCCCGATCTTAATGGTGAGCGGATCATCGATTCTGGCATTCAGTTGAATGACATCCCCGCTGTCAAGCATCAGAAAATCCTCTATGGAAATTTCTGAAATTCCCAGCTCTGCTACAACCGGGACGTTTGCGGTTTTAATTCTTTTTTCAAGGTTTGCCGTTTCTTCCGGCTTGATGTCCTTCTTCTTGGTTTCCATCCAGTAACTCCCCGACAGTTTCGGAAGGATGGGTTCAAGTACTACATGAGGGATACAAATATTTATCATCCCGCTTGTTTCTCCAATCGTAGTATTCAAAGAAATGACCACGACGGTTTCATTCGGGGAAACCATCTGGAGAAATTGGGGATTGACCTCAAACTCCGCAAATACCGGATCAATGTCTGCCACTGTACTCCATGCTTCACTTAAATTTTCGAAAGCCCGCTCAAAAAGCTGTGACATGATCGTTGTCTCTATTTCCGTCAAGTTCTCCACTTTATTGACACTGACCCCTTTACCGCCCATCACCCGGTCCATCATCGAATAAGCGATATTCGGATTGATTTCCATCAGGATCCTTCCGTCCAAGGGGGGGAGTTCATATACATTCAAGATGGTCATTTTCGGTACCGAACGAATGAATTCTTCATATGGAATCTGATCTGCAGATGCAACGTTGATTTGTACGTATGTACGAAGCTGTGCGGAAAAATAAGTGGTCAAAATCCGCGCAAAGTTCTCATGAATACGGGTCAAACTTCTTATCTGATCTTTTGAGAAGCGTAAAGCCCTTTTAAAATCATAAACTTTTACTTTTCTTTCTTCTTCTTCTTTCTTAAAATCGTCTGCACTCATTTCACCAGTGTTCAATGCAGATAACAAGGCATCTATTTCACTTTGTGACAAAACATCTGCCATTTCTTCACCCCCAGCCCATGCATTTTTCCATTATCATTGAATCATCATAGAGGTGATGTACACTTTTTCGACCATTCCTTCTTGCATCAGGGCATTCACCTTTTCCTTGACCTTGGCCTCAATTATTTCTTTGCCCTTCTTCCCTTGAAGTTCATCTGCTTTCATTTCAGAAAGTTCTTCTATAATGATGTTATTCACTTGAAAATCTCTTTTCTCCAACTCTTCCTTTGCTTTTTTGCTGTCGGTTTGAACTTTGAAAGAAATACGTATAAAATCATTGCTTAATAGATTGGTTGTTATTTCAGGGATATCGACTGATGCTTCGATAACCTCTTCAATCGATGGTTCCTTTGTTTCTTCATCACCTGAAAATTTCAAAATGACAACCAGGGCAATCACCCCCGCCAACGTGATTGTCACCAGAAGGATCAACATGATGGTCAAGAATTTATTTTTCATCTGTGCCGCCTCCTTTGAACGCCGGATCAAGAAGGTTTACAGTGCGGAAAAAAGCAAGAGTATATCCGGCAACCTCATCTACCGACTCTTTCACCACATATTTCCGGCCGTTGGTCAATTGGATCGTTGTATCCGGGAATGCCTCAACAGTCTCAATATAAAAGGCGTTGAGAGTAAAGGGTTTACCATTCAATCTAGTTAACGTAATCATATTATGTGGAACTGACTCCCGCTGGATATAAAGGTATCTTATAGCAAGAGCCAGCCTCCTTCCTCCCTTACTGACGAATTATCGCTTCAAGTTAACCAGTTCCTGCAAGATTTCATCCGAGGTGGTGATGATTCTGGTATTCGCCTGGAACCCTCTTTGGGCCGTGATCATTTCAGTGAATTCTTCCGATAGGTCGACATTTGACATTTCGAGGGAACCGGATTGAAGAGATCCCCTTCCATCTCCTGCCGTTCCCATATTTGGAAGTCCGGAGTTGTTTGATTCCTGGAATAAATTATTCCCTGCCTTTGTCAAACCGCCTGGATTTGAAAATGTCGCCAATGCCAGCTGACTGAGCACTCTTACTTCGCCATTTGAAAAGACGCCGTTCACTTCCCCTGAAGATCCGATATTAAAACTCTCGAGGTACCCTTCCGAGTTACCGTTCACGGTATCCGTATTTGCGGATGAGGAACTGTCGAATTGAGTGATGTTGGAGAAATCCATCTCGATATCCAAGTCATTCGCCCCGTTAGAATTAGTGAGAGAAAGATTATGCGGCATGGCAGTCGTCAGTTTCCCATCTGCATCGAAACTGAATGATAGATTCCCCCCTCCAGCAACAGTCACTCCATTGGTCAGGCTCGAAATATCTGCGGTCCATGAGTTATTACCAGCCTCTTTTGTCAAAGTAATGTTCAAACTGATGTCGTTCCCCTGGGAATCCTTCACCTTAGTTTCGATTCCCACTTCGGTCCCGGCTGCAGCAGTCGCTTTTAAATTCCCATTGTATGCAGCTTTAGTTGTAGCCTGCGGTGCCATCGTTGTGTCAGTATCAATTTTAATATCCGCTACACCTGAACGGTTGACCACTCCATCGGCATCAACCGGATATCCCTGTACCAGGGCTCCCCCGCCTGTCACAAGACTTCCGTTCGAATCCAAGTAGAAGTTTCCGGCTCTTGTATAAAGTGCGTTATTCCCTTGTCTGACCATGAAGAAGCCGTCACCGGAAACTGCTACATCAAGTGACCTTCCTGTTGTTTGCAGGCTTCCTTGAGTCTGGATACTGTCAATCGAACCCAACGTGGAACCTAAACCGACTTGCATCGCATTTTGGCCGCCGCGGTTGTCAGTTGCCCTGCTGGCTCCGGATACCGTCTGGTTCATAAGGTCTTGAAACGTTACGCGTCCCTTCTTGTAACCATAAGTGTTCACATTCGCGATATTGTTCCCAATGACATCTAGTTTTGTTTGAAAGTTCTTCATCCCGCTTATACCTGAATACATTGAACGTAGCATTCTTTTTACCCCTTTCTTAGTGAGCTGCTTCAATCATTCCACAGCTGTCAGGCTTCCTTTTAAAGGTCCAGCCTATGAATCCATTAATATAGTTCCATTAATATTAGTGAAAATCTGCGAGTTTGCTTCCTGCCTGTCCAATGCTGTTATGACTGTTTCATTTTTCGCACTGACGATCAAGGCAGCATCTTTTAAAAGCACCAGTGACTCCTGGACTCCCTTGGATTTGGCTTCATTCACTTTTTCCGCGATTTTTTCCCATTGTGGCGGTGTGATGAAAATACCTCTTTGTTCCATTCTGCTCTTGGCATGTTTACTGATCTGAAGACCCGGGGAACGGGTGAGCACTTTATCCAGTTCGGCTGAAAAAGCAGTATTCCCTCTGAGATCGGATTGGGCAGTTCTCGGCTTTATGGTTGTTGGTAATGGCTTAGGTGGAATGCGGTGCAAGAAAGCTTTATCCATACGCCCCCTCCTTGTTAAGATTCGATTTTAGTCAGGCTTCCGCTCTTGATTCTTTCGCCGCCATCCGTATGGACCCAAATATGAGAGTCTTTGGAGGATACAGATTGAACGGTGCCGGTCTTCTCTCCTTCTTCATCTTCCCAAGTCACTTTTTTCCCAATCAACATTGACGCATTTACCAAAGATACATCGGAGGCAGTCACATCATTCACTTGTGAGATGTTACCCGGCGTGAGGATCGTACCGTCTCCCATGACGAATTCAACATTATTCTCTTTAAAACGTATGCCTTTCACGATTCCCTGACCTTCTGTGATTTCAGGTGCTTCATCTGTATCCGCATTGCTGATCTTATGCCAGGTAACCTGTTTTCCAACAAATTGATTATAAGAAATCAATTGGGATTGATTTTGGTTCTCTACGAATTTTTCCATCGTATTAGTGAGATTCGTCATTTGCTCCAAGGACGAAAAAGTTGCCATTTGAGCAATGAAATCCTTATCCTGCATCGGGTTCATTGGATCCTGATTTTGAAGCTGTGTCATCAGGATTTTCAGGAAATCATCTTTCCCTAAAATATCATTCCCGCCTTCACGTTTCTTCGTCTGCAAGGTTGAATAAAGTAAATTCGGATCTATTTTTGTCATTTTCATCACCTATACTTCGCTGCTCACGAGATATTCTTTAAAGCCTGCTGCTTCCTGTTCCTCATTATCCTTATGAGTATCTTCGGGTGCTTGCTTTGACTGACCGTTCTGCTGATGTGACTGGCCTTTTGACTGACGTTCGGGATCGGCGAGTGCCTGTGAAACTTCAATCTTATCAACCTGCAGATTCTGGGATGTAAATGCATGCTTCAAACCTTGAAGCTGCGAATCAAGCATTTCCTTTGCGGCCGATGTTGTAGCAAGAATCCTGGCTGTCATGATTCCATTGGTTTGTAGAATTTCGATTCTCAGGGAGCCAAGCTGTTCAGGATATAATTTAATTAACAGCTTATTCATATTAGGCTGTGTCTGCAAATTGGATCTGCTCAATATTGTTTGAAATTCCTTGACGAATTGTTCATATTGCAGTGCACCCTTTGTCTGGCCCATGTTCATAGTAAATGATTCAGACTTGTGAACAAGGGTATGAAGGTTATTCCCCTGCACGGAAAGCATAAGTTTGTTCTGCTCGGGTTTAACAGCTTCCGTCATTTCCATAGATGAATGCCGACTGTATGCAGCCCTTATGATTTCTTCCTTGTTCCCCTGCTTCAAGGCAGCGCTGACCTGAAGTACCGTTTCTGTTTTTTGCTGAAGCTGTTTCAATAATTCGTTCATCTCAGACACTCTTTGAGCTTCCCCCATCGGAAGGTCTTTTTGAGCTGCAATGAACACAAGTGCTTTAGCCATCTTCACGAGCTGATTTGCTGCTTGAGGATTTACCAAATCCCCTTTGTTTTTATTGATGGAGAGTTGTACAAAATGTAATAAGTCCACGATTGATTCCAGGGACATTTCTATTTCGCTCTCTTCTTTCTTTAAGCTGGCGGGTAAGCCTGCCTGCAGACTGTCTTGCAGCTTTATGATTTCTTCTAAGTCAATATTCATTACACCGGCGATGTCTTCAATGTCCAGTTCGACCAAATTCCCGAAGGCTTCAATTTGTTCATCAGTGAGTCCCAAATCCACCAAACCTTTCGCACTGAGCAAACGATTTAACAGTTCAAGCGCCGGGGATATGTCATTAACATTTATGGTCTTTTGCTGAATTGAACTATTTAAACTTCCAAGCAGATGCTGGGAAAATGAAGCGCTGCCCCGCTTGGATGAACTCATTCCGTTGACAGATACCCCTTTTACCTGAATGGCTTGTGTTGGTGCGATTTCCATTCCTTCACCCCCTTTCCAATGCATTTATCTTCTAACTCTCATCTGCTGCCAATAAACCTGTGTATCTTGCGGCATCCTCAGGAGGCATTTTCTCAAGTATGTCTGCTAAATCATCCGGTTTTATGCTGGAAAGTATTTTAAGTGCTTCTTGCTCCTCCATCTTCATCAAGACCGGGGCGGCACTTTTGGCGGACATGGACTCGAATGTGCTTACTACTTCTTTAAAAGCCCGTTTATTTTCTTCCCCTATCTGTCTCAGCTCTTCAAGCTCAAGCTTCTGCTGCTCGATTGTTGCCTGGAGTTTTTCATTGTCCTTTTCCCTGCCGTCAATTTCACTTCGCAGCTGGGAGATTTGCGCTTCTTTATCCTCAATGGAAGTCTGTAACGAAACAATCCGGCTCTCCAGCTGCTCCTTCCCCTCCTCACTCGCTGATGGAAGCACTTTTGAAATGAAAGGAACGGACTGTGCTTTTTCAAACACATTGATCCCTGCAACTGTCATGACGATCAAGGCGATGGTAATCGCAAATAATAGAGGAATGAAGATTACAAATACAATCCATTGAAAACGGCTGGTTTCTTTGGTCTCTTTCTCTTCTGCAATCGTTTTTGGCATTCTATCACCTGATTCCTCGATTCATGTATTGAACAACGGACACTTCATCCAATTGTTTGTTTTCATCTTCTTTCAATTTTTGAAGGAAAACGCTTGAGTCCTTTTCTTTTATTTTTTCGTATTTCTTCACTTCCATGTTCATATCGACAAGTTTTTCTTCATACCAGTTCATACGATTACGTGCTTGGATCACAAGTTCCTGATAATAGGAAATCGTTTTTTCCAGGTTAGTAATGAATTGTTGATGGTGGCGTATATCCTGAACCGAGAGGCCGTTTTGAAGTCGGCCGGCTTGGTGGAATTCCAAATCTTCCTTTTTCTTTAAAAATCCATAAAGCATTTCGGCCACCTTTTCAAACTTTGAGATAGCTCCTTTATATTGCTCATTCAATTCATCTTTCTCTTTTTCCTTGAGGGTCAAGATCCGTTCAAATCGATATTGATAACTCATGACCGCACGTCACCTTTTTCTGCCAGCTGTATAAGTCGGTCGATACTTTCAGCCTGCGATATTTTTTCATAAACGCCTTGTTTAAGAAAAGAAATAATCTTGGGATAGTAGTTAATGGCTTCGTCTATTTCTTTAGAAGAACCCTTCTTATAGGCACCGATTTGAATGAGATCTTCAGATTCGATATAGGTGCTGTAGAGCTCCCTTAACCTTACTGAAGCCTCCAGGTGCTGATCCGATGCCAGATGATTCATGAGGCGGCTGACGCTTTTCAAGATATTGATAGCCGGAAATTGCCCCCTGTTGGCTATTTTTCGATCCAATACAATATGTCCATCCAAAATTCCCCGGACTGTATCGGAAATTGGTTCATTTAGGTCATCGCCATCCACGAGCACAGTATAGAACGCCGTAATGCTTCCCTTTAGGTTGGTTCCCGTCCTTTCAAGCAGCTTCGGGAGTATCGCAAATACTGAAGGAGTATACCCCTTTGTTGTAGGAGGTTCACCGACAGCCAGGCCGATTTCCCGCTGCGCCATTGCCACGCGTGTAGCAGAATCCATCATCAACATTACATTCAAGCCTTTGTCGCGAAAATATTCAGCGATTGCCGTGGCTGTAAAGGCACCCTTGATCCGCATCAGAGCAGGCTGATCCGAAGTAGCAGCAACCACAATCGTTCTTTTCAAACCTTCTTCGCCCAGGTCCCTCTCTATGAATTCCCTGACTTCCCTGCCGCGTTCCCCAATTAATGCAATGACATTCAAATCAGCTTTCGTATTCCTTGCAATCATTCCGAGCAAGGTGCTCTTTCCTACGCCGCTCCCCGCAAAGATCCCGACACGCTGACCTTTACCTACCGTCAGCATACTATCGATTGCTTTCACTCCTACTTCCATCGGCTCATCGATCGGTGGCCGTGAAAGGGGATTCGGCGGTTCCTGGTCGGTGTGGGCAGCCGCCAGGCCGCCAGGCAGCATACTTCCGTCCAGCGGCTTGCCCAGCGAGTCCACGACCTTACCGATCAATGCCGGCCCTATTTTTACCTCTAAAGGCTTTGAGGTAGCTTCCACCAGACTTCCCGGTGCTATATCCTGCATGTTGGAATAGGGCATGAGGATGACAAGCTGTCCATTGAACCCCACCACTTCTGCCAGAATGATTTTCGGAACTCCGCGGCTGGTGATATGGATATAACAGACCTCCCCGACAGAACTCTCGGGACCCTGCGACTCAATCATAAGTCCGACAGCCCGCTTTACTTTCCCGTATTTCTTGAACGTATTTACCTGCGGGATAAGCGGAAGTAAATCTATTGCTTTCATGTCCCATCCCCCTGCAGCATCTCAAACAGTTTCAATTTTAATTCAGACAGTTGTGAGTCAATACTTACGATGATCCTTCCTTGATTCGTCTCTATGTAACATTGCTCGTCTTCCAAGTCATCATTAGCATAAATAAAACATTGTACATTTGCGGGAAATACGGTTTCGATTTCCTTTTTATTTTCCGCCAGATTCTTATATTTAGAAGGATGGCAATGAATTTGAACCTCAGGTAATTCCCTGACTTCCTTCAAACTCCTTTTGACAATTGAAGTAAATGTATCCGGATTATCTTCAATCTTTTTTCCGATGATTTTTTCAGCACTTGCAATGGCAAGTGATACAATCACTTCCTGTGCATTTTCCAGATATGAATAATATTCTTGTTTGTTTAACTCTGTAATTCGATCTGCTTCATCCAACCGTCTGGTATACTCCTGATATCCTTTTTTCATACCCTCTTCTTCGCCTTTTAGGAATCCTGCATCATAGGCTTCTTGAAATTGCAGCTCACGTTCAGTCAGCCAGTTATCTTTTTCCTGTTGAATCTGGTTTTTAATACGGTCCCTTTCTTCAAAAGCCCCGGATAAAATCTTCTCAGCTTCACGCTTGGCTTCTGTGATTAAATCTTCTATCTCTGTATACCTCAGCTGCTGTTGGTTGGAAAGATCCTCTTCTGAAAGTTCCGTCATTGAAGAACGAATGTTCTTAAGGGCTATGATCTTATTATTATCACCGCGAGTTTGAGCTGCGGAAGACTTAATGATCCTAGACAATGATATCGTCTCCTCCACCCCGGGCGATGATGATTTCCCCGGCTTCTTCCAATCGTCTGATGATTGCTACGATTCTTGATTGAGCTTCTTCTACATCACGCAGTCTGACCGGCCCCATGAATTCCATTTCTTCTTTGAGGGTCTCCACCATACGATTTGACATGTTCTTAAATACAATTTCCTTGACCTCGTCGCTCGATACCTTGAGTGACAGAAGGAGGTCTTCATTATCACAATCTCTGATTACTCGTTGGATGGAACGGCCATCCAGTGTAACGATATCTTCAAATACAAACATCCTCTTCTTGATTTCTTCCGCAAGTTCCGGATCCTGTATTTCAAGTGCATCCAGAATCGTTTTTTCCGTGGAACGGTCTACACCATTCAGAACTTCAACGACAGCTTCCACTCCGCCGGTTTGTGTGTAATCCTGCGTAACTGTAGCGGACAGCTTTCTTTCAAGAATGGCTTCGACCTCACTGATCACTTCCGGTGAGGTACCGTCCATTATCGCAATTCTTCTCGCTATATCAGCCTGGACGTCTTGAGGAAGCTCAGATAGAATTTGTCCAGATTGCTGAGGATCCAAGTATGATAGAATCAGGGCAATCGTCTGCGGATGTTCATTTTGTATAAAGTTCAATATCTGAGCCGGATCAGCTTTCCGGGCAAAGTCAAAGGGCTTCACCTGTAATGATGAAGTCAGGCGGTTGATGATCGCTGCAGCCTGATCCGCACCAAGCGCCTTCTCAAGGACTGTTTTCGCGTAACCGATCCCGCCCTGGGAAATATAGTCCTGTGCAATTGCAATACTGTGAAATTCTTCTAAGATATCTTCTTTTGCTTCAGTCTCGACCTTCCTCACCCCGGATATCTCCAACGTAAGCTTCTCTATCTCTTCTTCAGATAAATGTTTATAGACTGATGCCGACACATCGGGACCAAGTGAAATCAAGAGGATAGCCGCTTTTTGTTTACCTGTTAAATCTTTTTCTCTTCTAGCCATTTCCTCACCCTTCTACTCATCAGCTAACCAAGTTCGAAGTAATTTGGCGAACTCTTCCGGTTTTTCTTTTGCCATTCTCTCAAGCTGCTTACGCCTGATCGAACCATCCGTTTCTTCTTTTGGTTCGATTTCAGGGATTTCAGCAGGGATGCGTTCCTCTTCAAAGTACAATTCCTCTTCCTTCTTCTTGCGTGATTTCAGCAGGAAGAATATCAGCAATAGAATGACGACCAGCAGGATGCCGCCAATGGCATATACCCACCAAGGAATTCCTTGCTTCGTATCATCTTCAAATTCCATCTTTCCATTAAACTCCTGTACTGAAACGACAACCTTATCTTCTATATCTTCGTCTGTCAGTTCCGGGGAAGCTTCCTTATCGATGGAAGTCCTCACGATGGTTGATAGAACCTTTTGTATATCATCAATCCGGTCCTGGGGAAGTGAATTCTCGTCCTCGGGGTTCGGGGGCTCCACCATCACCTGTATCCCCAGGTCACGTATTTTGTATGGACTCTCTACGATTTCGGACCTGATCCGATTGACCTCATTATTGATCGTTTCTTCCATTCTTTCATAATCACCGTTTGATCCAGTTCCTTCTTGATAGGAATCAAGGGTATCATCTGTGTCTTCTCCTGAAGGCACACCTCCCGGACCTGCACCTTCTCCCGAAAAGGTTTCCGTGATTCTCTGTGCGCTTACGGCGATTCCTTCCATATTTTCTTCATCAACAGGCGTTACCATGTTTTTTTCATGGTTCGCCTGGGTAAAGTCAATATCAGTCGATACTGAAACCACTACTTTATTAAAACCAATAAGTGTGCCGAGCATATTCTGAACCTGACGCTGGATATCCCGTTCGATTTCCTTTTTCACATCCATTTGCTGGGCGATGTTTCCGCTCATGGAATTATTTTGAGATTCTAAATCGAAATACTCAAAAAACTGGTTCATGATGACGATATTCTCAGTAGGCAGGTTTGGAACACTCTTCGATACTAGATGATACAGAGATTTTATTTGACGCTGGTCCATATTAAATCCAGGATTCGTATTCAGAACAATAGATGCAGAAGCATTCTGGTCATCATCATTGAGGAACACCTGCTCTTCCGGCAGATTAATCATGACCTTTGCATCTTTTACGCCTTCTATCCCTTTAATCAGATCTACAAGCTCTGTCTGCATTGCATCAAGCTTCATTACGTTAAATTCATTATCTGTCATTCCAAAACCGGCATTCTTACTAAAAAAAGAGTAGTCTATGCTGCCGGAATTTGGAATTCCTTCAGCTGCAAGCTCCACTTTTAAAGTGTCTACCTGTTCAGAAGGAACGAGAATGGCAGTCCCTCCCTCTGTAATCTGGGATGGAACTCCCCTGCCATCAAGATTTTCCTTAATGGAGCCTGTCTCTGATGGGGACAGATTCTTATACAAGGGCGCCATCGGTGTTTTTGTCATAAAAAAAACGGCAGCGCTTATGATAATGATGCTGCAAAGCAAAACAGCTCCCATGCCGGCTTTTTGCTTTCTCGTTCTGCTTGTCCAATATGTCTTTATTTGATTTGTATAGTTCTTAAACGATTCATTCATTACAATCCTCCGGTACTCGACTACACGTTTCTATTACATTGGCATTCTCATTATTTCCTGATACGCCTCAACCACTTTATTACGTACTTCCATTGTTGTCTGAAGAGTGATACTTGCTTTCTGCGAAGCGATCATTACTTGATGAAGATCGACATTTTCACCACGCACCAGTTTTTCTGTCATTCTATCTGATTGAATCTGTGTTTGATTGACCTCTTCAATTGATTTTTTCAGCAATTGCCCGAAATTAGTTGTGGCATCTGAAGGTGAAATTTGTTTTTTGCTTAACGACGGACTTAAAAAATTCGGATTGACCGAACTTATACTATGTATGGCCATGAGTGCTTCCTCCCTACTTACCTATTTCAAGTGATTTCATCAGAATCGATTTATTTGCATTGAACACAGTGACATTTGCTTCATAAGAGCGTGTAGCTGAGATCAGGTCGACCATTTCCCTGAGAGGGTCGACATTGGGAAGCTCTACATACCCTTCTTCATCAGCATCCGGGTGTTCCGGGTCATAGACCATTTTAAAGGGAGTCGTATCATCCTCTTGTATCCTGGATACTTTGACACCCTGTCCAACGGAATGAGCCCCTTTATTAACGGCTGCATTAAGAAAGGATGAAAAACCCGCTTCCTTGGGTTCCATTACAACCGATTTCCTTCTATACGGCTCCCACTCACCATCTGCATTTACCTTTGCCCTCGTGGAATCTGCATTTGCCATATTGGATGATATGACATCCATTCTTAATCTCTGAGCAGTCAGTGCGGAAGATGTAGTGTTTAAACTAGTGAAAATGGACAATGCTACTTACCTCCCCTGATAACTGTTTTCAAAGAGTTGAACTTTCCATTGATCCGATCTGAAAGCGCATTGAAATAAATTTGGTTTTCTGCCATGTTTGACATTTCCTTGTCCAGGTCAACCCCGTTTCCATTATGGTTGAATTGATAGGCATTTCTTGACTTCACAGCAGGATGTGTATCAGCAGACTTAAATGTGAAATGCCTTGAATCTGTTCTTTTTGCATCCAATTGCATAGTTTGATTCAGAACGGTCTTAAAATCTACTTCTTTTGCTTTGTAGTTTGGAGTATCGACATTTGCTATGTTTTGAGAGATTACTTTCTGATTTAAAGAGGCATAGTCCAGGCCCCTTTCTAGACTTGTAATCGTATTGGAAAATAATTTCACCTGAAGCACCTCTATCCATATAATTAGTAAGATCCGGATATTTTTACAAATATAACTTCTTTCCGTCCTTATTGTAATGTTTAGGTCGAATAGTGTCTATGAATATTCAGTATTTTTTAACGAAAATCGTCGAAAAATGAAGAATTAATGACTTTAAACCTATAAAATGACCTATTTTTGGAAATTATTTTTATTCATCATTACTCCAGTGTTTCATTTCAATTACACAACATTACAAAGTTTTACATGGTTAATTTTATCAGCGACTCCATATTTCCTCTAGCTGAATATTTTTCCAATTAATCGACATTTCAATACACAATTTCTATGATTTTTATTACTTTTGAATGTTTTCATTATACTTATTCGATGCCATTGTAATGGTGTCGAAAAAAGTCGTAATAGAAATGTAACATCTTAATTTTACTACCCATATTATAGAAGACAAGACCCATCACTTGTCCTTTCATAGTCCTTTCGGCTTATTTACTACCTAATAATTGTCTATGTATACAACCTTTTCATCAGACAGCTTAATACCTGCACAATCAGCTGATTATCTCCTGAATTGATACTCCAATCACGAGCAAGACGGACTGCTGTTCAAATAAAAGAAAATTTTAGCACCATTGAGGAATTTTTTTATATTATGCTAAACATCTGAACACCCAGGCTTATTCTTTTCCATAAATAAAAAAATCCGTCATTCCATGAAAGGAATAACGGATTTTTTATCACTAATCATTAATTTGTACGAAGTTTTTCTAGTTCGAGCAGGAATTTATTGTTAAGGACTTTGATGTATGTCCCTTTCATGCCCAATGAACGGGATTCGATTACTCCGGCACTTTCAAGTTTACGAAGGGCATTTACGATGACCGAACGGGTGATACCCACTCTGTCAGCAATTTTAGAAGCTACCAATAAGCCTTCGTTTCCATTCAGTTCTTCAAAGATATGTTCAATCGCTTCCAGCTCACTATACGACAGGGAACTGATAGCCATTTGAACGACCGCTTTGCTTCTAGCTTCCACTTCAATTTCTTCTGCTTTCTCACGGAGAATTTCCATACCTACAACTGTTGCTCCGTATTCGCCAAGAATCAAATCATCATCTTCAAAGCTTGCCTGCAGCCTTGCAAGGATCAGGGTCCCGAGACGCTCTCCTCCGCCGATAATCGGTACGATTGTAGTTAAACCGTTTTTGAATAGCTCTCTGTTTTCAACCGGGAAGGCAGTATATTCACTTTCAACATCAAGGTTTGGAGATGTTTCCTGTATATTGAAAAGATTTTGAGTATATTCTTCAGGGAATTGACGGTCTTCAAGCATCTGCTTCATTCTTTCGTTTTCTATCTGCTGGTTGATTGCAAATCCAAGTAGTTTTCCGCGGCGGCTTACCACAAATACATTTGCTTCGATTACACCGCTGAGGGTCTCTGACATTTCTTTAAAGTTAACCGGTTTGCCGGCAGCCTTTTGAAGCATGGCATTGATTGTTCTTGTTTTTCCTAATAAGTTCATTTTCATTTCCTCCTAGTACAACTGAATTGTATCTATTGTTTTATTTATAAGTTTTACTTCATTCGCTAATCTTTTTTTCTATACCCATATCATCGATAATAAAAACTTAAAGGATGAACTGGCTTAAATCCTTATCTTTTGAAATGGCGCCCAATTTATCATCCACATACTGAGGAGTGATTTTAATTGTCTCCAACGTAATTTCAGGTGCTTCAAAGGATAAATCTTCAAGCAGTTTTTCCATAATGGTATGAAGTCGGCGAGCACCGATATTATCTGTATTTTGGTTCACTTCGAAGGCTATTTCTGCCAGCCTACGAATAGCATCGTCAGAAAATTCAATTTGTATACCTTCTGTTTCCATTAAAGCAATATATTGCTTGATGATGGCATTATCAGGTTCAATTAGAATCCGTACAAAATCTTCTGTCGACAGTTTCTTAAGTTCCACCCGGATCGGAAAACGCCCTTGCAATTCCGGAATCAGGTCTGAAGGTTTAGACATGTGGAAGGCCCCCGCACCGATGAAAAGCATGTAATCGGTTTTGACCGAACCGTATTTAGTCACGACCGTCGACCCCTCTACGATCGGCAGGATATCACGCTGAACACCTTCCCTCGATACATCAGCCGATGACTGGCCAGACCCTTTGCTTGCAATTTTATCAATCTCATCAATGAAGATGATACCGGACTGCTCAGCCCTGATGAGGGCATCCTGAGTAACTTCATCCATATCGATCAGCTTCTGAGCTTCTTCATTAATAAGGACTGTCCTCGCTTCCTTAACCTTAAGCTTCTTCTTTTTCTTTTTCTTGGGCATGAAGCTGCTCAAGGCATCCTGCATGTTCATGCCCATTTGTTCCATGCCCGAACCTTGAAGCATGTCAAACATGGAAGCTTGCTGTTCTTCCACTTCAACGGAGATGAACTCCTCCTCCAGCTCGCCGTTTTTCAGCTTTTGTTCTGCCCTTCTTCTTTGCTCCCTCAAAGACAACTCTTCCTGCTTTTCCTGATCTTCATCGGAAGGCTGGCCGTTTCCGTTGCCTCCAAAAATCATTTCAAAAGGGTTTTTGTAGGAAGACGACTTCCTCTTTGAAGGGACAAGCAGTTCAACAAGGCGGATTTCAGCGTTTTCAGCAGCACGCTCGCGCACTCCTGCCATCTTCTCCTCTTTAACAAGCCTTACAGCCGTTTCTACAAGGTCCCTTACCATCGATTCCACGTCACGGCCTACATAGCCGACTTCAGTGAATTTTGTTGCTTCAACCTTCACAAAAGGGGCACGTACCAATTTAGCAATCCTTCTTGCTATCTCCGTTTTACCTACCCCTGTGGGGCCAAGCATGAGGATGTTTTTCGGAATTACTTCATCTTTAATGTTTTCTGTCAGAAGACTTCTTCTGTAACGGTTCCTTAGCGCGACCGCCACAGCTCTCTTCGCATCTTTTTGCCCTACAATATATTGATCTAATTTTTCAACGATCTGTCTTGGGGTCAATTGCTCAGCATTATTTTTCAAATGACACACTCCTAACTTTTCTATCGTGTGAAAAAATTTTTTTGAGCTATTCCAACACTTCTACAATGATTTGTTCATTGGTATAAACACATATATCAGCTGCGATCTGCAGTGATGCTTTCGCAATTTCCCTTGCAGACAGGTGCTCTCCAGAATACTGCTTCAATGCACGTCCGGCTGATAATGCATAATTCCCGCCTGAACCAATCGCTAAGATCCCATCATCCGGCTCAATGACTTCTCCTGTTCCGGATACAAGAAGCAAATGTTTTTCATCCATGACAATCAGCATTGCTTCAAGCTTTCTCAATACTTTGTCACTGCGCCACTCCTTTGCAAGCTCTACAGCAGCACGCTGCAGGTTGCCGTTGAATTCATGGAGTTTCCCTTCAAACTTCTCAGACAATGTAAAAGCATCCGCAACCGAGCCGGCAAAGCCGGCCAGCACTTTCCCATTGAACAGTTTGCGCACTTTTTTTGCAGTATGTTTCATCACGACTGCATTTCCGAATGTCACCTGGCCGTCTCCGGACATGGCACACTCGCCTTTATGCTGTACAGCAAAGATAGTGGTTGCGTGGAATTGTTCCATTGTATGACCTCCAATTTTAAGCACGCGGATGATGTGCCAGATATGTTTTTCTTAACTGATCTTTCGTCACATGCGTGTAGACCTGGGTTGCAGATAGATCAGCATGCCCCAAAAGTTCCTGCACAGACCTGAGGTCCGCGCCATTATTCAATAAATGAGTAGCAAAGGTGTGTCTTAATTTATGCGGAGTGATTTTGCCTTTTAAGGATGCATTTTCAATGATCTTATTCAGGATAAGCCGGATTCCCCTTGAAGTAAGGGCCCCGCCCCGCTGATTGACAAATACGGCTGAAT
This sequence comes from Rossellomorea oryzaecorticis, assembly GCF_045897515.1. Lineage (NCBI taxonomy): Bacteria > Bacillati > Bacillota > Bacilli > Caryophanales > Bacillaceae > Rossellomorea > Rossellomorea oryzaecorticis. The sequence continues at coordinate 248,644 of NZ_JBJOSA010000002.1, read as the reverse complement.
GAATTTGATCTTTCATAAGCGATGGCCGTGATTGGTTTATGTATGCAGTCAATGCATCTTGAGCAAAGCTACCGAAAGGGACATACCTTTCTTTATTCCCTTTCCCTTTTACAAGGATCGTGGATAATGCCAGATCTATATCCTTCATCTGAAGATTCGCACATTCACTCACACGGATCCCGGTTCCGTATAAAAGTTCAAAGAGTGCTTTGTTGCGGAGATCCAATAACGATTCTCCGTTACAAGCCTCCAGCAGGACCTGTATTTCTTCCTCGTAAAAGAATCTTGGGAGCCGCTTTTCCTTTTTGGGAAGATTGACAAAAGAAAAAGGGTTTGTTTCAAGCATTTCTTCACGATTAAGAAATCGGTAAAAACTTCTGAGGCTCGATATTTTTTTTGAAATGGAGGCTCTCATCAGCTTTCGTTCATGAAGGACGGTTAAGAAGAGCCTCGCATCTGAATATTCCACATCTTTCAGGGAATGAAGACCCTGTTCTTTCATAAATACGTAGAACTCCTCTATATCATGACGATATTGTTCAAAAGTATAGGTGGAATATTGCTTTTCTATTTGTAAATATTCAATAAAAGACTGTAATTGTTCAGATAAAGTATTTGACATATAGTGAACACCTCACAAGGGCTACTAAATAGTAACACAACCTTGCTGCCCATGCAATTAATTTTACATTTTTTTCACAAAGTTCTGAATTGTTTCCGACACCCTCGGGTAAACCGCTCTCCTGCGCATTCCCATAATTTCATCATATCCAATTTGAATTGTATAACAACATAAATGGTTTAAAAACTTAAAAGCATTCTGTCATTTTACTTGCTGTAACTCCCTCACTGAAATAGGGAATAAAGATCAAGGAATGCCTTTTGTATAATTTCTACAAAAATGATAATTCATTTACAACATAATCAAAACAGAAAAGAACTGACCCGGCAGGCAATTGAATGATTGCCTTTTGGGACAGTCCCTCGTTACATTGTATAAGTACCGCAGGAAAGAAGCAATCTTTTTTGCTGACTTCCTTCTTATTTTTGCGGTTCTTCCTTGTAATCGCAGTTTGTACACTGTATCTGATTACCTTTTTTAAGCTTCTTCTCAACAAGCAGTTCAGAGCATTTCGGACATTTTCTTTCGATCGGTTTATCCCATGAAAGGAAATCACATTCCGGATATTGATCACATCCGTAAAAAATCCGTTTCTTTTTGCTTTTTCTTTCTATTATATTTCCTTTCTCACACTTAGGGCATTTAACGCCTATTTCTTTCACGATCGGCTTTGTGTTCCGACAGTCTGGGAAATTGCTGCATGCCATGAACTTTCCATACCGGCCCATCTTGAAGACCATGGGATGTCCGCACTGCTCGCAGTCTTCGCCTGCAGGCTCATCACGGATCTCGATTTTTTCCATTTCATTTTCAGCAATGACCAAGTGTTTCTCGAAATCCCTATAGAATTCATCAATGATTCTTTCCCATTTCACTTTTCCATCTTCAATATCATCCAAGCTTCTTTCCATGTTGGCAGTGAATTCCACATCAATGATTTCCGGGAAGAACTCTCTTACAAGTTCTAAAACAATTTCTCCAAGTTCGGTTGGAACAAACCTTTTATTATCAAGGGAGACATATCCCCTTCTTTGGATTGTATCAAGTGTAGGCGCGTAAGTGGACGGGCGGCCTATTCCCAGTTCTTCAAGCGTCTTGACAAGCCTTGCCTCCGTATACCTTGGAGGTGGTTGAGTGAAGTGCTGTTTAGGATCGATTAATTCACTCTTCACTTTATCGTTTTCTTTCAGCTCTGGCAGTAGATTATCTTTTTCTTCCTTTTGGTCGTCAGAGCCTTCTACATATACCTTCATGAATCCCGGGAATTTCACTTTTGAGCCGTTTGCCCTGAAATAGACTGGTCCATTCACCAGGTCTACACTCATGGTGTCCATGATGGCGGGTGCCATCTGGCTGGCAACAAAACGTTCCCATATCAGTTTATACAAGCGGTATTGGTCTCTTGAAAGGAACTCTTTTACCGAACCGGGGTCCCTCAATGTGCTTGTAGGACGGATTGCTTCATGTGCGTCCTGCGCTTTTTGCTGTTTCTTTTCTTTTCTTTCCGATTGTCTTACAAAATCCGCACCATATTTCGAGGTGATGAATTCGTTTGCTTCTTTTTGAGCCACTTCTGAAGTTCGCGTAGAATCGGTTCGCATATAAGTGATCAAACCGGCTGTACCTTCTTTGCCCAGCGCAATACCTTCATATAACTGCTGCGCAAGCATCATCGTTTTCTTGGCACGGAAGTTCAATTTCCTTGCCGCTTCCTGCTGGAGTGAGGAAGTTGTAAAAGGAGGCGCTGGATTACGCTTTCTTTCTTTTTTCGTCACCTTGTTCACTTCAAAGGATTTCCCTTTTACTTGTGCAAGCACTGACTTCACTTCTTCTTCCGTCTTCAAGTCCACTTTTTTTCCATCAATCCCATAGAAGGATGCCTGGAATGTTTCTTTGTCTTTTTTAAATTCTGCTTCGATGGACCAATATTCTTCCGGCTCGAAATTTTTGATTTCGTTTTCGCGGTCTATGATCAGCCTCACTGCAACAGATTGAACCCTGCCGGCACTCAGTCCCTTCTTTACCTTCTTCCAAAGCAAGGGACTGATGTTATATCCGACCAGCCTGTCTAGTATTCTTCGAGCCTGCTGAGCATCGACAAGATCCATATTGATCGGGCGGGGATGCTTAAATGACTCTTTTATCGCATCTTTTGTGATTTCATTGAAAACTACCCGGCACTGTGAGTCCGTGTCCATATCCAGACTGTGGGCGAGATGCCAGGCAATCGCTTCCCCTTCTCTATCGGGGTCGGCCGCCAGAAAAATCTTTTTTGCTTTTTTAGCGGCTGTTTTCAGTTCTTTCAACACAGGGCCTTTCCCGCGTATCGTTATATACTTAGGTTCGAATTCTTTTTCGACATCTACACCCATTTGACTCTTGGGTAAATCTCTTACGTGTCCCATGGAGGCACGTACTTTATATTTTTTTCCTAAATAACGTTCAATCGTTTTCGCCTTTGCCGGCGATTCCACTATTACTAAATAATCTGCCATCCAATATGCCTCCTTGAAGAGGAAAATAATTCACTGTCTATTTTTAAACCTGTATAAAAACACCGGCGTAAACGGTTTCACATTCTTCTATACAGTACCCATTCAGTGCGGAGCCGCTGCTCCAGTAAACTTCTTAAGTTCTCTTCTATTGTTTTCGATACCTGTTGCAAAATGTATAACAGTTTACAAAGAATTGCAACCTTTTTGTATAAATTAATGCGTTAATTTCTCTATTTGATGGAAAAACAGCAACTTTATTACATGATTGTATATAAATTTCTGTAACTTTATACATCGAGCTCGAAAAAAATGTCTTCTATTGATAATACCATCTTTGCTCCTTCTTTTATCAAGGCATTTGTCCCTTCTGAGAGCTTTTGGTTAACTGAACCCGGAATGCACAGGATTTCCCTGCCCTCATTCAAAGCATAATCAGCTGTAATAAACGTACCGCTCTTTTTTTGTGCTTCAGTCACCAAAATTGCACGGGAAAGGCCGCTTATGATTCTGTTTCTAAATGGGAAATGCCATTTTTGCGGTTTCGTTTCAGGAGGGTATTCAGAAATGAGGAGTTGCTGCTTCATCATGTACTCGGCAAGCTTGTTGTTTTCACTGGGGTATATGTGGTGGAATCCACCTGCAATGACCCCTATGGTATGACCGCCTGAGCGGATTGCTGTTTTATGTGCAATCGTGTCAGCACCCCTGGCAAGGCCGCTGACAATCACGATATTTTTTCTTGCCAGCCCCGGCATCATAGTCCTGAGATTATCTTCAGTATAGGAGGTGGCCTGCCTTGACCCTACCACAGCAAGCTTATTGGGGAATTTCAGGAGTTCCCTTCTGCCTTTAATAAAAAGAACAAAAGGAGGGTCATAAACATTTTTTAATAATTCGGGGTAATCTTCGTCATAAATTGATAACCAATGGATATCGTTATTCTGGTAGTATTCTTCATAATGATCAATCTGGAAATTGTGAAAATCGCTATGGAATAATTCAGTATTAGGGGCTGTGGAGCCTGATAAGCGCTTGATGGTGGAAGAGGATAAACTGTAGATCATCAACGGGTCGGATATTTGCGAAAGCAGTCGTTTTGTTCCTTTGATTCCAAGACCCCTGCAGTGCTGCATATGAAATAGTAAACGTGTGATTTCCTTCATTAAAAACCTCCTGCTGATTAGTTGATTCAAAATAGGAATAAGAGGCTGAAAGCTAAGGGCCCAGCCTCTTATATGAAAATTAATGTGTTTTACACTTTTCGAAAATTCCTTCTTCTTTAAGGACCTTGATTAATGTTTCTCCCATGTCTGAAGGGGTAGGAGCAACTTGAATACCGCATTCATTCATTACGCGGATCTTTTCATCAGCTGTTCCTTTTCCGCCTGAAATGATGGCACCTGCATGTCCCATACGCTTTCCAGGAGGCGCAGTGCGTCCACCGATGAATCCTACAACAGGCTTAGTCATATTGGCTTTGATCCATTCAGCTGCTTCTTCCTCGGCTGTTCCTCCGATTTCACCGATCATGATGACAGCATAGGTATCTTCGTCCTCATTGAATGCTTTTAAAACATCAATGAAGTCAGTGCCGTTAACCGGGTCTCCCCCGATACCGACAGCAGTTGACTGACCGATGCCAGCCTGTGAAAGCTGATGAACTGCTTCATACGTCAAAGTGCCGGAACGTGAAACAACTCCCACATGTCCTTTTGTATGAATGTATCCTGGCATAATACCAATCTTACATTCTTCAGGAGTAATGACTCCAGGACAGTTCGGTCCTACAAGACGAGTTTTCTTTCCTTCCATATAACGCTTTACCTTGACCATATCCAGTACCGGGATATGTTCTGTTATACAAATTGCCAAATCAAGTTCAGCATCAACAGCTTCCATGATTGCATCTGCTGCAAATGGAGCTGGAACATAGATGACCGAAGCATTGACGCCGGTAGCTTTCTTAGCTTCTTCCACAGTATTGAAGACAGGTACGCCCTCAACCTCGGTTCCGCCTTTACCAGGTGTAACACCCGCTACGATTTGTGTACCGTATTCAAGCATTTGCTTTGTATGGAATAGAGCTGTTGAACCAGTGATTCCCTGTACAACAACCTTTGTATCCTTGTTAATAAATACGCTCATTTTTCCCCCGCCTTTCTTAGCCTACTTGCTCAACGATTTTTTGTGCGCCGTCTGCCATTGATTCAGCTGCAATAATATTCAATCCGGACTTATTAAGGATTTCTTTACCAAGGTCCACATTTGTACCTTCAAGTCTTACAACCAATGGTACTTCAAGTCCGATTTGCTTAGCTGCTTCAACAACACCAGTGGCAATGACGTCACATTTCATGATTCCGCCAAAGATATTGACAAAGATCCCTTTCACATTTTCATCTGAAAGGATGATTTTGAATGCTTCCGTTACTTTCTCAGCAGTTGCACCGCCCCCAACATCAAGGAAGTTAGCCGGATCTCCGCCATAATGCTTGACGATATCCATCGTTGCCATTGCAAGACCTGCTCCATTTACCATGCAGCCGATGTTTCCATCGAGAGAAATATAACTTAAGTCGTATTTAGAAGCTTCGATTTCTTTTGCATCCTCTTCTTCAAGGTCACGTAATTCCATGACATCCTTTTGACGGTATAATGCGTTTGAATCGAAGTTGAATTTCGCATCAAGAGCCATTACATTTCCATCGCCTGTAACGACCAATGGGTTGATTTCAACAATTGAAGCATCCTTTTGGATATAAACGTTGTAAAGTCCAAGCATGAACTTAGCCGCTTTGTTGACAAGTTCTTTTGGGATATTGATGTTGAATGCGATACGGCGTGCCTGGAAACCAGTCAGCCCGACCACCGGGTCAATATACTCCTTGAAGATTTTTTCTGGAGTAGCTGCCGCCACCTCTTCGATTTCCGTTCCGCCTTCCTCGGATGCCATCAGGACAACCTGTGAAGTCGCTCGGTCCAAAACCAGGCCGACATAGTATTCTTTCTTGATGTCACAGCCCTCTTCGATAAGTAAGCGCTTTACTTCCTTACCTTCCGGGCCTGTCTGATGAGTGACCAAAGTCTTTCCAATTAACTCTTCTGCATATGTACGCACTTCGTCAAGGCTCTTAGCGATTTTGACACCGCCAGCTTTTCCGCGACCTCCTGCGTGGATTTGTGCTTTTACTACATAAACGCTGGAATTAAGCGTTTTAGCCGCTTCTACTGCTTCTTCAGCAGTGAAAGCCACTTTACCATTTGGTACGGACACCCCGTAATTTCTGAGGATTTCTTTACCTTGATATTCATGGATATTCATTTTCCATCCTCCTATCAAACTCTTCAAAAAATAGACTGCGCTTTCATTGTATAAAATGACAGATTATCTGTCTACCATTATGCTAAAAATATTATATTAATTTAAAAATTCTGAACAGAGATTGCACTTTTTCACAATATTTACCGGGTTAATTAGTTAATTTTTGCAGCATTTTATTATACTTGTAAAGTTATTTTTCGCCCTTTTTTCACTATTTCCAATTATCAGGTTTTTCTTTTCCCGATTTCTTTATCCAATTTATATACAAAAGCAAATACCTCGGCTACAGCCCCATAAAGCTCTTCAGGTATCGATTCGCCGACATCGATCTTGCCCAACAATGCTAACAGGCTTTCATCTTCCTGAATAGCAACACCGTTTTCAGCAGCCTTCAAAATGATATTCTCGGCAATGATCCCTTTCCCTTTGGCCAACACTCTCGGCGCTGACTCCGAGGATTGATCATAGCCGAGTGCGACTGCTTCTTTTCTTGGAAATGATGTCATATTTTCATATCAACTCCCGAATAAGTGATTGCCTGCATCTCGTGTATTCTTTTTTGGGATATGGAGTCCTGGTCATTCACTTTCTTGAATTTCACTGAAGTAAGTTGATAATCCATCGGTTGAAGGGATTCCTTAAGGACTGGAATATATGATTGGGCTAAATCGTTCATTCCTTCATTTTCATTCCAGATTGTCAGGGAAATGATTCTATTTTGAACGTTCATATCAACAAGCGTTTCATTTAAATTTCCTAAATGAAGATAGAACAGAATTCGGCAGTGGTCACTGTCTATCCTGCCTTTTTCCTTCTCCCTGCCCGTCCACTGTACAGTAATATCTGTCTGCCGACCGAATAAATAGAGCGGGAACTGCTGGATGATATTCAATACGGATGACTGCTCCCATGACACCAATGCAGGATGATTCAATTTATGGACAAGCTTTTCTGCAAGCTCCCGTACTTCCGGGACAGGGTTCTGAATGATCAGCCTGATCAGTTTCTCTTTAAGAGGTTGAAAATCAGCATCCGGCTGACTATGGAGCTGTGATTCAAAATTCAAACCGAGAGTCTGAATCATCCTTTTTAAGACCTGCCCCAGCTCTTTACCTTTCAGGGTGGACATCATTCCTTCTTCAATACCTGCATTCAGCATGTTGAATATCTTTCCTTCATTCGAAAGAGAGGGACTCATCTCCCATTTTAAAAGCATAGCAGAATAATTCTTTTCCAGAAGCTGCTTATCTGAACCTTTCATCAAATCCACTAAATTTCCGATAATCCTTTCCATTGCACCTTCTTTTGAGAGTGCGGGTGAATGCCTGTGGATGGTGTTCAACGCTAGATCTACCATGGCCTTATTTGCCTTGCCTCCCCTGCCGGATTCCTTGGTTAATGCAGAAATCACCCCATCAATATCATGCTGCAGGGCACCATTCAGCGGGTGAGAAAGCAGATCCCTCATGCTGCCGATTAAATCTAGAATCTGTTTGGGAGTTGCTCCGTTTTTCTGAATGGAGGATGAAAGAGCAAGGCTCAACTCTGATTCCATATTCTGGAATCTTGTACCCTTGGGCAGGATACCTAGGGATTGTAATAATTCATAACTCGCATGCCTTACGGAAAAGGGTTCAGACTGATTCAAAGCATTCACCATTGCTTTAACCGTCATTTGCTTGGAAAAGTATGATCCCAGTGGGTTCTGGATCCTTTTAATCAGCTCCAGAGTATCATGAGCGCCTCCCAAGGCTGACAGACGTTCTTTCAGTCTGTTCAGGAGCCCGCTGATTGTTTCCTGACCCTTTCCTGCCTCAAGGGATAACAACACCTTATCTGACAATGGCAGACGGGCTTTCAGCATATGCATCAATACTGGAAGCCTTATATTCGCGTTTTCCCCATTTACTTTTTCAGATATAAACTTCATCAATTCACCTGTGATCGGAATGTCGTTGTCAATCAATTTGCTGACTGAATCCAGAAGTGTTTTGTCAGATGTCTGATAATGAAATTGACGGATCAACGCTTGCGCCGCTTCCATACTATCTTTCATTCCTGAAATTCGTTGAATCACATTCAGGCTCAACACATCCTCGGTCTGTTGTACTCTCATCCAGTACTCCCTGCCTGCCTCTAGAGGTGCATCGAGCTTCGCGATGAATTTCCGTCCTGCTGCCGACACCTCCGCCATCCCTTCACCAAGGAGCTTCCCTACAGTAACATGAAGGATTCTTCCGTTTTGAAGAGCAAACGGTCCGCTGGTCATTTTGGATGAAGCTTGAGAATTGTATGCGCCTTGAATATCATTCATTTTCATTACTCCCTCACCCTTTTAGTTCATAATCTTTAACAGGAGCAAAACTCCTTCTGTGTATCGGTGTGATTCCTTTTAAACGAAGTCCTTCTAAATGCTCTCTCGTCCCATAACCTGCATTTTGTTCAAACCCATAGCCTGGGTATTGCGCGGCGTATTCTTTCATCAGATTGTCACGTGTGACTTTGGCAATGACCGAAGCTGCGGCGATTGAAATGCTTTTAGAATCACCTTTGATGATCGATTCCTGCGGGTATGGCGTCTGAAGTTTCATCGCATCGATTAAAAGATAATCAGGATTGCAATCAAGATTTGAAATGGCAAGAAGCATTGCTTTCTTAGTCGCCTCATAAATATTAATTGTATCGATTTCCCCTGGCTCAATCATTCCGATTCCAATGGAATGAGCTTTTTCCTGTATGATTTGGAAATACTCGTCCCGTTTTGATACAGACAGCTTTTTACTGTCATTCAGACCTGGCAGATAAAACTCGCCGGGCAATATAACCGCAGCGGCAACCACAGGCCCTGCCAACGGGCCCCTGCCGACTTCATCTATACCGGCAATCAACGAAAAACCTTCATTAAAAAGCTTTTTTTCAAATAAAGTCAGCTTTACAAACTCTTCTTTTTCTTTTTTCAGCTTTTGGAGTTTGCGTTTGCGGCTTTCTAAAATTTTTTGTACACCTTTTCTATTATCACTATGTAATTGCTCAAATAGTGGGTCATTTGAAGATATATTTTCCACTAGCGACTTGATTTCATTTATTGTCATACTGTTGATATCCAATTAGGTCGTTCTCCTTTTCTTATTATCGGAAATGATTCAATAAAATAAAGAGGCTTCCAAAAAGAGCGTTCATCTCTTTAAAGAGCCTCTGTTTATTATATATCGCCACTTTCCAATTCTTTAATCATGTCAAACGTCATCGGACCAAGCTGAACATTCCTTATATCCCGGATGATGACTTCGGAAGTCTTGTCATAATCAACTTCTCCTCCAGCCATCAGGCATCCGCGCTTCTTACCGACTGCATCGAATTTCGCCAGGATCTCTTCGGGTATCTCATCAAGGCTGTAGCGATCTTTCAAGCGCTCAGGATAGTTGGCCTCAAGGAAATTCAATCCGAATAAAGCGATATCCTGTAAATTCAAAATCGTATCTTTTATTGCCCCTGTAAGAGCAAGTTTATAGCCTACACTTTCATCTTCAAATTTCGGCCACAATATTCCAGGGGTATCAAGAAGTTCGAGTTCCTTGCCCACTTTAATCCACTGCTGGGCTTTCGTCACCCCCGGGGTATTCCCTGTCTTGGCAATATTCTTTTTCGCCAGACGATTGATTAAAGTTGATTTACCGACATTGGGTATACCGACAATCATCGCTCTTATGGCACGCGGTCTCATACCGCGGGATTTCATGCGGTCAAACTTTTCTTTGAGTATATCTTTCGCTGACTGGACGATGGAATGAAGCCCTTTACCGCCCTGCGCGTTGACAGCAAGTGCTTTGATGCCCTGTTCCTCAAAATATGTAATCCACTGATCTGTTTTCACGGGATCGGCCATATCTGCTTTATTAAGCAGGACCAGACGCGGTTTCTGGCCTATGATTTCTTCAATCATGGGGTTCCTCGATGATAAAGGGATGCGTGCATCCACCAGTTCGATGACGATATCGACCAGCTTTAATTTCTCTGTTACCTGCCTGCGGGCTTTAGCCATATGTCCAGGAAACCATTGAATCGTCATATGACCACCTCCAAACTTACATTTTTACTATTATTCCACTATTCCTATATCTTTAACAGGCCAATAGATGAACTTGGTGTCGCCGATTACCTCTTCAAAAGGAACAGTCCCGATATGACGGCTGTCCTTGCTGAATCTCCGGTTATCACCCATTACGAAAATTTCGCCTTCCGGTACGGTTTCCCTGTCAATAATGTCCTTCAGGGAGAAATCTTCCGTTAAAGGCCCTTCGCTGACCTGATCTTTATATTCTTGCAAATAAGGTTCTTTAATAGCCTTGCCATTCACATATAATGTATCGTTTTTATACTCTATTTTATCTCCAGGAAGCCCTATCACACGTTTGATATAATCCTTGTGCTCCGGGGCATGAAAAACGACGATATCGAAACGGTCCGGATCACCAAGCTTGTTGACAATCATACGGTCCCCATTTTCCAAAGTAGGTGTCATAGATAAGCCGTCTACCACGATCGGTGCAAATAAAAAATATCTGATAATAGCTGCCAGACCCACCGCAATCAAGAGGGCTTTCATCCACTCCCACCATTCGTTTTTCTCTTTAACCAACACATCCACCACCCAATGTAATTTCCTATCTTTTTCTATTCTACTAGAAAATCCTTTTTTTCTCATTATAAAAGGTGGAATTACTCCATTAGCCCCAATCTTACAGTTTATCGATTGCAGACCGGATCTGTCCAGCAGGGTGCGCACCTGGCCCCCGTCGGACTCATCCCTTTAGATATGAGCGGTTAAACAAGAAGAAAAGGAGCTTGTCTCCAAGCTCCTTTTCAAACAATCTTGATTATCGAATTTCTTTAATACGAGCCGCTTTACCGCGAAGGTTACGCAAGTAGTAAAGTTTCGCACGACGGACTTTACCGCGACGAATAACTTCCAACTTAGCAATCTTAGGTGTGTGTACCGGGAAAGTACGTTCAACACCTACACCGTAAGAAATTTTACGAACAGTGAATGTTTCGCTGATACCGCCTCCGCGGCGTTTGATTACTACACCTTCGTATACCTGAATACGTTCACGAGTACCCTCAACGATGTTAACGTGTACACGTACTGTATCACCAGGACGGAAAGATGGTAGATCAGAGCGAAGCTGTTCTTTAGTAATATCTTCGATTAATTTGTGCATCTTATTCAACTCCTTCCAACAGATGCTCTTACAAAAGCGATGGATTGCAGCGGAACATCGGGATCAGTGATTTGAGGAATAGCCCTCAAGCCACAAAGAATATATTAACATACTGAATATCAGGATGCAATAGATTATCTAGACTTTTCCCATTCCTCTATCCATCGTTTTTGTTTTTCGGATAAAGTTTGGTTTTCCAATAGGTCAGGTCTTCTTTCAAATGTCCTCCTTAAGCTTTCTTTCTCTCTCCACTCTTCTATCAGGCGATGGTTGCCGGAGATCAGCTCAGGAGGGACTTTCATTCCCCTGAAATCAGCAGGACGCGTATAATGGGGATGCTCCAGAAGTCCGGATGAGAAGGAATCCTTCACAGGCGAATCTTCGTTACCCAGGACCCCCGGGAGAAGCCTGACGACACTGTCGATGACAACCATCGCGCCCAGCTCCCCGCCTGTCAGCACATAGTCTCCAATCGAAATCTCATCGGTGACGACATGTTCCCTGATTCTTTCATCATATCCCTCATAATGCCCGCAGATAAAAATGAGATGCTCTTCCTTCGCCAATTCCTCTGCTTTTGACTGAGTGTAACGCTCCCCCTGGGGACACATAAGTATGACACGCGGTTTTGATTCATTTTCATTCTTCAAGCTTTCCACCGCATCAAAGATCGGCTGAGGCTTGAGGACCATGCCTGCTCCGCCTCCATATGGATAATCATCAACCTGGCCATGTTTATTGTCAGCAAACCCGCGAAAATTGACCACATTATACGTAACAGCCTGCTTTTCATTGGCTTTTTTCAGAATAGACTCTCCAAATATACCCTCAAACATTGCAGGAAATAGTGATAATACATCAATTTTCATCATGAAAGAAGCCCTTCCATCGGTTCAATCAGGATCAATCCTTTTTCGAGATCGACTTCCTTGACCACATCCTCAATAAAAGGAATCAAGTGCTCTTTCCCTCTTTCCCCCTTCACGACCCATACATCGTTCGCTCCAGGACTCAGAATCTCCTTGACCGTCCCCAATTCTGTACCATCGCCGGTCACAACTTTGCAGCCGATGATTTCATGATAATAATACTCGCCTTCTTCAAGTGACTGCAGTTGATTTTCCTGTACCTTAAGTATACCTTCTTTGAATGCTTCAACCTGATTGATATCGTTATATCCCTCAAATGTCAGAAGGTCAAAATTTTTATGCGTCCTGTGTGAGGCGATAATTACCTCAATGGGCTCTTTTTTTTCGGGAAGGAAAAGATGAAGTGTGTTGCCTTTTTGATACCGCTCTTCAGGAAAGTCTGTACTGGATACCACTTTCAATTCTCCTTTGACACCGTGTGTATTCACAATTTTACCTACATTAAACCATTTTTCCATATTTCCACCTCTAGTTGTTACCGAATTTCTTTTATAATTCCATCTTCTACGATGATTGTTTTAGACAATGCCGCTTCATCCCAATTGTCACCAACTTGAATATCAATCATACCTTGAACTTCTTTTTCTTTCAATTCACTGCCGATCGGCAGGATGGCCAGCTGCTCCAGCTGAAAATCCAAAAGCTTGATCTTTTCAAGTTTTTCTTCCATTTCCTTTTGAAAATGCTGGCTGAGTTTTTGAGAAGGATATTTCTTCGCGCGTTCAATTTTTTTCCATTCAAATTGAAGCTGTTCATGTTCCCGCTTCAATTGGAACTTTTGGTCTTCATAGCGTTTGTTCAGGTCTTCTTTCGTTCTTAAAGTCAGCACTTGCTTCACGGTGATCGTATGTAAAATATTCAACTATCGTCCCTCCTTATTTCACCCCCAGAGATGTCTTGGTGAAAAGGGCTTATTCTTAGGGAGTCTCGTTTTGGATATGAAAAAAGGGACTGACTTGATAAGGCTTTATGAACCTTTTGGGTCAGTCCCCTGTTCTCCAAGTTAAAGTTGAAACGCATTGATCAGCGGTTATTCAACTATTTCCAAGAAGATTTTCTTCTGTTGTGAAGATCCTGCTGCAGCATATACCACAGTTCGAATCGATTTAGCTACTCTCCCCTGCTTCCCGATTACCTTTCCCATGTCCTCAGGATGCACGGACAACTTATAGGTTATTCCGTTTGAACCTTCTTCCATTTCGATACGGACATCTTCAGGACGGTCGACCAAGGGCTGCACAATCGTTAGAATAAGATCTTTCATCGATTTGATCGATTACTTGCTGTTCTTAGCATTGTGGAATTTTTCCATAATGCCTTGTTTTGAGAATAAGTTACGAACTGTGTCAGATGGTTTAGCACCATTTGAAAGCCATTTAAGAGCAAGCTCTTCATCGATTTTCACTTCAGCTGGCTTAGCAACCGGGTTGTAAGTTCCAACTGTTTCGATTTGACGTCCATCACGTGGTGAACGTGAATCTGCTACTACGATACGATAGAAAGGAGATTTTTTTGCTCCCATACGTTTTAATCTGATTTTTACTGCCATTATTAAAGCACCTCCGAATAGTTTCACACAAGTTAGTATGATATCAAATGTGTATTTTGTTTGTAAAGTGTTTTTTCTTAACAGTTCAATTTTTTTTGCAAAAATTGAACGGAATAGCCTACATAAATGGGAACTTCATCCCTTTTTTCTTCCCTTTTCCCTGCATGCCGCTCATTTGTTTCATCATTTTTTTCATGTCTTCAAACTGCTTCAGAAGACGGTTCACTTCCTGAATGGATGTACCGCTTCCTTTTGCAATCCGTTTACGGCGGCTTGCATTGATGGTTTCAGGATGAATCTTTTCATTCTTAGTCATCGATTGAATGATCGCTTCAACATGACTGATCTGCTTTTCATCGACCTGCAGCTTGTCCAGGCCTTTCATCTTGTTCGCTCCCGGCATCATTTTCAATAATTCATCGAGAGGACCCATCTGTCTTACCTGTCCCAGCTGGTCAAGGAAATCATCAAATGTGAAAGACATGGTACGCATCTTTTGTTCCAGTTCTTTGGCTTTTTCTTCATCGACATTAGCCTGTGCTTTTTCGATTAATGACAGGACATCACCCATGCCGAGGATCCTGGAAGCCATTCGTTCCGGATGGAAAGGTTCGAGTGCATCCATCTTCTCACCCATACCGACGAACTTGATCGGTTTTTGCGTGACTGAGCGGATCGATAAAGCCGCCCCGCCCCGGGTGTCACCATCAAGTTTGGTCAATACGACGCCGCTGATGCCAAGGGCATCGTCGAAACTTTGTGCCACATTGACAGCATCCTGACCTGTCATCGCATCGACAACGAGGAAAATTTCATCTGGAGTTGAAAGTTCCTTGATCTCCTTCAATTCTCCCATCAGGTTTTCGTCAATATGCAGACGGCCCGCGGTATCGATGAGTACATAATCATGATGCTCTTCTTTTGCTTTCTCGATCGCCTGCTTCGCAATTTCAACCGGACTAACTTGATCCCCCAAAGAGAAGACAGGCAGGCTTAACTGCTTTCCGACTGTCTCCAGCTGTTTGATGGCAGCCGGTCTGTAGATATCTGCCGCTACAAGAAGCGGTTTGCGATTATGTTTCTTCCGGAGCAGGTTTGCAAGTTTACCAGTGGTGGTCGTTTTACCGGCACCCTGCAGACCAACCATCATGATGACGGTAGGAGGCCTCTTAGCCACGGCAATCTGACTCTGTTCCCCGCCCATTAATTCAGTAAGCTCTTCCTGCACCACTTTGATGACCTGCTGGCCGGGCGTAAGACTTTTCATGACTTCCTGCCCTACAGCACGTTCGCTTACTTTCTTAACAAATTGCTTAACCACTTTAAAATTAACGTCCGCTTCGAGAAGCGCAAGACGAACTTCACGCATCATTTCTTTAACGTCCGCTTCAGAAATCTTTCCTTTTCCGCGGATTTTTTGAATTGTACCTTGCAGTCGGTCGGCTAAACCTTCAAATGCCATTCATGCCGCCTCCTAATCCAATATTTCAAGTTCATCAATGAGTTTCAGACAGACAGAAGAATCAATTGATGAGTCTTCTATACTTTTTCTTAATTGAGCAAGAATCTCGTTGCGTTCTTGAAACTTCTTAAATAATAAAAGCTTTTCTTCATATTCCTCCAGCATCGCTTCCGTACGTTTGATGTTATCATAGACAGCTTGTCTTGAAACCCCGTATTCTTCAGCGATTTCACCCAGTGAGAAGTCGTCCAGGTAATAGAGGGACATGTAGCTTCTTTGCTTTGGGGTTAACAAAGATTGATAAAAGTCGTAGAGATAGTTCATTCTCGTTGTTTTCTCTAACACGATATCCCTCCTTGTTAAGTGAAAAACCTTTACATATGAAGAATACAGATTCTGCGCGTTTTTGTCAAGGTTTCGGACTATATTTTTGAATTGTTTTATTTTAATTAGTCTTCTAAACACCGCTAATGATTCCCGTGCAAAACTTCGCTTTCAGCGGTTGGTGAGCCTCCTCGGCTTTGCCTGCGGGTTAGAAAAGTGGAAGGGCGTTGGTCAGAGGCGGGTGGCATAAGGCGAGCTAGCCGGAAAGGCGCTCTTTGCCTTTTTGGCTTGCTTGACTTATGACCTCGAGCCTCTAGCCGCCGTAGCTAGACAAGTCTCACCTAACACGCTTTTCCCGCAGGAGTCTACATTTTGCACTCCAATCAATCGCTGGAAGCGGTTTTGAATATGATAAATTTTCACAGTTTCATCCTGAATAATGGATTGCAACTTATATTAGTTTTAGCTTGTGACCTCGAGGGACCAGCCGCAGGGGACTGAGCAAATAAAAAATCCGACGGGCTTCCTAAAAGTCGTATGGCCGAGTTGACTTATGACATGCGCCTCTATGCATAGCAAGAAAGTTTTCTAAAAACTATACTTACGGAGTCTTCGTCTCGAAATTCAATCAACAGCTAAGAGAAATATAGATGCATGGAATCTACCAACAAAATACTGACACAAAGAAAAGCAGCTTTAGTATCAGCTGCTTTTCTCTGAATTTTATTCTTCTTCGTTATCAACAAGGTTTGAAAATAGGCCGTATACATACTTTTCTGCGTCGAATGGCTGGAGGTCGTCCATTTTTTCTCCGAGGCCGACGTATTTAACCGGCACGTTGAGTTCGTTGCGGATGGCCAGGACGATTCCGCCTTTTGCCGTTCCGTCTAGCTTTGTAAGGACTATCCCTGAAACATCTGTAGCTTCCTTGAATGTCTTGGCCTGGATCATGGCATTCTGGCCCGTGGTCGCATCAAGGACAAGCAGGACTTCATGGGGTGCACCCGGCACTTCCCTTTCAATGACCCGCTTCACTTTTTCCAGCTCTTTCATCAAGTTAACTTTGTTTTGCAGTCGTCCGGCCGTATCACAGATCAGAACATCCGCTTTTTTGGCCTTGGCCGATTGAACGGCATCGAACATGACCGCTGCAGGGTCACTTCCGGCAGCCTGTTTAATGACAGGCACCCCGACTCTTTCGCCCCAGACTTCCAATTGTTCGATCGCTCCGGCTCGGAAGGTATCGCCAGCTGCAAGGACCACATTCTTTCCTTCCCTCTTGAGCATATGAGCCATTTTTCCGATCGTTGTGGTTTTACCCACACCGTTCACTCCGACAAACAAAATGACAGTAAGCTCATTCTCCTGGATATTCAATGAACTATCATCATCATTATCTCCGTGATAGATTTCAACCAGCTTCTCCGAAATTACCGGTTGGATCTCTTCGGTATCCTGGATGTTCCGCCGCTTCACTTCCATTTTCAACTCATCTACCAGTTCCATTACAGTGTCGAAGCCGGCATCCGCCCCGATTAAAATTTCTTCCAGCTCTTCGAAGAAGTCTTCGTCCACTTTACGGTAACGGGCCACAAGATCGTTCACTTTGGAAGTAAAGTTATTACGGGTTTTGCTCAGACCGTCTTTAAATTTTTCTGTTACATTATCACTTGATTGAGAGAATTTATCTTTAAGTTTTTTAAAAAAGCTCATTTGTAACACCTCGCCTATTAAGTTTCAAGTAATTCATGTGTCTCCTGCAGCCTTACGGATACAAGCTTGGATACACCGGACTCCTGCATCGTCACCCCATATAGGACATGCGCTTCTTCCATGGTCCCTTTACGGTGGGTGATGACAATAAATTGAGTATCGTCACTGAACTTCTTCAGGTACTGGCTGAATCGCTGAACATTCGCTTCATCGAGCGCTGCTTCAACTTCATCCAAAATACAGAAAGGCACAGGACGGATTTTCAGAATCGAGAACAAGAGAGCAATCGCAGTCAATGCTCTTTCCCCTCCGGACATAAGGCCGAGGTTCTGAAGTTTCTTACCCGGAGGTTGTGCGACAATATCAACACCCGTATGAAGGAGATCTGACGGATCCGTCAGTTTCAGCTCCGCACGCCCCCCTCCAAAGAGTTCTCTGAAGACTCCCTCGAATTCTACCTGGATTGCAGAAAAAGTGTGGTCGAAACGCCTGATCATCTCTGTATCCATCTCATTGATGACCTGATACAGAGTGTCTTTCGCTTCGGTCAAATCTTCCTTCTGCTCCAAAAGGAAATCATACCTCTCCTTTACACGGTCATATTCATCGATCGCACCGATATTCACCGTACCAAGCTCTTCAAGAGCCAATTTGACAAGCTTTACTTTCTTGCGCGCTTCTTCCACCTCGATTGTAAGCGGATAATCATTCTTTGCAGCTTCAAATGAAAGCATATACTCATCTCTTAAATGATCCAGACGGTTTTCCAGCTCTACATCAAGACGGTTAATTTTAACTTCTTCATCTTTAAGCGCAGTCACAAGTCCTTTGTGCTGACGCTTCAATTCTTTCAAATCGAGCTCTTCACTTTCGACAGCTTGCTGGAGTTTTAACCGTTCATCACGGCGCATGGATATAAGTTCCGTCGTCTCGGCTTTATGCACGGCACATCTTTCTGCCTCTTCCACCAGCTGATTTTCGCCGGAAAAATTGTCCTTCATTTCTGTCTGGAGCCACTGAAGATCATCTTTTAATGCATTAATCCTTTTTTCAGTATCAGCTGAATTTCCTTTTACACGCTCCAGTTGATTCCTTGTATTGACGAGCTGTTCATTTCGGGCAGCCAACACTGCTTTTAAATCGCTTATTTCAGACGAGATCGCATCTTTGGACGTACGATCTGAATTCTTTTGAAGCGTCAAGTCTTCAATTCTTTCATCCAGTTCTTTTATATCAATTTGGATTTCATTTAGGAAATCCTTTAATTCCTTTGTTCTGGAGTCATGCTTTTCTTTGACAGATGTATAGTCTTTTTTCTCGAGATCGTAAAGAGACAATCGTTCATCCATATTTTGCCTGGACATTTCATTTTCCCTTAATTGAGAGAGAAGTTCCTGCTCTTTTAAACGCTGACGCTCACCTGATATTCTCATTTCCTCAAGCTTCTTTTCTCTGAAAGAACTCTCTTCCTTCAAGGATTTCACTTGTGTTTGAAGCTCTTCCGTCTGCGTTTCCATTACCGATAGCTTCTCTTTCATTTCTTCCAATTCGCCTTTTCTCGAAAGAAGGGAGTTCTTTTTTTGCTTTACGGTCCCCCCGCTCATCGATCCTCCAGGGTTGACAACATCCCCTTCCAGCGTGACAAGCCGGTAGCGGTACTGAACCAGTTTGGCAATCTCATTTGCTCCTTTTAGATCTTTTGTGACCAGGACATTACCAAGCAAATTAGACATAATTGTCCCAAACCTTGAATCATAACCAATGAGTTCCGAGCCGACCCCAACAAACGAGGGATGCCCTTTTAACATAGCGAGCTGACTTTCAGGAACTGATTTTCCTTTAATGACATTCATCGGAAGGAAAGTCGCGCGTCCGTATTGGTTTTTCTTCAAGTAACCGATGGCTTTGCGGCCGTCTTCTTCAGTTGCAGTTACGATATGCTGCATGGACGCCGCCAGCGCTGTTTCCATCGCGGTTTCATATTGCTTCGGCACCTGGATCAATTCTGCTACCGCACCTTCTATTCCAGTCAGGACGCCATCACGGGCTTTCAATACTTCTTTTACTCCCTGGAAGAAACCGGAGTAATCATCCTCCATCTCTTCAAGCATTTCTTTCCGTGATTTGGCCTGCTGTAGGTACTGATATGCCTGATAGAGTGTTTTTTCCTGTTTTTCATACTTCGCTTTAACGGATTCCAGCTTCTTTTTCTCTTCTCTGAATAAAAGGATATGTTCATCTAACTTTTCTTTTTGAATCTGCAATTCCTTCGCTAATTCTTTATGAATTTTCTCAAGTTCGTCTCTCTGTTGAACATACTTTTCATTTTCGGCTTCTAATCGCCCGCTTCTGCTTGACTGCTGCTCAAGCTGCTGCTGAAGATACTGAATTTCATTTTTGGCAGAGGCCTGCTGATTCAACTTTTCAATATAATCGCTTTTCAAGGACTCAATGATTTCTTCGATGTTTTCGCTGTAGTGTTTGAGCTGGCTCTGCTTCAAAGTCAGCTGCTGTTTAAGGCCGGAGACTTCACTTTCAACTTCTTTGAAACTCTCCACCAATTCTTTTTTCTCCAGGGTTAGTCGTTCCAATTGTTCTTGTGTCTCAACAATCGATTGTTTTAGTTGAGTTTCATTGGAAGAAGAATTTTTCTTGCGTTCGATCAGGACCTGTTTCCTTCCCTCCAGCTTTTCCAGTTCTTCACTTGTTGAAAGCAAAATCTCCTGAAGGCCAGTGATCGATTCATCCAGCGCCGCAATTTTATCGCGGGTTTGGGCAAGGCTTGCTTCCTTTTTCTGTACACGTGAAGAAAGCGCAAGCTCCTCATTTCCGTGTCTCTCGAAATCCACACTAAGACTTTCCCACTGTTTATGTAAATCCTCGATATCATGGACGGTAAGTGCCACTTCGAATTTCTCAAGTTCCTCTTTCTTTTCCAGATAATCCTTTGCCATCGAAGCCTGGATTTTCAACGGCTCCACTTGGCCCTCCAGTTCATGAAGGATATCATTTACACGATTCAGGTTTTCCTGTGTTTCAAACAGCTTCGATTCAGCTTTCTTCTTTCTTGATTTATATTTCAACACACCGGCAGCTTCTTCAAAGATGGTTCTTCTTTCTTCCGGCTTACTATTTAATATTTCTTCCACTTTCCCCTGACTGATGATGGAAAATGCTTCTTTTCCAAGCCCGGAGTCCATAAATAACTCGATGATATCCTTAAGCCTGCATGGCTGCTTGTTCAAGAGATATTCGCTGTCACCTGAACGGAAAACCCTTCTAGTCACGCTTACTTCGCTGTAATCGATCGGGAGTGCCCCGTCCTCATTATCAAGCACCAGTGTGACTTCAGCTATATTCAGTGCTTTTCTTGAGTCACTCCCTGCAAAGATCACGTCTTCCATCTTTGATCCGCGGAGGCTTTTGGCAGACTGTTCTCCCAAAACCCAGCGGATCGCGTCGATGATATTACTCTTTCCGCTTCCGTTCGGTCCGACCACTGCCGTGACACCCGGTACGAATTCTACCGATATTCTTTCTGCAAAAGACTTAAACCCCATTACTTCCAGTTGTTTGAGGAACATCTTCTTTCCCCCTATTTTACGTCTAGCTTTTGTTTTAGCATTTCAAGCGCTTTTTGAGCAGCCTGCTGCTCCGCTTCTTTTTTTGAGCGGCCTTTCCCTATCCCCAGTTCCTGGTCATTAAGACAGACACGGGATATGAATTGCCGATTATGTGCGGGGCCGCTTTCTTCGAGGATCCCGTATTCAATCATGCCTGCATTCCCTCTTTGTACGAATTCCTGCAGTTGGCTTTTATAATCCATCACATGAGAAAAAGCACCGATATTTATTTTAGGATAGACAACTTTTTCAAGAACGCCGATTACAGTATCAAGGCCCTGGTCAAGGTAAACCGCCCCGATGAATGCCTCAAAAACATCAGCAAGCAGTGCCGGTCTTTCCCTTCCGCCGGTCATCTCTTCTCCCTTGCCTAAGAGGATCAACTCACCGAAGTTCATTTCTGTTGAAAATTTCACCAATGAGGGTTCGCAAACAATGGCGGCCCTCAGCTTGGTTAATTCACCTTCTGACATCATCGGGTATTTTTTGAAGAGGAATTGGGATACGGTCAATTCCAGCACCGCATCGCCAAGAAACTCAAGGCGTTCGTTGTCTTCATAAGGTTTTCTGCGATGCTCATTCACATAGGATGAATGAGTAAATGCCTGTTTCAGAAGTTTTTCATCCTGAAATTTAATTCCGATTTCTTCTTGGAATTTCTTGAATTTCAGCTCGTTTTTTTGTTTTGACATTCCTTTGTTTCTACTATGCTTTCGCATAAAGCACTCCACCTTGCTCTATAGGTTCTCAAATATACACTTATCAAGTTTATGATAAATAAAACAAATAATCAAAAGTTAATTTAAATCAACAGTTCTCTTAATTGCCGATGTTGATTTCCGTGCAAGACTTCGCTTTCCGCGGGCAGCCCGTGAGCCTCCTCACTCGTTCCCATGGTATAACTGTCTAGCTGCAGGACTTAGAGGCACATGTCATAAGCCAAACCGACCAAGAAGGCAAAGAACGCCTTCTAGGCCGATTCGTCTTATGCCACACGCCTCTGAGCAAAGCCCTTCCGCTTCTCTGATAGGAGTCTTCGTCTTGCACTCCAATCAACAGCTGGATACACTTTATTACTAAAAAACTTTATTGCTCGCAAACAATGAGATCTGATTAAAGACAAAAAACTTGGCAGAGGAATTCTGCCAAGTTTGAAATGGTTGAATGGCCTGCATTCAACTGAACGATTATGCGTTTGCTTTTATGTAGTTCACAGCGTCACCCACTGTGCCAATTTTCTCAGCATCATCGTCAGAAATTTCCATGTCGAATTCATCTTCAAGTTCCATAACAAGCTCAACTACATCTAGGGAGTCAGCTCCTAAATCCTCTTTGAAAGAAGCTTCAAGAGTTACTTGAGATTCATCTACACCAAGACGATCAACAATGATTTTTGTTACACGATCTAATACTTCTGCCATTTTTGTCACCTCCCCTCAAGGTATTATAGAGTATTTCCACCCGGAATGAAAAGCATATCCGCGGAATTTAATCATTTTCCTGATTTTGCATTGGCACAAATCGGGTTACATCACCATTCCGCCGTCAACATGAAGGGTCTGTCCGGTCATGTAAGAAGATGCATCCGAGGCAATGAAGCTTACTACTCCGGCTATATCCTTGGGATCTCCCATGCGATTCAATGGTATCTGTTTCAACATTTCACTGCGTACATCTTCAGGCAGCTCATCGGTCATGTCTGTTGAAATAAAGCCGGGCGCAACTGCATTCACCGTGATTCCACGCGGCGCCAGTTCCTTGGCAGCGGTTTTCGTCAAACCGATGACACCTGACTTGGCAGCCACATAGTTCGCTTGCCCTGGATTACCGCTCACCCCTACAATAGATGAGATGTTAATGATGCGTCCGCTTCTTTGTTTCATCATCTGGCGGGTTGCCGCCTTGGTACAAAGGAACACACCTTTCAGGTTTATATTGATAACGTCATCCCATTCACTTTCTTTCATGCGCATCAATAAATTATCTTTCGTAATTCCTGCATTGTTCACCAGGATGTCCAGTGACCCGAACTGGCTGATGGTTTCTTTCACCATGGTTTGGACAGACTCACCGTCAGCTACATTGCACTGAACGGCAAAAGCTTCTCCGCCCATGCTTTTTATTTCATCGACCACTTCATTTGCCTTCGCTTCACTGCCTGAATAATTGACGGCAACCTTGGCACCTTCACGGGCAAGCTCCAGCGCGATTTCTCTTCCGATCCCCCTGGATGCACCTGTAACAAGTGCCGCTTTTCCTTCCAACTTCATTTACGCTTCCTCCTTTAACTTTGCAATCGTTTCAGTCAAGGAAGCCTCATCCTGGACCGCGTAAGTTTTAACCCTGCGATTCACTTTTTTGATGAGACCTGATAATACTTTACCCGAACCAATTTCAATAAAAGTATCCACACCAAGTTCCAATAACTTTTCAACCGTATCTTCCCATAGCACCGGGGAGTACAGCTGTTCAATCAGCAAACGCTTGATCTCTTCTGCTTCTGACACAGGCGATGCCGTAACGTTCGCGATAACAGGCTTATCTGCATGATGGATTTCAATCGAATCTAAGATTGAAATGAATTTTTCAGCGGCCGGCTTCATTAATTCTGAGTGAAAAGGTCCGCTCACTTGAAGAGGGATGACCCTTTTGGCACCTTCTTCTTTTGCACGTGCCGAAGCGGCTTCCACTCCTTTTACAGTCCCTGAAATCACAATCTGTCCCGGACAATTGAGATTGGCGAGTCCAACAGAATGACCTTCTTCAGTTACGGAGTTCGTGATTGATTTTAACACATCTCTGTCCATGCCAAGAACTGCAGCCATCGTACCTTGACCGCTCGGAACGGCTTCTTCCATGAATTCCCCTCTTTTTCTCACTGCGTAAACTGCGTCTTCGAAAGAAAGGGAACCGGCTGCAACCAGTGCAGAATATTCACCAAGACTGTGGCCTGCTGTATAATCGGCTGTGATTCCTTCTGATTTCAGCCTGTCCAGTATCGCCACGCTTGTTGTCAGTAATGCCGGCTGAGCATTCGTCGTTTGAGTCAATTCTTCCTGAGGTCCCTCAAAGATAATAGAGGAAAGGTCATCCCCAAGCTTTTCATCCGCTCTTTTGAAGTAACCTCCAACCTCTGGATACTTTTCGGCCAGTTCCTTCCCCATTCCGACTGTCTGAGAGCCCTGACCCGGGAAAACAAATGCGATTTTACTCATGTGCTTCTCCTCCTTTTACAGCTTCCTTGATTGTATTTGAAACGTCCTTCTTTACCATATCCCTTGCTTGTCTCATCGCATTGAACAGAGCAACTTCATTTGAAGAACCGTGGGCTTTGATGACAGGGGCTTTTAAACCGAATAAACCGGCTCCGCCATATTCTGTATAATCAAGCATGCCTTTCAGTTCCTTCAAATCATTTTTCACAAGACCGGCAGCGATTTTATTCTTAATGGAAGAAGTAAGCGTCTTTTTAAGCAGGGAAAAAATCGAAAGGGCGGTGCCTTCAATTGTTTTCAGTACCATATTCCCCGTGAAACCGTCGGTGACCACCACATCTGCGGCACCTTCCAATAGATCCCTTGATTCGACATTTCCAATAAAATTAACAGGAGCAGCCTTCATCAAACTGAACGCTTTCTTCGTCAGCTCGTTCCCCTTCTTATCTTCAGTCCCGATATTTAACAGGCCGACCCGCGGCTGTTCAATGCCTCTTACTTTTTCAGCGTAGATACTTCCCATTATGGCGTATTGAGCCAAGTGTTCAGGCTTTGCGTCCACATTCGCCCCCAAATCAAGCATCAGGAAGCCTTTCCCGTCAAGCGTCGGAAGGGTCGGGGCAAGGGCAGGACGGTCAATTCCATCTATCCTTCCCACAATGAATAATCCGGCTGTCATCAGCGCGCCTGTATTCCCTGCGGAAATGCACGCATCAGCCTCCCCGTTTTTTACAGCCTGTGCCATCAAGACCATCGATGAATTCTTCTTTCTTTTTACTGCTCGCACAGGTTCATCCGTGCCTTCGATCACTTCATCTGTATGTACGATCGTCAATCGCTTATGTGAAGGCAGCCACTCTTTGATTTTATTTTCATCACCGTAAAGGAGAACTTCAATATCCTGAAATTCTTCCAGGGCCTTCTTTACACCGAGGACGATTTCCTTAGGAGCATGATCTCCGCCCATTGCATCAACGGCTAACTTCATCTATGCTTCATCCTTTTCTGATTTTTTGGAACGGTACATCTCGAAGTCACCCCTGAAAACGAGCTCTCCTCCGACATAACTTTGTACCTCTACCATTGTACGATCTTTTTCATCTTTAATATGTAAGACCTTTGCTTTCGCCACCACTCTTTCGCCTTCTTTAACAGGGCGGGTAAACCGGATAGTGGACTTGGCCGTCAAAGCAAGTTCATCATTTATGACTGCAACTGCAAGGGAATTTGCCTGTGCGAACAGGTGATGTCCCCTTGCAATTCTATTCCGTACAAAGACATGTTCAGTCTTCACATCGAAAATAGATATTGCACTTTCATCCAATTCTATATCAATTATTTCCCCAATGACCTCTTCAATAGGAAGGGACTTCACTTCATCTTCAAAAGATTTCTCTGCAACGTTCTTAATGCGTTCACGAAGTTCGGGTATAGAGAGTTCCATCCTGTCAAGACGGATGGTCTGAACACTGACACCGAATCTATCCGCCAATTCTTCATCAGTTATAAACGGATTTTCTTTAATTGTTTCTAATAGGTTCGCTTGTCTTTCTTTTTTCGAAAGTCTCATTTTTCAACACCGTCCACTATTAGTACTAGGTACTAATAGTAGTATATAATCTAAAAAAACAGATTGCAAGAATTAATCTCACAATCTGCCTTACTAGTCCAGCTTTTCACCTTTCATTACACCTGATTCCGACAAGAACAAACGAAGCTGCTCCCACCGGGGATCTTCCCAGAAATCCTTAGAGTTGATCAATGCTTGGGCATCGTCCCTTGCAACCTCCAACGCACGATAATCATGCACCATATCCGCTACCTTGAATTCAGGCAGCCCGCTTTGCTTCTTACCGAAGAAATCACCCGGCCCCCTAAGTTCCAGGTCCTTTTCACTAAGGACAAAGCCGTCATTGGTCTCTGTCATGATCTTCATCCGCTCTTTACCGACCTCTGTCTTCGGTTCAGCCAATAGGATGCAATAGGATTGGCTTTCACCGCGGCCAACCCGGCCGCGCAGCTGATGAAGCTGTGATAAACCGAATCTTTCAGCATCATAAATAAGCATGAACGTGGCATTCGGAACATTCACCCCTACCTCTACAACTGTAGTGGATACCAAGACTTGAATGTCGTTTGAACTGTATTGTCTCATTACATCCTCTTTTTCCTCAGGGTGCAGCCTGCCGTGCATGAGTCCGACTTTATAGCGCCCCTCAAAATAAACAAGGAGCTGATTATAGACATCGATCGCGTTTTGGACATCGAGTTTGTCCGATTCCTCTATCAGCGGGCAGATCACATACGCCTGCCTGCCCTGATCAAGTTCTTTATCCATGAAGGCAAGGACACGGGGAAGAGTATCTGCCTTTGTCCAATAGGTCTCGATTTCTTTCCTTCCCGCCGGCATTTCATCTATGATGCTGACATCCATCTCACCGAAGACCGTGATGGCAAGGGTTCTCGGGATAGGGGTGGCCGTCATGAATAAGACATCCGGGCTTTCCCCTTTTTCTCTCAACACCCTCCTCTGATTGACACCAAAGCGGTGCTGTTCGTCGGTGACGACCAAACCCAATGACTTAAACTCAACGTCGTCCTGGATCAGCGCATGGGTACCGATGAGGATATCAATTTCTCCCTCTTTCAATTTTTCCAAAAGAAGTCTTCTTCTTTTCCCCTTGACGGAACTGGTCAGCAGCGCAACAGATAATCCTGCAGGTGTCAAAAGTTCACTCATCGAATCTGCATGCTGTTCGGCCAGTATCTCGGTGGGAACCATGAGAGCCCCTTGATAGCCCGCTGTCACGGAGGAAAACAAAGCGATAGCAGCCACAACAGTCTTACCTGATCCGACATCCCCTTGAAGAAGCCTGTTCATCCGGAAAGGTGACTTCATATCAGCGGAAATTTCATTCACCACTCTTTTTTGCGCCCCGGTTAAAGGAAACGGGAGTGAATCCGTGAATGCTTTGATCTTCTCTACATCGTAATGCTGGGCCATCCCGCTTGAATGTTCTCTCTCGAATTTTCTCAGTGCCTGCATTTTAAGCTGGAACAGTAAAAATTCCTCATAAACAAATCTTCTCCTCGCCTGTTTCATGTCAGCGGGAGAAGCCGGAAAATGCATTTGATAAAGGGCATCCGACCTGCTCATCAACTTATATTTTTCAAGGAGGGCGTCAGGCAGATTTTCAGAAATAATCTCATGATAATCATCGAAAGCTTTCTTTATGAATTTTCTAAGGGTTTGATTTTTAATATTTCCTTTCAATGAATAAACAGGCTCGAAGTCCCCGTCTTTGTTGTGGGGACCTCCCGTGAAATGCTGTACGGTTATGACCTGTCTGTTTTTATCCCATTTCCCCGTCACAGTGACGGTATCATGAAGATTTATTTTCTTTTTCAGATACGGCTGATTGAAGAATACCGCCTGAATCAAGTATCTCCCCACCAGCAGCCTTGC
Organism: Rossellomorea oryzaecorticis; assembly: GCF_045897515.1. NCBI lineage: Bacteria > Bacillati > Bacillota > Bacilli > Caryophanales > Bacillaceae > Rossellomorea > Rossellomorea oryzaecorticis. The sequence goes on along the minus strand of NZ_JBJOSA010000002.1, from coordinate 220,702 downwards.
TGTCAGCCTGGATTTCTTCCTTCCAAAATACATGAGCGAAGGTTCGGAATGAACTTTCCCCTCGACCGTGACTCTCTCGTCATGTGCAACTTCCTCTAAATCTCTCAGTCTGTAATCCTCAAATCGATAAGGCAGGTATTCCAACAAATCCAGAACCGTGTATATCCCCATCTGGTTCATCTGCAAAGCAGTTTCCTCGCCAATCCCCTTGACGTTCTGGATTGTCAGTCCTTCTTTAGGAATCTTCACGTTTATTCAGAGAAACCCCGAAAATTTTCGCTTCAAGTTCCCTGCCGGTAGGTGTTGCGGCTAATCCCCCTTGTGCCGTTTCCCTCAAGGCGACAGGCATTGTTTGACCGATTTTATACATAGCATCAATCACTTCATCACAAGGGATGCGGCTGGTGATGCCTGCAAGTGCCATATCCGCTGCAACCATTGCGTTGGCGGCCCCCATGGCGTTTCGTTTTACACATGGGACTTCCACTAATCCTGCTACCGGGTCACACACCAGCCCAAGCATATTCTTCAACGTAATGGCCATCGCTTCAGCAGATTGACTCGGCGTACCGCCTGCCATTTCAACGATCGCCGCCGCAGCCATTCCGCTTGCCGAGCCCACTTCAGCCTGACACCCACCGGCAGCCCCTGATATTGATGCATTGTTTGCAACCACAAAACCAAAAGCACCGGAAGTGAATAAGAATCTCACCATTTCATCTTTAGACGGATTCAATTTGTTTTTCACAGCAAACAAAGTACCCGGAACAACCCCGGCTGAACCTGCTGTGGGAGTGGCACATATTGTTCCCATTGCTGCATTTACTTCGTTTGTAGCAACGGCTTTGCTTACAGCATCCAATATTGTGTCTCCTGTTAAAGATTTCCCTTTTTCAATATATTTCTGAAGGAGGACAGCATCTCCGCCTGTCAGTCCGGAATGTGATTTTACACCTTCCAGTCCGCGTGCCACAGCCTGCTCCATGACCTCCAGGTTCTTTTCCATTTGGGCATAAATCTCATCAAATGATTTCCCCGTGAATTCTTTCTCTTGTTCAATCATGATGTCCGATATTTTTTTATCTTGACTTTCCGCCAGTTCGATTAACTCGGCAACATTTCTAAACATATAGAAACCCCCTTACAATGATGATGTAAACGTTCTCATAAAAATAATGATTTAATCTGAGATCCTTGTTACCTGTGTGATATTGGAGAGTGATGTAATCTCTTCGATTACAGCTTCATCTATCGGTTGATCCACTTCGATGGTCATCAGTGCCATTTTGCCTTTCTCTTTTCTGGAAACATCCATGTGACCGATGTTCAACTTATGTTTGGCAAGAATATTGGACACGGATGCAATCGCACCGAAGCGGTCATCATGGACTACCAGTATGGCTGGGTGATGACCTGACAGTTTCAGTTCAAAACCATTTAATTCGATGATTTCCACCTTTCCGCCTCCTATCGAGATGCCGACAAGATCCAATTCACCCTGATCATCGCCCATTTGTATACGCGCAGTATTCGGATGATCCGTTACGGCATCCTCTTCCTGAAATTTGACTCTGATCCCTTTTTTCCGTGCCTGATCGATTGAATGGATGATGCGCTCGTCAAACGTATCATAATCCAGGATTCCCCCGATGATCGCTACGTCGGTTCCATGTCCTTTGTACGTTTTCGCAAAAGAACCGTAAAATGAAATCTTGACCCACTTTGGTTCCCGGCGGAAAAGGTTGCGTGCAATCCTTCCGATCCGAGCAGCCCCTGCAGTATGGGAGCTTGATGGTCCGATCATAACAGGACCGATAATATCAAATACACTTTTGTACTTCATCGTAGATTTCCCCCTGTCTAAACAAGCAAACTACTTCTATTTTAACATAATATAAGGGGACAGGCGCATGTTTGGCACTGTCCCCTTCATCCTTTTATTCAACTGAAAAAATATAGGAGTAAAGTGGCTGTTTTCCGTTATGAATTTCCACTTCCACATCTTCATAGTGTTCTTCTACATATTCCTGTAATGAAGTTACATCTTCTTCAGACACATCTTCACCGTAGAGGATGGTAAGAATTTCAGAATCTTCATCGAGCATCTCGTCCAATAGACTTTTTGCCGTCTGCTGACGATCCTTCTCGGCGATCACGATTTTGCCTTCAGAGATTCCCATGAAGTCATCCTTTGAGATTGCCATACCGTCAATATTCGTATCTCTTACCGCATAAGTGATCTGACCTGTCTTCACTTGCAGTGAAGCTTCACTCATTGCCTTTTTATTATCATCTACAGAAGCGGCTGGATTGAAAGCGAGCAAAGCAGCCATTCCTTGCGGGACAGTCTTCGTCGGTACGACAGCAACTTCTGCACCAAGCACTTCCGCCGCCTGTTCCGCTGCCATGATAATATTCTTATTATTAGGCATGATAATGACTTTCTTGGCATTCACTTCTTCCACGGCCTTTACGATATCTTCCGTGCTCGGATTCATCGTCTGTCCGCCTTCGATTACCGCAGTGGCACCGATACTCTTGAAGAGTTCAGAAATCCCTTCACCCATCGCAACTGTCACAATGGCAAAGTCCACTTCCTTTTTAACAGGCGGGGCCTCAGGTTTTGCCGTGTGGGATTCTCCAACGATACTGCTGTGCTGTTGTCTCATATTTTCAATCTTTATATTGATGAGACTGCCGTATTTATGTCCATAGCTCAATACATTCCCGGGCTGTTCTGAGTGGATATGTACTTTTGCCAGCTCATCATCGCTGATTACAAGCAGTGAATCTCCGTATTCGCTCAGGTCATTACGGAAGTCTTCTTCATTGAATGCCTTCTTATCTTCCTCGAACTTGACCATGAACTCTGTACAATAACCGAATTCAATATCCTCGGTGCTCATGAAATCCTGGGCAGCCTTATGGTGTTCTGCACTCACAAGATCGTTCATGGATGGCAATGATACCTGATCGGATACTTTTTCACCCTTCAATTCAGCCAGGAACCCTTCATAGACGAACAATAATCCTTGGCCGCCGCTGTCGACAACCCCTACTTCCTTCAACACTGGCAGAAGGTCGGGAGTACGATCGAGGGAAGCCTTTGCCTCATCTACGATATCCTGCATCAACTTTATAAAGTCGCTTTCTTTTTGTGCTGAACTCACACCTTTTTTGGCTGCATCTTTTGCCACAGTCAAAATCGTTCCTTCAACCGGTTTCATGACAGCCTTGTAAGCTGTTTCCACCCCAGACTGCAGTGCATCCGCAAATTCCTTGCTTGTTAAAGAGCTTTTGCCTTCAATGGCCTTTCCAAATCCTCTAAATAACTGGGAAAGGATAACACCGGAGTTACCCCTGGCCCCCATCAATAACCCTTTAGAGAGTGCAGAAGCAACGTTACCTATATGTTCTTGGGTGTTTTGTTTAACTTCTTTTGCACCTGAAGTCATTGATAAATTCATGTTTGTTCCAGTATCACCATCAGGAACAGGAAATACGTTCAGCGCATCAACCAGCTGCGCATTGGCAGAAAGCTTTGCAGCCCCCTGGATGACCATTTCGGCAAAACGCTTTCCTTCCAAAGATGTAATCGACACAAATCTTCCTCCTCACTACGGGTTCGTAACTCGAACCCCCTGCACAAAAATATTTACTGAATCTACCGCCAAGCCGACGGTCTTATCAAGGGTATATTTAACCTTGGATTGTACGTTATGAGCAATCTCAGAAATTTTTGTACCATAGCTCACAATAATATACATGTCAATATGTACTTCCTCTTGATCTTGACGAACAATCACTCCGCGAGTGAAATTTTCTTTACGTAGGATATCTGTAAAACCGTCTTTTATCTGATTCTTTGAAGCCATTCCAACAATTCCGTAGCAATCCACCGCTGCACCTCCAGCAATCATTGCAATGACATCATTCGTAATATCAATTTGTCCGTACTGCGTTTTCAATTCGATGGACATGGAATGTTCTCCCCCTTTAAATACATGCTTGGCTAAAAACATTTTACTATAACTATGCACTTTTTGAAAGCTAAAGTATACTCCAGGCACTATTTATGAACTCAGTATCTATCATTTTTTCCATTTTCCGGCGCATTACTCTTATAAATAGAAAAAAGACGCCCTTCAAGAAAGACGTCTCCTCATTTGTTTAAGTATTATACACGCTCAACTTTACCTGATTTCAACGCTCTTGCAGAAACCCAAACCTTTTTAGGCTTACCGTCTACAAGAATACGAACTTTTTGCAGGTTAGCACCCCAAGTACGCTTGTTCGCATTCATCGCGTGAGAGCGAGCGTTACCAGCGCTAGCTTTACGGCCTGTTACTACGCATTTCTTTGCCATAATCTATTCCCTCCTCACTAACAAGAAGCTGAAGTTACATTTCAGTTCTACATTTCGCTTTTATCATAAAGATACTTTAATAATTTATCACACACGCTCCCATAATGCAACAGTTCAATTAAAAGCTTTCAAGAAAAAATACTTTACAGCCAGAAAAGCGGAAGGGCTTTGCTCAGAGGCGGGTGGCATAAGACGAACCGGACGGGAAGGCGTTCTTTGCCTTCTTGGCCGGTTTGACTTATGCCACCCGCCTCTAAGCCTTGGAGCTGGACAGCCAGAAAAGCGGAAGTGGGCGTTTTGCTCCCTTTGAAAAATGTTCTTTGGCTTTAGAGGCGTTTTTTGCCTCAAAAGCCAAAGGTTAATTTTCAAACGGGAGCAGACCATTGGAGCTGGACAGGCAGAAAAGCGGATGCGGCTTGCTCAGAGACGACAAGCATAAGACGAGCTTGCACTAAAGGCGCTTTTTGCCTTTTGGGCAAGATAGACTTATGTCTCGAGTCTCTAGCCGCCGGAGCTGGACAGGTAGAAAAGCGGAGGCGGCTTGCTCAGAGACGACAAGCATAAGACGAGCTTGCACTAAAGGCGCTTTTTGCCTTTTGGGCAAGATTGACTTATGTCTCGAGTCTCTAGCCGCCGGAGCTGGACAATTCGAAAAGCGGAAGGGCTTTGAGAAATAGGGATTGACAAATGGATCTGTGATGATTTTGCCTGCCGGGTGGTTCTCTGCAGGTTTTTTTAATGTTGGTAAGAGGTAATCATATTCCATATTTTTCCTAGTGACGGAATAATCAGTGAAATTGAAAGATTATCGGGGAAATTTCGAAGATTAATGTTATAAATTAAAAGATTAACGGCACTAATTCAAAGATTACAGGGCAAAATTAAAAGATTCCGCTCCTGCCCCCACGGAAAAGGCGTATCAGTCAATGAAATAGCCATCGAAATCACTTAACCATTTAACCGAGTCATGAAGGCCGCTGAATCCTTGAAGCTTAAAGATTTTTCGACAAGTTGCTCGTATTTCGGTGAAAGTGGATCGTATTTTCGAGATCTGGCCTGTAAATCTGAAAAGTGGCTTGTATTTTTCAAAAGTGGACCGTAAATCTTGAAAACCGGATCATAAACACCTGCACGGGTATAACACCAACTGCCAATTCATACTGAAAACCCGTGTTTACGTTTGGAATCCGTTTACTTTTTTCATTTATTATAAAAAAACCATTGATCTCATCCAAAAAAACTCTTTTCAAAACAAATCAATCACTCAAATACAGAATTGCAATCTAAATCAAAAAAAGAAGACAGCCCCCTGCTGCCTTCAAACCCACCATTATTCCTTTTTGAATGTTCCTAACATCGCTCGAACAAGCCCGCCCAAGAACTTTGGTAATTTGATTGTATAAAATCGCATTTTAGTCCCTCCCCGCAATCTAAAGAACATAATGTTTCGCTTGACATCATTTCAGTCTATTCAAGCAGTTGCATGTAAGTACGTCTTCTTTTTGAATTGGGTCAAGAAGTGCTGTCGCTGCTTCTTACCACCATTAATATGCCATTTGTAAAAGAAAAAGTACCAGATGATTGTATAAGTTCATTACTAATACATAGTGTTGATCCGCGGAAAATATTCCGGTTTTTTAGCGGGTATTTGAAGCCGGTAAGTGTAAGATCCTCGACGGATCCGGTCATTGGGACAAATGAAATATACTGATGGGAAGGGAGTTCAATCACTTCATGCTCTCCTGCCTTTACGACCCATAAACGGTTTTGAACATCGATCAATTCGCTCTTTATTCCTGACTCCATAAGGGTCGGCTGCATCAATAATTGGACATTCCCCATGAAATGATCGAGACGCCCTCCTGTTGCTCCAAATATTTTGATGGAATCTGGGTTTTGGCCGAGGACCCAGTTTAAGGCAAGCTCTAAGTCCGTTTCATCTTTTTCGGGTTTGTATGTGTTTACTTTTTCAACTCGATCAGTGATCAATGACCATTCAGCTGAACTCACTGAATCAAAATCACCGAACGCACCCTCTGCTTCCAAGCCGTTTTCCAGAAGGGTGAATACTCCCCGGTCCACACCAACCCATTTTACATTTGCATTATTGAACTTTTTCAAATCCGGCAAATACCTCTCCGGTCCCCCGGCTACGATACAAAATTCCATTTTCTGCACCTCACATATTAAATAGACTGATCCATATAACTACTGGATCAGTCATTAAAATTATTTGGACAGCGATTTTCTTAAATCTTGGATCGCAGCCTCTCTGTCACTTTTATTATAAATGGCGGAACCGGCAACAAATACATCCGCTCCCGCTTCCGCACAGACCGGTGCTGTTTCCGTGTTGATGCCGCCGTCCACTTCAATTTCAAGTTTCGGGTTGATTTCATCTGCCCAGCTGCGGATTTGCTTTATTTTCGGTACGACCGACGGGATGAATGACTGGCCTCCAAAGCCTGGGTTAACCGTCATTAACAGGACCATATCGATATCCTGAAGAATCGGTTTCACCCATTCAGCAGGAGTGGCCGGGTTTAGAACGACTCCGGCTTTTACACCTTTGCTTTTGATCAGCTGGATGGTTCTGTGCAAGTGGGCTGCTGCCTCGACATGTACAGTGATATAGTCCGCTCCGGCATCGGCAAATGCCTCTATATACTGGTCCGGATCCTCGATCATAAGGTGAACATCCAGCGGCAGGTCTGTGAGCGGCCGTACCGCTTTGACAACCATCGGGCCCATTGTGATGTTCGGGACGAAGTGACCGTCCATCACATCGATATGGATGTAATCGGCTCCCCCATTTTCGACGTCCTTGATTTCTTTCCCCAGTTCTGCAAAATTTGCAGAAAGTATTGATGGTGCTATCTTCATTTCTTAATACCTCGGCTTTCTGTCTTTTATTTCCTGATGGAATGTCAGGTAGTGATCATACCGGTAGCCTGGTATGTCCCCTGTTTCAACTGCTTTTTTTACCGCGCATTTCGGCTCGTTGATGTGAAGGCATCCCCTGAATTTACACTGCTCGGAAGCTTCCACCATTTCAGGAAAATAGTGCGGCAGGTCTTCTACTTCAATGTCTGTGAATTCAAGGGAACTGAAACCAGGGGTGTCAGCCACCAAGCCATCCCCGATATGAATCAGTTCAACGTGGCGGGTCGTATGCTTACCCCTCCCCAAATGAGATGAGATCATGGCTGTTTTCAATTCGAGTTCAGGTTTGATCACGTTCAATAAGCTTGATTTACCCACCCCCGACTGCCCTGCAAATACAGAAGTCTTATCTCTCATGTAAGGAGCCAATTCTTCAATTCCCTCTTCAGTCTTCGATGACGTGGCAACCACTTCATACCCAAAAGAACGGTATTGTTCTGCATACTTTTCCACTTCTTGTATTTCATCTTGTTTAAGCAAGTCCATTTTGGTGATACAGATAAGCGGGTCGATTTCCTTGCTCTCGACTAAAACAAGGAAACGGTCCAGTAATCCTGTGCTGAAATCCGGTTCCCGGGCGGAAAAAACCAAAATGGCCTGATCCACGTTCGCAATCGGAGGGCGCACCAGTTCATTCTTGCGTTCAAATACTTTCAAGATATACCCTTCGGTTTCGTTCTCTGCCTGGAATTCCACATAATCCCCTACAAGCGGGGTCACCTTATTCTTTCGAAACACCCCTCTGCCGCGGCATTGAGTAATTTGCCCTTCAGAGAGAACATAGTAAAACCCGCTTAATGCTTTGATAATCTTCCCTTCTGCCATTCGGGACCTCCTTTTAATCTTTAAACATTCACGTATGTATACCTTCATTTTATATCATAATTCCATTATAAAGGAAAATAAGAGGACTGTCCCCTAAGGTCAACATTAACCCGGGGTACAGTCCCGCTCGCTTATTATTCGTCTTTAGGATACTCAACGGTTCCTGATTTATACTCTTTATCGTCTACAAGTATCTTATATTTCCCTTGCTTGCCATCTTCGAGTAAGAAGTTCAGTCTGAACGTGGTATCTTCCGTAATTCCTGTTTTTTCTTCACTGTCTTCATACGTACTGTCCTTGTCTTCGATGAAGATTTCAACAAACTGCGGCTTTGTTCCATCTCCCTCATACTTGACTTCGATTTCACGAGATTCTTCTTTCTCTTTAGGCGGCTCTGGTCCCATGGACATCACAACGTACACTGTATCCCCTGGATAGGTAGGAGTACCAGCTTTTGTTTGTTGGCTGATCACATGTCCTTCAGGGATTTCATCGGAATATTCTTCACCGTTTTTCTCTATTGATATGCCCCTCAAGTCAGCATATTCATCAAGTAATTTTTGATCGTAGCCTGATAAATCCCTTAATTCGAAGGAATCAGGACCCGTACTGACTGTCAGTTTAATCGTAGTCTCACCGGCAACCACACTTTCGCCAGGTGAAGGGTCCTGGGTGAGGATTGTTCCATCCCCGACTTCATTGGAGGATTCTTCAAGTTTTTCAACTTTGAATCCTTGATCTTCAAGATCGGAAACAACATCATCATAGTTCTTGCCTACAAAATCTTCCACTTCGGTTTTTTCTTTCCCCGTACTTACATACAGGTCAATAGAGGACCCCTCATTGGCCATGCGGCCTGCTTTAGGATTTGTATTGATGACTTGTCCCTCTGGCACTTTATCATCCGGACGCTCTTTTGTTTCCCCGACCACAAATCCGGCAGAAATGAGAATCGATACAGCTTCTGAATCTTTTTTCCCTGTGACATCCGGAACTTTAATTTCTTTTGGCCCCAGTAAGTCAGGAACTAGAGTCACAGCAGCGACCCCCAGCAAAATAAGCAAAAAGAACAAGCTGATGATCAGCACCGGCCACTTCCTCTTCTTTTTCTCTTTGGGCTTTTTCTTCTTTTTCCCTTTAGCTGATTTGGCGTCCTTGTCAGCATTGAGAGGTACTGCAGGCTTGGTGTCGGTGCTTGACTGGGTATGGATGATGGTATCGTCCAGATTTGAAGATCCTTGGTCATCCGTAATGACCGGGATTGCCTTAGTGGCTTCATCATCCATCGGGACAGAGAACTTAGGTTCATTCACACGGCTCGGATCAAGGGCCGTTGTAAGATCTTCATCCATTTCCTCCAGGCTGTCATATCTTCTGAAAGGATCTTTTGCCGTGGCTTTAAGAACAATATTTTCTACACTTTGCGGGATGTCGGGATTCCATCTTCTCAACGATGGGGTTTCCGACTGCAAATGCTTCAATGCGATTGAGACGGCTGATTCCCCGGAAAATGGGAGACGGCCGGTGAGTAATTCGAACATGACAATCCCCAGTGAATAAATGTCCGATTTTTTCGTTGCCATTCCGCCTCTCGCCTGCTCAGGAGACAGATAATGCACGGAGCCGAGAACTGAATTGGTCTGTGTGATGGACGTGGCGCTAAGGGCCATCGCAATACCGAAATCAGTGATCTTGACCGTGCCCTCCTCATCGATCAATATGTTATGTGGCTTAATATCCCTGTGTACGATATGGTTCTGATGGGCATGTGAAATAGCCAGGGTCAGCTGTTTCATAATATCCAAAGCCGTATCGATATCGACAGGTGAATGCTGCTGTATGTACTGTTTCAAGGTCATTCCTTGAACATATTCCATTACGATATAATAAAGATCATCTTCTTCACCGATATCATAGATGCTTACGATATTCGGATGGACAAGGCTTGTTGCAGATTGCGCCTCGCGCTGGAACCGTTTGATAAATTCTTCTTCATTGGCAAAATCCATTCGAAGCATCTTAATGGCCACTTCACGATCAAGGATCATGTCATGCGCAAGATATACGTTGGCCATTCCCCCGCCGCCGATCAGTTTAATGATCCTGTATCGGCCGCTGATGCGCTTTCCATTCATCATTTACTATCACCCGCTTTCCGTTTCAGCGGCATACTTAACAATCAGGACGGTGATATTATCTTCCCCGCCGTAATCGTTAGCCAAATGAACGAGCTTCTCGCCTTTGTTCCCGAGAGAGTCATCATTTGATAAGATCTCTTTCATTTCTTGTTCTGAAACTTTATTCGATAAACCATCGGAGCATAAGAGCAATACATCATCGTCTTCAAACATGATCGTCTTGATATCCATCGTGATTGTTGTCTCTGTCCCGATTGCTCTCAAGATCACGTTTTTCCGTGGATGATGCTCTGCATCTTCCTTGGAGATTTCACCGCTTCTGACCAGTTCATTCACTAAAGTGTGGTCCTCGGTCAGCTGATGAAATCCGTTTTCATTTAAGATATAGCCCCTGCTGTCACCAATATTCACAATCGTAGCAAACAGGGAAGTACAGATTGCGCCTACAAGCGTCGTTCCCATCCCTTCACATTCACTATGGGATTGAGAATAACTATAAACTTCTTTATTTACTTCGTTAATAGTCGTTTTTAACCAATTTTCAGCCTGGTCTGCAGTCTCGAATTTCTCCGTATTTTTCCACATGTCCTTCAAGCTGGATATAACCAATTGACTTGCCACATCGCCTGCACGATGTCCGCCCATACCATCGGCTACGACTGCGAGATAGTCTCCATGTGAATTTTTGAATACATCGACACTGTCTTCATTATGTTGACGCACTTTCCCTTTATCCGTATAAAAAACAGTTTTCACTAGGTCACCTCTTCTCTTCTTTCCGCTCCCCTATGCAGAAGCTCCATCAACCTTCCCCCGTCATCTTGTCTATTTTAAGGACCAAAGAACCCTTCGTCGGGGGGTAAAAGATGAATGGAACATAACATTATTACATTTTGCCCATAAAGTTATGCCGTACTTCTAGTAAATGTACGACTTATATCTGGCGTTTTCCTGCTTGCAAAATACAAATTCTTTCAAAATACGATGGTTTTCGTTTAAGAACCCGTTTTAATGAAGCTGGAAATGTAAAAACCGTCGCCTCCAAAATCCTGTGGAAATATTTGAAGTTGATTGCCTTTTGTAAAAGCCTGTACTGTCTCAGGAAGATTTTTAAGATGAAATTCTTTGAATTCAGTATGGTCACTTAAGAATGAGCGGACTGTTCCCTCATTTTCATTCTTGTCAACTGTACATGTACTGTATACCAATATTCCGCCTTCTTTAAGCAGAGGAGCAACCGCTGATAATATGTCGAGCTGAATTTTTTGAAGGGAATGCAAATCTTGTTCTTTCTTTGCATATTTGATATCAGGTTTTCTTCGAAGCACCCCGAGACCGGAACAAGGGGCATCAACCAAGATCCTGTCAAAGCTTCCCTCTTTGAATTTCTCACCGGCTTTTCTGCTGTCGAGTGTATCTGTATAAACATTTGCAAGTCCCAGCCGTGAAGCGTTCTCATCAATCAGCTTGACTTTATGCTTGTGTAAATCAAGTGCCTGCACTTCTCCGGTCCCTCCAAGTAGTTCAGCGATGTGAGTGGTTTTACCTCCAGGGGCAGCGCATGCATCCAAGACCTTCATGTCCTTCTTTAAATCCAGGGCATGTGCAACCAGCATGGAGCTCTCATCCTGGATGGTCAGCTCTCCGTTCCGGTAAGCTTCCGTCTTCACCAGATTTCCGCGCAGTGTTTGAACAGCTTCTCCAGCGACTGGACTCGGCTTTACTTCTACGCCTTCTCCGCTTAAGTTATGTATTAGTTCATCTCTGGACAACTTTGTCACATTGACACGCGCTGTCTGTTTTGGAGCAACCAAATTCATTTCGCACATTTCCTTTGTCTTTTCCAATCCGAACTGATCCGCCCAGCGTTTCACTAGCCAGAAAGGATGACTTGTTTCTATGGAAACTCTTTCGATTGGATCTTTAATCTCTTCCAGGGAAGGAACCCCTTTTCTTTGAATCGAACGCAGGACACCGTTCACCAAACCTGAAATTCCTTTATGTCCCCTCTTCTTTGCGATTTCGACTGCTTCATGCAGCACCGCCCTGTCAGGGATGCGGTCAAGATAGACAATCTGGTAAAGGGATAACCTTAATAATTGCCGAACCCAGTGATCCAGCTTTCCCTTTAGGAAGGGGGCAAGAAAATAATCCAATGTCATTTTTCTCTGTATCGTTCCATATGTCAGTTCCGTCAAGAGGCCGATATCTTTTTGGGGAAGCTCATTTTTTTCAATCACGGAGTTCAATAACAGATTGCTGTATGATTGATTCTTCTCTACTGCTTCAATGACATCCAGTGCAGCTTCCCTGACACTTTTCTTTTTTTTACTCATCTTATTCTCCCAACCTCATTCCTTCTTCTAAATGAGCACCTGCTCCACGGAGGTAGTCAACAGCACTCATCCTTTTCTTTCCCGAAGGCTGCAGGTCTGTTATTTTTATCGCTGTTTCGTTCCCGGTCGACACGATGAAGCCATCCTTTTCAATTCCGGAGATTTCTCCAGGACTTGAAGAATGACTGCTGACTTTTTCACCCCACCATATCTTCATGACCGTGCCGTCCAGTGTGGTATAGGCAACCGGCCAGGGATGCATCCCCCGGATATGGTTATAGATTTCTTCTCCTGATTTAGACCAGTCGATCTTTTCTTGTTCTCTTTTGATATTGCGCGCAAAGGTCGCTTTTGAATCATCCTGTTTCTCCGGGGTCAGCTTTCCGTCCAATAGATCAGGAAGGGTCTCGATCAGAAGGTTGGAACCGGCAGCACTCAGTTTATCATGAAGAGTGCCGACATGATCCTTTTCTTCGATTTCTACTTCAACCTGACTGATCATATCACCTGCATCCAGCTTTTCAACCATATACATAATCGTGACACCTGTCTTTTCCTTGCCCTGAATAATGGAGTAATGGATAGGTGCTCCGCCTCTCAGTTCTGGGAGCAGGGAAGCATGGACATTGATACATCCGTATTTCGGGGCTTCCAGCAGTTCCTTTGGAAGGATCTGGCCGAATGCAGCGGTTACGATCAGGTCTGGATTCAATGCAAGAATTTCATCCAAATCCTCCTGATTCCTGATTTTCTCAGGTTGATAAACCGGGATCCCGTGCTTCATTGCCTCTGCTTTAACAGGCGGGGGTGTCAACACTCTCTTCCTTCCGACCGGCCTGTCAGGCTGTGTTACCACCGCTGCCACTTCATAATTTTCCTCCAGCAATGCCTGTAAGACAGGCACTGAAAAATCCGGTGTTCCCATAAAAACAATTTTTGTCATTCCGCTTCATATCCTTCCAGTTCTTCTTCAGTAATATATTTTTCTATTTTCGTTGTAAAAAGGACCCCATGCAGGTGATCGATTTCGTGCTGTATGGCGCGTGCAAGGAAATCTTTTGCTTTGAATTCCACCAGCTTGCCTTTTCTGTTATACGTACGCACTTTGATCGATGAGGGGCGCGTAACCTCTCCATACAGACCAGGAAAACTGAGGCAGCCTTCGAGATCTGTCTGTGTCCCATCACTCTCTACAATCTCTGGATTGATCAACTCGATCGTGCCGCTGTCATCACCTATATCGACTATTGCAACCTGCAGATCAACACCTACCTGAGGGGCTGCGAGTCCGACACCGTCTGCTTCGATCATTGTATCGTACATATTATTGAGTAATTTTTTAAGTTTCTTATCAAATGCAGTTGCCTTCTCACATTCTTTTTCCAAGATCGGATCAGGATGCATTACAATCGGTAGTATGGCCATGTGAATCCTCGACTTTCTATAGTACTTTACATCATCATATAGGGGTTTACATCAATTGAAATCGTCAAACCTCCGGATGCATATTGCTGCTGAAATTGATCCAGCACTGTTTTTAATGTGGGAGTGAGATTCGGTTCCCGCTTGTATTTTATCAAACATTGGTAACGATATCTATTTTTTATCCGGGGAATCGGAGACGCTGCAGGACCAAGGATGATCGTGGACTCGGACAGCCTCGACCGGACAAAAGCGGATAATTTCTCCGCGATTGCAACGACTTTCATCAAATCCTCATGACTCATTGTAATCATGGTAATGTAATAGAAAGGCGGGTATGCTCCCATTTTCCTCATCGCCATCTCCTGCAAATAAAACCGGTCATAATCATGCTCTGCCGCCAACTCGATCGAGTAATGCTCGGGAGTATAGGTTTGGACCACCACTTCCCCCGGCAGTGTGTGCCTGCCGGCTCGTCCGCTAACCTGGGTCAGGAGTTGAAAGGTCTTTTCTGCTGCACGGAAATCAGGTAAATGAAGCATCGTATCGGCACTGAGGACACCGACCAAAGTGATATTCGGAAAATCAAGACCTTTGGCGATCATTTGAGTGCCAAGAAGGATATCTGCCTTCCCTTCCCCGAATGCGGTAAGAAGTTTCTCGTGCGATCCCTTCCTGCTGGTCGTGTCGACATCCATCCGGATGATCCTTGCCCCCGGAAGAAGTTTAGTAAGCTCCTCTTCCACTTTTTGTGTCCCGGTTCCAAAATAGCGGATATGTTCACTGGTGCATTCCGGACAAGTATTTGGCACAGCTTCTTCGTATCCGCAATAGTGGCACTTCATCCCATTTGAAAAGCGATGGTACGTCAGTGAAATATCACAATTCGGGCATTGGACGACAAAACCGCAGTCCCTGCACATAATAAATGATGAATGGCCTCTCCTGTTTAAGAAAAGTACAGTCTGTTCCCCTTTCTCGAGGCGCGTCTGAAGCTTATCAAACAATTCCTGCGAGAACATGGAACGATTTCCATTTCTCAATTCTTCCCTCATGTCAACGACCGATACATGGGGCAGATCCCCATCATTCATCCGCTTACTTAATGTCAACAACTGATAAACCCCTTTTGAAGCACGTGCAAACGTCTCCAGAGAAGGAGTGGCGCTGCCCAGGATTACCGGGCATTTATGGGTCTCAGCCCTCTGCACCGCCACATCCCTGGCATGATAGCGAGGGTTTTCTTCCTGCTTGTAGCTTGTCTCGTGTTCTTCATCAATGATGATGATCCCGATATTTTCAAAAGGGGCAAAGATAGCCGATCGTGCCCCCACCACGACTTTCACTTCTTTTCTCTGGATCTTTCTCCATTCATCATATTTCTCCCCTACCGATAAGCCGCTGTGAAGGACGGCAACATCGTCACCGAATCTTCCTTTGAAACGATGGACCATTTGAGGGGTAAGGGAAATCTCGGGCACAAGAACAATCGCTTCTTTTCCTTCTTCCAATACCCTCTGGATGGATTGAAGATAAATTTCTGTCTTTCCGCTTCCTGTCACTCCATAAAGAAGAAACGTCCGATGAAGGTTTTGATCGATCACGTCCACAATCGGTTTAATTGCTTGGGACTGCTGCTCCGTCAGAGGCAATGGCGAGGTCTGTTCAAATAACCTGTCTTCAAATGGATCACGATATACTTCTTCCTCTTTTTCCACCAGCAAACCTTTATTTACAAGCGTTTTAATAGTGGAGGCTGTCGTCCCGGCATCTTCAATGACTTGTTTAACAAGCAAAGGCGCACCTTCATTTGACGCATCGGAAACGTAACGCAGGACTTCTTTTTGTTTGCTGGCTTGGGGAGGCAGGCTTTCAAGAATCCCTTCAAGCTGACCCCTGTTGAAAGCCGGCAGTATTTTTCTTACCGTTTTTTTCTTTCCCCGGGCTTTGACTTTATAAATGACATCAACTTTTCCTTGTTTCACCTGTTTTTGGATGAGGGGAAGAATCCCCGCCTCCTGGGCCGCCTTCCATGAGATTTCACTGTTTTTCCTAAATAAATCCGGCAAGGGGTCAGGCAGTTCTTCCAATCTGGTCATCTCTTCCAACCTGAAAAACTTTTCATATTTTGCTTTCATGGCTGCAGGCAGCATTGCTTGAAACGCAGATATTTTAAAGCATAAGGTTTTATCAGTGAGCCAGTTTCCCAACGATAAAAGCTCTTCGTTCAGTACCGGGACGAGATCCATTGGTTCAGAGATTGCTTTAAGCTTGGAAACCTCACTTTTTTCTTTCAGTTCCATCACAAAGCCCTGAATCTTCCTCGGTCCGAATGGGACGACGACTCTCATACCAGGTAAAATGCTTCCCAGCCATTCTTCAGGTACAAGATAGTCGTAAGCACGGTCCGTCTGCATGGCCGGAACATCGACTATGACACTAGCTACGTTCTTCATGCTGACCCCTCATTTGGTGAACGGCTGCCTTAAAGATTTCCTTTGCAGCCTCCTGTTTTGAAAGCAGCGGCAAATGACGGACAGAATCCGCCGTGATGATGGATACTTTATTCGTATCCGTTCCAAAGCCTGACCCTGCTTCTTTCACGTTATTAGCGACAATCATATCCGCATTCTTTTTATGCAGTTTCGCTTTGGCATATTCTTCTACATTTGTTGTTTCCGCTGCGAACCCGATCAAGAATTGACCGTCTTTACGTTCGCCAAGACTTTTAAGAATATCCTTGGTCCGTTCAAATTCAAGAACCAGACTGCCTTCTTGCTTCTTTAATTTTTCATCGAGGATCTCTTTTGGCCGATAATCAGCAACTGCGGCACTCTTGACCACGATATCCGCTTGATTGAATCCGGAATGGACCGCCTCATACATTTCCTCTGCAGAATTCACTTGAATAAAATGGGCTCCTCTTGGCGGGGATAAATCAGTGGGACCGGAAATCAGTGTCACATCCCCTCCGAGCTGCAAAGCGGCTTCAGCCAATGCATAGCCCATCTTTCCCGTTGAGCGGTTGGTGAAGAAGCGGACGGGGTCCACCATTTCCCTTGTCGGGCCGGCAGTAATCACAATGCGTTTCCCTTCAAGCAGCCTTTGCTCCGTCATCTTTTCCATAAAGTGGTCTTGGATGAGTTCAACGATCCTTTCGGGTTCCTCCAGTCTTCCTTTCCCGACATACCCGCAGGCTAAATAACCTTCGCCGGGTTCTATGAAACGGCACCCGTCATCATACAGCCTCTGGATATTCCTCTGGACCGCGGGATGGTCATACATATGTACGTTCATTGCCGGTGCCACCCAGACAGGTGAAGTCGTGGCGAGCAGGGTTGTCGAAATCATATCATCGGCAATGCCATTAGCCAGCTTTCCTATGATATTCGCAGTCGCCGGGGCAACAAGAATCAAATCAGGCCAATCTGCCAAATCGATATGTGCTATTTTAGAAGAATCCTTTTCGTCAAATGTGTCCCAGTAGACATCCTGTCTGGAAAGTGCCTGAAACGTAAGAGGAGTGACAAATTTCTGTGCGGATTCTGTCATGAGGACTCTAACTTCCGCACCGCTTTGCACAAGCTTACTTGTCAGAGCAGCGGCTTTATATACGGCGATTCCACCGGTTACACATAATAATATTTTTTTCCCCTGATTCATCGAACTTCCCCCAGTTCCTTTATACTTCCTTTTATTATGAAGGATTTTGAGTAAAAAAGAAAATAGGGCTGTCCCGAAAAGATTCATAAAATCTTCCGGGTCAACCCTCTGATTTTTCATAAAGTCGAATTGTCTTTTTTACTCATCAGAGTAAACAGCTTTTTCGTCTCTTTCTTTCATGGATAATTGACCAGCATGTATCTCTTCAAGTGCTTTTCCAACAAATTTTTGAGAAGAATACTTTTCAAGGCGGAAATCACCGGTATCCTGAAGATTTCTTGCCCGCTTAGCAGCGACACTTACTAAAGAATATTTGGAATCGATTTTTTTCATCAATGAATCAATGGATGGATATAACATCTATTCAACCTCCAGCATTTTAATATATCTTTGTTGAACTCTTTCCCGTTTGCAGTGCTCAGCCTGCACGATCGAGTTAATTTTTTCAACAGCGTTTTCGATTTTGTCATTTTCGACGATATAATCATATAAATTCATCATTTCAATTTCTTTCCTGGCGGTATTCAATCTGCCCTGGATGACTTCATTTGTTTCAGTGCCTCTTGTCACAAGGCGGTTCTGAAGTTCGGAAAGGCTTGGAGGGGCAAGGAAAATGAACAAACCTTCCGGAAATTTATCCCGTACCTGCTGTGCTCCCTGCACTTCGATTTCAAGGAATACATCCCTGCCATTGTTGATCGTTTCACGTACATAGTCGACAGGCGTGCCATAATAATTCCCTACAAATTCTGCGTATTCAAGAAGCTTTCCCTGTTCGATCAGCGCCTCAAACTCTTCCCTGGATTTAAAGAAATAATCAATCCCGTCCACTTCCCCTTCCCGCGGCTTACGGGTCGTCATTGAAATGGAATATTCAAATTTCGTATCTTCCTGGGAAAAAATCGCTTTACGCACTGTCCCTTTGCCGACTCCGGATGGACCGGAAAGTACGATCAGCAATCCTTTTTCATTCATTTATTTACCCTGCCCTTCTTCTTGCAAATCATCTTTATCCGTTAAGCGGTGAGCAACGGTCTCCGGTTGAACAGCCGATAAAATCACATGGTCGCTGTCTGTGATGATGACTGCCCTCGTTCTCCTTCCGTATGTAGCATCCACTAAAGTACCCCGGTCCCTTGCATCTTGAATCAGACGCTTGATCGGCGCAGATTCTGGACTGACAATCGAGATGATCCGGTTAGCTGATACAATATTTCCAAATCCTATATTGATGAGCTTAATAGACATGACGCTCCTCCTAATCAATAGCTTAGTTTCTCCGTATGGACGGTAAACTAAACTTCTTATTCAACATTTTGTACTTGTTCCCGAAGCTTTTCAAGCGTGGACTTCAACTCTACCACCAATGCTGTGATACTGGAATCATTCGACTTGGAACCAATGGTGTTCACTTCCCTGTTCATTTCCTGAATTAAGAAATCCAATTTTCGGCCAATGGGTTCATTCAGACCCATAGTAGAACGGAAATAAAGGATATGGCTTTTCAAGCGGGTCAATTCTTCCGTGATATCGGATTTGTCCGCCATGATGGCCACCTCATTCATCAAACGGCTTTCATCGATGGCACCTTCACTGTATTCCATCATTTTCTTTTCAAGTCTGTCCCTGTATTCCGTGATGACACGCGGTGATATAATGCTGAGTTCGGAAACTTTTTGTTCAAATTGATTCAAGTGAAGGTGGAAATCCACTTCAAGGGCCTCTCCTTCCTTCAATCTCATTTCCCTTAATTCCTTTGCAGCCAATTGCACTGCATTCAATACCATTTGTTCAAGTTCTTCGTTTTCTTCTTCCATTTCTTCAATCGTAATGAACTCTTCCCGTGATAATATCTGATCCAGTTCCACTTCACCCTTCAAGGAGAAGCGGTCTTTGACTTCATGTACTAACTGATAATAATCTTGAATGAGTTTCCAGTCAATACGCAGATTCCTATGTACAAGACCTTCACCGGAAATGGTGATGAAAATATCCACCTTCCCTCTCTTGATGAATCCTGAAATCTGTTTCTTGATTTTTTCTTCAAGCTTAATCAGCTGCCTCGGCAGCCTGATCGTACATTCATGAAACCGGTGGTTCACCGATTTCATTTCGACTGTTACAGTATGTAGTCCAGAATTCAGATTGCTTCTTCCAAAGCCTGTCATGCTGACAACCATTACGCTCACTTCCAATCTTTATGTGTATTAGTGTATGTAATGTTGTTCGATATGTATAAAAACTCCCGGCTTTCTTTCTTGGCGGGAATCAAAATGAACAGTCGGAATATATGAAAAAAGGTAATAGAGGACAAAACTCTATTACCTTTTGGATTATACCACATTCCACTATTTTTTTCTTGCAAAAAATGACCCTGCCAGCAAAAACGTCGGTACTGAGCTCAAACCGATGATTAGCATCCAGTCCTTCAGCTGGATCGGGACTGTATGGAAAATCGGCTGCAGGGACGGGATATATATGACCAGCAGCATCAAAACAAGTGATGAAAGGACCGCCCAGACCAGATACATATTGCCGAATGGATTCCTTGAGAATACAGAAACTTCACTGCGGCAGTCGAATACATGAATCAATTGAGCCATTACCAGTGTCGCAAAAGCGACCGTTTGGGCATATGCAAGATGATCAGGATGCGCCTTATAAGCAAGCATGAACGCGAAGAGCGTGACCAGGCCGATGAGGAACCCCCTTGAAACGACTTTCCATCCCAGGCCTCTGGCAAAAACGCCTTCATTCATATTCCTTGGCTTTCTCTTCATGACATCATCTTCCGGCTTATCAAGTCCGAGTGCCATTGCCGGGAGTCCGTCAGTGACAAGATTGACCCATAAAATTTGAATCGGTACGAGCGGAAGCGGCAAAGCAAGCAGCATGGCAAACAGCATGACGAGGATTTCGCCTACATTGGATGCCAGTAGGTACCTGATGAATTTCCGGATATTTTCATAGATATTCCGCCCTTCCTGAATGGCGGATTTTATCGTGGCAAAATTATCGTCGAGAAGGACGAGTGAAGAGGATTCCTTTGCCACATCGGTCCCTGTAATCCCCATGGCCACTCCTATATCAGCAGATTTAATGGCAGGGGCATCATTTACACCATCCCCGGTCATCGCCACCACATGCCCCCTGTTTTGCAAGGCTTTCACAATCTTCAATTTATGTTCCGGTGATACTCGCGCAAATACAGAGACATCTTCAACCACTTCCTGAAGTTCTTCCACATCCATTTCATTCAGGGCTTTACCATCGAGGACTTTATCATTCTTTTTTAAAATCCCTAACTGTGCGGCTATGGCTTTTGCCGTCAAGACATGATCTCCAGTAATCATCACGGTCTTGATCCCGGCAGCCTTACATTCCCTGACTGCTTGTTTCACTTCAGGCCTTGGCGGATCGATCATGCCTTGAAGCCCGATGAAAGTAAATCCTTCTTCCACGTCTTTTTCATCTAACGTTTCAGCCTTTATACCATTTAATGGTTTATAGGCAATCGCGATGTTTCTAAGAGCGTTCGATGACATTTCGCCGATAGCCGACTCTACCTCTTTAAACAATTCAACTGTTTTCATTTGAAGCCTGTTATCCCAGAGAATGGACTCGCTCTTGGCAGCAAGCACATCGGGGGCTCCTTTTGTTACCGAAAATTGTTTTCCGTTTTGATCGATTACAATGACACTCATCATCTTCCTCGTAGAATCGAACGGAAACTCTTTTATAATTTTAAATTTTTGCAGCAGGAGGTCCCTGTTTAATCCCGCCTTTAATCCGGCGACCAGAAGGGCTCCCTCAGTGGGATCACCATCCACCATGAAACTGTCATCCCTGGTGACCAGTTCGGCGTGATTACAGAGCATCCCGAATGTCAGCAATTGATTGAGAGCTTTCTGGTTGTTAGGCGAGACCCTTTCCTCGCCGCTGTAAAACTGCCCGTCCGGTTCGTACCCTGTCCCGGTTACAGACCAGGTCTTTCCTCCGCTCCACAGATGGGTGACGGTCATCTTATTCTGAGTAAGGGTCCCTGTCTTGTCTGAACAGATGACAGAAGCACATCCGAGAGTTTCTACAGCCGGAAGTTTTCTGACGATTGCCTTCTTTTTGATCATTCTCTGTACACCTAGAGACAGCGCGACTGTCACGATTGCAGGAAGGCCTTCAGGTATGGCCGCAACAGCAAGAGACACACCTGCAAGGAACATCGTATAAATATCATGCCCCTGGATCACCCCTGCCCCTACAACCAGAGCGGTAAGAATCAAAGCGACTGTAATGAGGATTTTCCCTAATTCCTCTAGTCTCCGCTGCAAAGGCGTGACCATAGATTCCGCTTTTTGAAGCATATCCGCAATCTGTCCCATTGCCGTTTTCATTCCGATTGCCGTGACAACACCTGTACCGTTCCCCCTTGTAACCATCGTCCCCATGAAAGCCATATTTTCCAAATCCCCGAGGCTGACATGATCCCCTGTAACAGGATTTATCGATTTCGCAACAGGCACAGATTCACCCGTCAATGCAGATTCCTCAATTTCAAGGTTATTGGCATTGATCAGGCGTACATCCGCTCCTATTCTATCTCCGCTCGCGAAGCGGATGATATCTCCCACGGTCACTTCTCTGGAAAGGATTTTCATCCAGCTTCCATCACGGAGTACGTTCACTTGAGGAGCCGACAGCTCTCTGAGTGCCTGAAGCGACTTTTCAGCTTTTCGTTCCTGGAAGAAACCGAGGAAACCGTTGATAAGCACAATGGCAATGATAGCGACCGCATCAATATATTCTCCCAATAATCCAGAAATGAGAGTGGCTGCGAGTAATACAAGCACCATGAAATCTTTAAATTGGCTGAAGAACAATAATAAATTTGATTGTTTTTCTGCTTCTTCAAGCTGATTGTAGCCGAATTGTTTCCTTCTTAGAGATACGTCTTCTTCTGACAAGCCATTGGTATAGTTGGTGTTTAGTGACTTTTCTATATCTTCCTGTCTCATCTCATGATATTTCATTCAACCAATTCACTCTCCTCCTACGATAACGAAAAGTTGTTCTTCTCTTAGCATTCTTATTCAGACTCGTCCTAAAAAATGATATGATTTAATTATGAATTTTAAGCTAGTCCTGGTTAATCACTTATTATTAAGCAAGTTCCTGAATACCGCTGTTGGTTTCCGTGAAAGACTTCGCTTTCCGCGGGCGGGCGGTGAGCCTCCTCGTCGCTGCGCTCCTGCGGGGTCTCACCTGTCCCGCTTTTCCCGCAGGAGTCTGCGTCTTTCACTCCAACCAACAGCTGGTGACGTCCCTAAATCATCAATTAGGTTTAATAAGCAATCAAAGTAGACCCATAAGCAGTACATGTTTTATCGAATCAGATAAAACTGAAATCTTAATAGAGGATTTTGTGTTATTAAACTCATTGAAAATAAAGAGTGGTTGGAGAGCAGAAGGCACTTGACTCCGACGGGAATTAGAGGAAAGGTCGGGACTTGTCCAGTTCCGGTGGCTAGAGGCTTGAGAGCATAAGTCAAACAGGCTAAAAAGGAAAAGATCGCCTTTCCGGATTGTTCGTCTTATGCTTGTCACCTTTGAACTAGCCGCTTGCGCATTTCTTCCCGGAGGCGGAACGCCGAGGAAGCTCGACTTCCTCCCGTGGAATTTTGTGCCTTTAGCGGAAATAAATAGGCAATGATAATTTTCCATTAAAGAAGATAAATCTATAAGTAAATTATTAAGAGAATATATAAAATACGTTATTTTAAAGAGGATGTTGGTTATGTCATTTGATGGATTGTTTACTAGAGCTATGACGAAGGAATTGAAGCATGAGGTGATGAATGGGAGGATCAATAAGGTTCATCAGCCTTATAAGAATGAGATCATCATGATCGTGCGGGCGAACGGCAAGAATCATAAGCTTCTCTTATCCGCCCACCCGAGTTATTCAAGGGTTCAGATTACGAAAGAAGAATACGAGAACCCGTCGGTCCCTCCTATGTTCTGTATGCTTCTTCGCAAGCATTTGGAAGGGTACATCATTGAAGATATCAAACAATCGGGGCTGGATCGGATGATCGTTTTTGAGGTAAAAGGAAGAAATGAAATAGGAGATGTCTCTTATAAACAGCTGATCATTGAAATAATGGGCAGGCACAGTAATATCATATTAGTCAATAAAGGAAGAAATATGATCCTGGACAGCATCAAGCATATTTCTCCCAGCATGAATACACACCGGACCGTTTTACCGGGCCATGAGTATGTCATGCCGCCGCAGCAGGACAAAAGAAACCCGCTGGAAGCGACAAGTGAAGATGTACTGAGGGCCCTCGACTTCAATGCCGGGAAGCTGGATAAACAAATCGTTCAATCATTCGCCGGTATCTCTCCGTTGTTTGCCAAAGAAGTGACCCACCATGCCGGCCTTGGTAAACAGTCTGAAATCGCCCGGTCCTTCCTTGATTTAGTAAAGAAGTCCAAAGAAAATCAAGTGTCCCCCACTCTCATCATGGGGGAGAAAGAAATATTCTACTGGACAAGCCTTGAACATGTGGAAGGAGAAAAGCTTGCTTTTCCTTCATTAAGTGAATTACTGGATCGATTCTTCTATCAAAAAGCGGCAAGGGACCGCGTGAAACAGCAAGGAAACGACCTGGAGCGGTTTATCAGGAATGAACGGGATAAAAACGTAAATAAAATCGAAAAGCTGAAGCAAACGTTGAAAGATGCCGAACAGGCTGACCGCTTTCAATTATTAGGCGAACTTCTTACTTCAAATCTGTATGCAGTGGAAAGAGGTATGACTGAAGTCAGTGTCGTCAATTACTATGACGAGGACGGGGGAAGCATCACCATCCCTCTTAATCCCCAGAAATCTCCTTCTGAAAATGCTCAGCTTTATTTTTCCCGTTATCAAAAGGCCAAAAATGCGGTTGAAATTGTGAATGAGCAGATTGAAAAAGCAAAAGAAGAAATCATTTATTTGGAGAGGCTGCTTCAGCAGCTTGAATCAGCATCCACAAAGGACGTGGAGGAAATACGGGAAGAGTTAGAGGAAGAAGGCTACCTGAGAGCCCGTAAACAGACGAAAAAGAAGAAAACAAATGGGAAGCCTGTACTTGAAAGCTATACTTCAAGTGACGGAACTCAAATCTTGGTAGGAAAAAACAACAAGCAAAATGATTATTTAACAAATAAAGCGGCAGGCAGGGATGACATCTGGCTGCACACCAAAGATATACCGGGGTCTCATGTGGTGATTAAAAGTAACGACCCATCCGAACAAACCATTAAAGAAGCAGCAAATATCGCTGCATATTTCAGCAAAGCACGTGAATCGAGTTCAGTTCCAGTCGATTTCACCGCTGTCAGACAAGTTAAGAAGCCAAAAGGAGCAAAGCCCGGGTTTGTCATTTATGAAGGGCAGCAGACGGTTTATGTTACTCCTGACTTGGACCTTGTACGTTCTTTAAAGGATTGATAAAAAAAGCACTTTTACCGTTTTCCTGGTAAAAGTGCTTTTTCGGGTTAATTCCCCCATGCTTCGGGATTATCTTTCCAAGCATTCAATTTTTCCAGCTCTTCTTCCCTGATGATTGAACGCTCTAGTGCCACTTGGAGTAAACTGGAGTAATCCGATAATGCATGAACATTGATGTTATGTTCTTCGAGCATTGCTTTGCCTTTTTCAAGTTCATAAGTGAAGATGGCAGCAACCCCCAATACTTCACACCCAGCTTCCCTTAATGCTTCAACTGCTGTGATGCAGCTTCCGCCTGTTGATATCAGATCCTCTACCACCACTACTTTTTGGCCGGCAGCGACTTTACCCTCAATTTGATTTCCTTTTCCATGTGCCTTTGCTTTGGATCGGACATAACACATCGGAAGGTTCAGTTTTTCACTTACCCAGGCTGCATGCGGAATCCCTGCTGTAGCTGTACCGGCTATCACTTCTGCTTCGGGAAAGCGTTCTTTTATCATCTCTGAAAGTCCGCTCGAAATTTCATTTCTCACCGATGGATAGGACATGGTTAAACGGTTATCACAATAAATCGGCGACTTAATCCCCGATGACCATGTAAAAGGCTCTGCAGGATTTAAAAAGACAGCTTCGATGTCTAATAGTTTATTGGCAATTTCTATTTTCATTTCAAGCCCTCCCATTCTTTTACAACTTGTTCATAAGCGAGTTGTGGATTTTCTGCTTTGGTGATGCTTCTTCCTACTACGATTAATGAAGACCCCATTTCCCTCGCTTTTTCAGGGGTTGTAATTCTTTGCTGATCCCCCTTATCATCGTCAGATAGTCTGATCCCCGGGGTGACCCTCAAAAAATCCTCCCCGTAATGTTCCCTGATCAGCATTGCTTCATGAGGTGAACATACCACTCCATCGAGCCCTGACTGTTTTGCGAGACTCGCATAATGCAAGACTGAATCATTGATTGATCGAGCAATCAGTTGTTCATCCCTCATCTGCTTTTCAGAGGTGGATGTTAATTGGGTCACTGCAATCAGTTTTGTAGGATTTTGATTGGCCGGTCTCCCAGTATGAAGGCCTTCCAAAGCCTTTTCCATCATAGCTGTGCCCCCCGCGGCATGCACATTGAGCAGTTCCAGGTCATATTGGGCTAGACCCTTCATTGCCCCATAAACAGTGTTGGGGATATCGTGGAGTTTCAAATCAAGGAATATACGGTGATTATCCTTCAATAGCTTTTCGATGATGCTTGGCCCGTTTTGAAGATATAATTCCATACCAACTTTCACATTCAAACTCTCATCGAATAATTCCAGAAATGAAGACGTATCTTCCCACGTCGGAAAATCAAGAGCTATAAATGGTTTTTGATTCATGCTTACCCCAGCTCCTCCCAATTAGTTCGGAAATTTGATCCACCCCAAGTTCATCAAGTAAGGCAGGCAGTTCGTTAATGATCCGCTGACATACAAAAGGATCGACGAAGTTAGCTGTCCCGACTGCCACTGCACTCGCACCTGCATAAAAATATTCAATGACGTCTTCGGCTGTCTGAATGCCGCCCATCCCTATAATCGGAAGGTCGACTGCCTGGCTTACTTCATAGATCATCCTGATGGCAACAGGCTTGATCGCAGGTCCGGATAAACCGCCTGTTTTATTAGCCAGTACAGGCTTGGCCGTTTTGATATCCAGTCTCATTCCAAGGAGAGTATTGATCATCGTCAAACCGTCCGCACCGCCTGCCTCAACCGCCTTGGCCATTTCAACAATATTGGAGACATTCGGTGAAAGCTTTACATATAGCGGGACCTCCGACACCTCTTTGACTCTTTTCGTCAGTTCCTTTGCCACTTCCGGAATGGTCCCGAATGCGATTCCGCCCGTTTTAACATTCGGGCATGATATGTTCAGTTCCAGTGCTTTTACATTTGATGCTGTTGAGATTTCCTTTGCGACTTCAACATAATCTTCCATTTTTGAACCGGCCACATTGGCAATGATGGGGACATCAAACTGGGAGAGCCATGGAAGTTCATTGTCCATAACCCCCTTAAGCCCCGGGTTTTGAAGCCCGATGGCATTTAACATCCCCCCGTTTGTTTCCGCTACACGAGGAGTGGGGTTCCCGAAGCGCGGTTCTTCGGTGGTCGCCTTTATCATGATTGCGCCAAGTTCACTTAAATCATAGAATTGACTGTATTCGCGTCCAAACCCAAAACAGCCTGAAGCCGGCATGACCGGATTTTTCAGCGATAATCCTGGTAATTCAATTTCCAACCTTCTCATAATTGCACCACCCCTGCCGGAAATACTGGGCCGTCACTGCATACTTTCACATAACTATAACCATCCGGATCGTCCTGTTTATGACATACGCATGCAAAACATGCTCCGATTCCGCAGCCCATTCTCTCCTCTAAAGAAATGAAACCGCTTTTCATCTCTAATCTGGATTGTAAGGCTTTTAGCATCGGTGTCGGACCGCAAGAAAAATACTCATCAAAACCGGGTGCTTCCTTCTGAATGACATCGGTGACAAACCCTTTTGTCCCGAGTGATCCATCCACTGTGGCAATAAACGTTTCTCCCAGTTCCTCAAATCGTTCTTTATAAAAGCTGACAGACCGGTCTTGAAAGCCCAGGATATGTTTTACTTCCCAGCCTTTAGCGATTAAACTTTTGGAAAGACCGTATAGGGGAGGAACACCGATTCCCCCGCCTACCAATAATGCGGTCTTGCTTTCCCCCTCTTCCACAGTGAATCCATTTCCAAGAGGCCCCAGGATATCAACTGTTTCCCCTATATCGACGAGGGAAAGAAGCTTCGTCCCCTTGCCTTCAGCACGGTAAATCAACGTCATGCTTTGCTCTTCTTGATTATGAGCTGCAATGGAGATCGGCCTCCTTAACAATGGGTCGATCCCGGTCCCGACTTTCACATGGACAAACTGTCCAGGGGCCTTTATTTGATTCACCAATTCCCCATGGAGGACTAATTCAAAGATATTTTTTGCAATCTTTTCATGGGAAACCACCTTCATCTGGTCGTTTACGATCATTGATGAACCGCCTTTCTTTTTTCCGGCGAGGCTTCCAGTGCCTCTGCCGAGAAGGTCATGGATTCGATCACCCGCAAGATCGCTTCTGCGGTATCTAAAGAAGTAAGACATGGCACTCCATTTTCCACTGATTCTCTTCTGATCCTGAAACCGTCCCTGGCCGGCTGCTTTCCTTTAGTAAGGGTGTTGATGACAAGCTGCGTCTCTCCGCTTTGAATGATGTCAAGCAATGTCGGCCCCTCAGAACCGATCTTATCGACTTCTTTGACACCGATACCTGCTTTCATCAAATACTGAGCCGTTCCCTTCGTGGCAAGGATTTGATAGCCTATATTCACGAAGCGTTTAGCCAATAACACCGCTTCTTCCTTGTCTTTATCCGCCACTGTCATCAGGACGGATCCGTGCTCCTTCATTTCCATCCCGGCAGCGACCATTCCTTTGTACAGTGCTTTCTCTAAAGTAGAATCTTTCCCCATGACTTCCCCGGTGGATTTCATTTCAGGGCCCAGCGTGATATCCACTCTTCTCAGCTTTGCAAAAGAGAATACCGGGACTTTTACATATACTCCCTGTTTTTCAGGTATAAGCCCTGATTCATACCCCTGCTCTTTCAAAGATATTCCGAGGATTGATTTCGTCGCCATATTGGCCATCGGCACATTTGTGATCTTACTGATGAATGGCACCGTTCTGCTTGAGCGAGGATTCACTTCCAGAACAAAGATCTCACCTTTTGATATGACATATTGAATGTTAAGCAGGCCGACAATATTCAACCCCTTTGCGAGGCGGGTAGTGTAGTCCACTAATGTTTCTTTTTGTTCCTGCGTCAACTGCTGCGGAGGGTACACTGCGATGGAATCCCCTGAATGGACGCCTGCCCGTTCGATGTGCTCCATGATTCCAGGGACAACGACATCAACGCCGTCTGAAATTGCATCGACTTCAATCTCTTTTCCGATCAGGTATCTGTCGATCAGTACAGGGTGCTGCGGATTTACCTTTACTGCGTTTTTCATATAGTGAAGGAGTTCTTCTCTCCTATATACAATCTCCATGGCCCTTCCGCCGAGTACATATGATGGTCTGACCAGTACCGGGTATCCGATGGATTCTGCAATTTCAAGTGCTCCTTCTACAGAAACCGCGGTTTTCCCTTCTGGCTGGGGAATCCCTAATTGGTTAAGTGTATGTTCGAATTTGTCGCGATTTTCGGCACGGTCGAGATCCTCAAGTGAAGTCCCCAGAATAGTGACTCCCCTTCTCACCAACTCCTCTGCCAGGTTAATCGCCGTCTGTCCTCCAAATTGGACCACAACTCCTTTAGGTTTCTCTAGATCAATGATGTGCATCACATCCTCAACCGTAAGCGGCTCAAAGTATAACTTATCTGAAATACTGAAATCTGTTGAGACCGTTTCAGGGTTGTTGTTTACGATGATCGCTTCATATCCTGCTTCTTTGATCGCCCAGACAGAATGGACTGTTGCGTAATCAAATTCCACACCCTGACCGATTCGGATCGGTCCGGAGCCCAGAACAATGACACTTTCTCTTTCAGTGACTTTCGATTCGTTTTCATCCTCGTACGTCCCATAGAAGTATGGTGTTTCAGATTCAAACTCGGCTGCACAGGTATCGACCATCTTGTATACCGGGAGAAGGCTGTTTTCTTTTCTCCACTGATAGACTTCATTTTCCTTACAGTCCCAAAGTTTTGCGACAGTAATGTCAGAGAAGCCCATACGTTTTGCTTTTTCAGCAAGTTCCACGTTAAACGGATGGTCCCTTAATTCTCTTTCAAACTCTACAATTCTATTCATCTTATATAAGAAGAAAAGGTCAATCTTACTCCACTCGTGAATGGTTTCTATATTCACTCCTCTTCTGAGTGCTTCCCCTACATAGAAGAGACGTTCATCACCAGCTTTGCGGATCCTTTTCTCAATCCATTGATCGGTCATTTGCTCCGCATCGCTTAACTCCATGTGATACGTATTGCTTTCTAATGAGCGGATGGCCTTTAACAGTGATTCCTCAAATGTTCTGCCGATTGCCATCACCTCACCGGTTGCTTTCATCTGGGTGCCGAGATTCCGTTTGGCTGCTTCAAACTTGTCAAATGGCCAGCGCGGAATCTTTGTCACCACATAATCAAGTGCCGGTTCAAAGGCGGCGTATGTTTTTCCAGTGACCGGATTCATCATTTCATCCAACGTAAGACCTACTGCGATCTTCGCTGCCAGCTTGGCAATCGGATAGCCGGTTGCTTTTGAAGCAAGTGCCGAAGAACGGCTCACCCTCGGATTCACTTCGATGATGTAATACTGGAAACTGTCGGGATCCAGTGCGAGCTGAACGTTGCAGCCTCCTTCTATCCCCAGTTCTCGGATAATCTTCAGGCTTGTGTTCCTGAGCATTTGATATTCCCTGTCACTTAAGGTCTGACTCGGCGCCACCACGATTGAATCCCCTGTGTGGATTCCAACAGGATCGATGTTTTCCATATTACACACAACAATCGCATTATCGGCTCCGTCCCTCATAACCTCGTACTCTATTTCTTTAAATCCTGCAATACTTTTCTCAAGCAGACATTGTGTCACAGGGCTGTATTTCAACCCGGAGCTTACGATTTCAATCAGTTCTTCTTCATTATGGCAGATCCCGCCTCCTGTCCCTCCAAGTGTGTATGCAGGCCTTACGATGACCGGGAATCCCACCCCATCGACAAAGTGAAACGCTTCTTCCACACTGCGGATGATTTCGCTCTCCGGTACCGGCTCATTGAGCTCATTCATCAGATTCCTGAATAGATCACGATCTTCCGCTTTTTCAATGGCAGATAATTTCGTTCCGAGAATTTCGACTCCGCATTCGTCTAATACTCCTGATTTTGAAAGCTCAACAGCCAGATTCAAGCCGGTCTGCCCACCGAGCGTCGGAAGGACCGCATCCGGACGTTCTTTGCGTATGATCCTGCTCACGAAATCGAGTGTCAGAGGCTCAATATAGACTTTGTCAGCCATTTCAGCGTCTGTCATGATTGTTGCCGGGTTGGAGTTGACCAATATGACCCGGTAACCTTCTTCCCTAAGGGCGATACAGGCCTGTGTCCCCGCATAGTCGAATTCTGCCGCCTGTCCTATGATGATTGGTCCGCTTCCGATTACTAAAATACTTTTAATGTCTGTACGTTTAGGCATGTTGAAGCTCCTTTCTTTTTTCATCTTCCATTAATTTCATGAAATCATCGAATAGATAGTTGGAATCCTCCGGCCCCGGTGAGGCTTCTGGATGATATTGCACCGTGAACGCAGGGTAATCCAAATGTTTCAAGCCTTCCACCGTACCATCATTGATGGCAATATGAGTGACTTCGATCCTCGTACCAGCGAGTGATTTCTCATCCACAGAATAACCGTGGTTTTGCGAAGTCAATGCCACTTTCCCGGTTTTCAAGTCTTTGACAGGGTGGTTGCCCCCGCGGTGTCCGAACTTCATCTTGAAAGAATCCCCGCCGCAAGCCAGTGCGAATAACTGGTGTCCCAGGCAGATTCCAAAGAGCGGGATCTCCCCTAGCAGCGATTTGATTGTTTCAATTGCCTGGGGGACATCTTTCGGATCTCCCGGCCCGTTCGACAGCATGATGCCGTCCGGCTGCAGCCTGCGGATTTCTTCTGCTGAAGTATCGTAAGGGACCACAATGACGTCACAATCACGTTTATTGAGTTCCCTCAGTATTCCGTGCTTCATGCCGAAATCCATCAGGACGACCCTGAACCCTCTTCCCGGGCTTGCATAAGCCGTTTGAGTCGAAACCTGCTCTACTTGGTCTCTTCTTAATGGAGTCCGATGCAGTTTTTCAAGCATTTCCTCTGTATCCATTTCTGCTGAACATAGGATCCCCTTCATTGCCCCATGCTTTCTGATGATACGTGTCAGTTTCCTCGTATCTATTTCTGCAAGCCCCGGGATCCCTTTCACTTTCAACAGCTCATCAAGTGTTGATTCGTTTCTCCAGTTCGAAGCGAAGTCAGCCTCTTCCCTTACGATGAATGCTTTGATGGCAGGGGTGATCGATTCAAAGTCGTCCCTGTTGATGCCGTAGTTTCCAACCAGGGGATATGTTAACGTTACAAGCTGCCCGCAATAGGAGGGGTCTGAGAGAATTTCCTGATAGCCGGTCATACTTGTATTAAATACAACCTCTCCGATTGTTTCTTCATTCGCTCCAAAGCCTTCTCCAATGAATACTGTTCCATCGTCTAATATGAGTTTTCTTTTCATTCTTCATTTCCTCCTTTTTCCCATACAAGTGATCCTTGATAAAATGTAGCTGCAGGCCAACCTTTGCATTCCCAGCCTTTGAAAGGTGTATTTTTTCCCTTTGATAAAAATTGATCGGGATCCACTGTTTTCTTTTCTGATAAGTTAACGAGGGTGAAATCCGCTTCCCCTCCGACTTCCAGGCGTCCGAATGGAAGATCGAATGCCTTGCTTGGTTTGACAGTCATCCAATCGATTAACTGCTTCAGAGTGAAAATTCCCTTATCGACAAAGTTTGTATATAGAAGCGGAAAGGCAGTTTCAAGTCCTGTAATCCCAAATGGCGCCAGCTGCATTCCCTCTGATTTTTCAGCTTTCGTATGCGGTGCATGGTCAGTCGCGATGAAATCAATCGTTCCATCCAATAAACCTTCAATCAACGCTTCTTGATCTTCTTTGCTTCGAAGCGGTGGATTCATCTTAAAATTCGGATCCAGACCCGGTATATCATCTTCACAAAGAAGAAGATGGTGGGGTGTTACTTCAGCAGTGACATTGATGCCGGCCCTTTTGGCATCCCTCACTACCCTTACCGATTCTTTTGTTGAGATATGACATACATGATAATGAACACCTGCC
This sequence comes from Rossellomorea oryzaecorticis, assembly GCF_045897515.1. Taxonomy (NCBI): domain Bacteria; kingdom Bacillati; phylum Bacillota; class Bacilli; order Caryophanales; family Bacillaceae; genus Rossellomorea; species Rossellomorea oryzaecorticis. The sequence continues at coordinate 187,539 of NZ_JBJOSA010000002.1, read as the reverse complement.
GCTTCAGCCAGCAGCACATCCCGTGCAATATGTACGGCTTCGCATACAGAGGGGATTCCAGCGATTTCATGTTTCCGTGAAAATTTGCCTTGGTGCACCGCTCCCTTGTTGATGAGGGTGTTCTCTTCACAGTGTGCGACAATTGAGGCCCCGATGCCTGCTGCCTGTTTCATCGCTTCAAGCATCATTCCTGCAGACTGGACGCCAACACCGTCATCCGTGAAGGCAAATCCCCCTTTCTCTTTCAGTGTTTTAAAGTCATTCAGCTTCTTGCCCGCCTGCCTTTCAGTGATTGCAGCGTATGGGAGGACACGTATGCTGGCAGTTTCAGTAATCTTTTCATTCAGGGCTGCAAGTGTTTCTTCCGAGTCAGGTACAGGTCTCGTATTAGGCATGGCCGCAATCGTTGTGAATCCCCCTCTTGCAGCAGCTGCAGTCCCGGTTTTGATTGTTTCTTTATGTTCTCCTCCGGGCTCTCTCAAGTGAACATGAAGGTCGACAAAGCCAGGGGAAATCAATAATCCTTCAGCTTCGAATTCCTCGTGATCACCGCTTGCAAGCTCCGGACCCATTTCGGTAATTTTATTTCCTTGTACCTTTAAATCAATTTGTACCATTTCTCCATTTTCATTGATGATATTTGCATTCCGTATGATCCAGTTCATCTGCCATTCCCCCTATTAGTTGTTTAGCGCTCTTTTTAAAACAGCCATCCTTACGAATACTCCATTTTCCATTTGCTTGAATATCCTTGAATTCTCGCATTCCACCAAAGAATCATCTATTTCGACCCCCCTGTTGACTGGGGCGGGATGAAGAATGATTCCCCTATCTTTCATCCTTTGTTTTCTACTGACAGTCAGTCCGAAGCTTTCATGATATTCTTCCTTTGTCAGGGCAGATGTGCTGCCGTGGCGTTCATGCTGAATCCTTAGAAGCATCACTGCATCTGAAGTCGCAATACTTTCATCCACTGTCATATACCGGTTCTGATATTCGGGCGGAAACCATTCACGGGGACCCGAGAATACGACTTCCGCTCCCAATTTTGACAGTGCCTCTGCATTTGAGCGCGCCACCCTGCTGTGTGCTATATCACCAATGATCGCCACTTGCAGATTTTCAAATCCCCCGAATTCCTGGCGTATCGTCAGAAGATCCAATAAGCATTGTGTAGGATGATTTCCGCAGCCGTCGCCGCCGTTGATCACGCTGATCTTTAAGCCTGCGAGTTCATCAAAATAGCGATCCAGCGAATGCCGGATGACAACCGTTTCCACCCCGATCGATTCAAGGGTCCGGACGGTGTCGTATAGTGATTCTCCTTTTTGGACACTCGAGGTGTGTGCCTCGAAAGGGATGACCCCCAGCCCCAGTTTCCTTTCCGCCATTTCAAAACTGCATTTAGTCCGCGTACTTGCTTCAAAAAAAAGGTTGGCCACATATTTATCCGCTCCTTTGTTCCAAGCCTCTCCGTTTTTAAATCGTTCAGCCTGATCAAGGATTTCAATGATTTCGTCTTTTGTTAATTCGTTCATTGTCAATAAACTCTTCACGATGGACCCTCCTAAAAAAACCACCCTGTCAGGGTTCGACAGGGTGGTTTTGAACATACGTACATGGCGACAAGGGGTACACTGCTCCCCTGTCCCGTTCAATTTCACCCTTGTAGACTCTCTGGACTAACTTAAAAGGTGTTTCTATGCGACTTCACTTTTTGAAGATTGTTCTTCTTCGAATAAATTTTGGTTTCCTTCACTTTCTTCTCTTCCCGGTAAGACCAGGTTCAATACTACTCCGACAATCGCGGCCAGTGCCATTCCCGATAGTGAAACTTCATCGCTCACTTTTACGAACGCTCCGCCGACACCGATGACAAGAATGACTGAAGAAATCACCAAGTTGCGTTTGTTCCCAAGGTCCACTTTGTTGTCGATCAGCATCCGGAGCCCGCTGGAGGCGATGATTCCGAAAAGAAGGATGGAGACACCGCCCATTACTGCTGATGGAATAGAGCCGATCAGTGCCGTGATTTTTCCGATGAAGCCGAATGTGACTGCAAGCACCGCGGCGCCGGCGATGACGAATACGCTGTAAACCCGTGTTATTGCCAGGACTCCGATGTTTTCCCCATAAGTAGTATTAGGAGGTCCTCCGAGCATGGATGCAATCACAGTTGCAACCCCGTCTCCGAGAATCGAGCGGTGCAGTCCCGGCTTTTCGATAAAGTTCCTGCCTACCACTTTGCTCAATACCATCTGGTCACCCGTATGCTCCGCGAGCGTTACTAAGGCGACAGGTACCATGATGGAGACGATTTCCCAAGAAAAGCTTGGCGTGTAGTCAACAAACGGGATGAAGAAATCCGGCATCTGAAAGAATGGAGCGTCGATGACTTTTTGGAAGTCAACCAGCCCGGCGAATACCGCTATGATGTAGCCTCCTACAATCCCTGCAAGAATCGGGACCATTCCGAGGAAACCTTTGAAATATATCGAGCAGATGATGGTGATCGCGAGCGTGGCCAGCGCGACCATGAAGTGCGTATTGCTGTATACCAGATTCTCTGCACCCGGGTTCTTATACATCGCCATGTCTACTGCAGTACCTGCAAGACCAAGACCGATGACCATGATTACAGGGCCTACCACAATCGGCGGCAGAATCCTGGTCAGCCATTTTAATCCCAGTTTTGAAATAAGAAGTGCCACGATTCCGTAGACAATCCCTGCCAGGAAGCTTCCCATCATGGCAGCCTGGGGCCCGCCAAGACTTTTCGCTGCAAGGATCGGTGCGATGAAGGCGAAGGATGATCCAAGGTAAGCCGGGATTCTCCCTTTTGTGATGAGCAGGTATGCCAATGTTCCCAACCCGCTTGATATCAGGGCAACACCCGGGCTCAATCCTACGAGGAAAGGAACCAGGACCGTTGCTCCGAACATGGCAAAAAGATGCTGTATGCTTAGTGTCAGCCATTTCCCAGGATTCGGTCTTTCTTCTACATCAAGTACTATTTTTTGATTTTCGTTCATTACTTGTTCCTCCCTTGAATCTGTTTGCTTTTTTTCATAAAAAAACCCTATTTGTCCTGTAAGAGGGTACAAAGAGGGTATAAGAAGGCATTCAGCCCATCATTCCCATCCTTTGTCAGCCTCTCTGGACCAATCTTAAAAGGATTATGCTTTATTCTTTTTCATGAATGGTTACCTGTTCTTCCCCGTCTACTTCGGAGAGTGATACCATGATCTTTTCAGAACTTGAAGTTGGTATGTTTTTACCTACAAAATCTGCCCTGATCGGAAGTTCCCTGTGTCCTCTGTCCACTAGGACGGCCAATTGAATCTGGCTTGGGCGCCCTCTGTCCATCAGAGCATCGAGTCCTGCCCGAACCGTTCTTCCGGTAAATAATACATCATCTATCAGAATAACTTTTTTGTTGGTGATATCTACCGGCAGGTCTGATCCCTTCACTTCCGGTTCATTGTCTTCTGTCTTCTTGCTGAGATCGTCCCTGTACAGCGTGATGTCGATTTCTCCTACAGGAATTTCTTCTCCTTCTATGTCATGAATGCGTTCCGCAAGGCGTTTGGCAATATAGATCCCCCTGGTCTTGATTCCGACGAGGACACAATTCTCGATGCCTTTATTTCGTTCGATGATTTCATGGGCGATCCGCGTCAATGCCCTCCTGATCGCGGGTTGATCTAATACCGTTGCTTTTTTTGCCATTCCTGCACCTCTTTTCGCCTTTTTGTTTATAAAAAAACCCTCTCACCGTTTGGATGAGAGGGCACACTTATCGTTAATAATCACTGCACGCCTGTCGCAGGTCGTACATTGCTCCTTCTCAGCCTCACGGGACCGTATTAAAGGTGTTATTCAATTAACTAAATGGTACAGGTTGTCTCCACGTTTGTCAATGGTTATTTTTCAACTGTGCTAACAACTGCTCGAATTCCTTTGGAAGCTCAGCCTGGAATTCCATATATTCCTCAGTCCTTGGGTGGTTGAAGCCGAGAACTTCGGCATGGAGCGCCTGTCCATTTATATTTAACGTTTTGCGTGGACCATATTTAGGGTCTCCGGCGAGCGGATAACCTATATACTTCATATGGACACGAATTTGATGGGTGCGGCCGGTTTCGAGTTCACACTGAACCAATGTAAAGTCCTTGAAACGCTCCAATACTTTAAAGTGAGTGACGGCATTCTTTCCATTGTCCACCACCGTCATACTCTGGCGGTCTTTGGGGTCCCTGCCGATCGGAGCATCAATTGTCCCGTATTCATGAGGGATGGTCCCGTGGACGATTGCTGTATATTTTCTCGTTACCGTCTTTGCCACCAGCTGATTGACCAGATGTTCATGTGCCAGGTCATTTTTTGCAACCATCAATAAACCGGATGTATCCTTATCGATCCGATGCACGATTCCGGGTCTTAATACACCATTGATACCGGAAAGATCTTTACAATGATACATAAGTCCATTCACCATCGTACCGGAATAATGGCCCGGTGCGGGATGGACAACCATCCCCTTTGGCTTATTCACTACAATGACATCCGAATCCTCATAAGCGATATCCAGATGAAGATTCTCAGGTTCGACATCAAGTCCCTCGGGTTCTGGAATCGTGACTGTGATTGTTGATTCAGCAGGACATTTAAAGTTTGGCTTGACCTTTTCTTCATCAACTTTGATGTGTCCGTCCTTGATCCACTGCTGGACCTGTGACCGGGACCATTCTTTATTCAGTCCGCTTACTATCTTATCGATCCGTTCACCCTGCTCATTCTGTTGTATGATATGTTGAATTACTTCCATTTTGTTTCTCCTTCTTTGCTTTTCGTTCGTCCAGATACATGTATATGATTAATAGTGCCACTCCGATTGTCAATGCTGCATCGGCAATATTGAATATCGGAAAATCATAGGAAAAAATATATGTATTTAAAAAATCGACAACTTCTTTTCGGAAGATACGGTCAATAAAGTTTCCAATTGCCCCCCCAAGCATAAATGCGAGGCTTATACTGAATAAAGCCTTACCTTTCGCATGGACCTGCATATAATACACAATTCCCACAATTACTACTAACGTAATAATGTAAAAAAACCACATTTGCCCCTGGAGTATTCCCCATGCTGCACCTTGATTCCGATGAGAAGTCAAGTAGAAAACGTTTTGAATGATTTCTATACTTTCCCCTTCTTGCATCTTTTTCACAACCAACCACTTCGTCAGTTGATCCAATCCAATTACAACCAAAGCCACTAAATAATAAAACACAAAGGCAACCTCCACATCGTAAGAAATGATTACCTTTGCATTTTAGCATAAACAAAAGAATAAAGACACTTAATCCGCGAGAAAAGATGGTTTTATGATTGCCTTCCCACATGGATTTTCCCGTATTGTCTCCATTCATTAGCCTCTCGCAATGAAGTAACAGTCGGGTTCATCTTAATCAGGTCAAAGGGAATTTCTTCACCGCTCATCTCACATAGTCCGAAACGATCCTGAGAAGCAAGATGAAGCGCGTGTTTCACATCTGAAATTTCCTCTTTAATAAAATGTTGTATTAACGGGTGTTGAGATCGACTTGCCTCCAGCTCTTTTAAAGATGCTGTCAATTCCTGAATGATGGATGTGTATCGGTCATATGTCATCTTGATCCCTCCATTTATAGTATGGAGGAAAGAAAAATAAAGTTGTCTTGCAAGATATAGTAATTATGGAATTGGGCCGTTCAATGACATAACAGCGCTATTTAGAGAAATATGTCAATGATTTCATGCTTAATAAAGCCAAAACATAAATGGTTCTGTTGCAATTCCGCTAATGATTTCCGTGCAAGACTTCGCTTTCCGCGGGTAGCCCGTGAGCCTCCTCAGAGCTTGCACTCCTGCGGGGTCTCACCTGTCCAGCTGCAGGGCTTAGAGGCACAGGTCATAAGCCAAACCGGCCAAGAAGGCAAAGAGCGCCTTCCAGGCCGCCTCGTCTTATGCCCCCCGCCTCTGAACAAAGCCCTTTCGCTTTTCTTATAAGCTACTCTACCCGCAGGAGTCTTCGTCTTGCACTCCAATCAACCGCTGGAAAGAGCTAACATTTAACTGTACATTTAAACAAAAAACCCTAACTATTTTGCATACCTGAGGCAAATTAGTTAGGGTTTTGCTAAGACCAAGACACTTTATTTTCCAATCACTAACATATATTTTATGCTAGATGAGAATAATTTTCTTTTACTACGGAAGCACAACGCGTGCATAGTTCGGGGTGATCTTTGTCTTCCCCTACTGTCGGAGTGACTACCCAGCAGCGGGCACATGTTTCGCCTTCAGCTTTTTCGACGACAATCTTGTTTTGTCCGACTGTCAATGCATGTTCAGGTGCATCAGCTGCTTCACCGCCGACTTCTATGGCTGAAACGATGAATAATTGTTTCAGATCCTCTGAAATGGAGTTAAGTAAAGATTGAGTTTCATCATTTACGTAAAGAGTCACTTTTGCCGTTAATGATTTTCCGATCACCTTTTGATTACGCGCTTCTTCCAGAGCTTTTAATACATCATCACGAATTTCAAGGAATGCGTTCCATTTTGTTTTAAGCTCTTCGGCATTAGGGATTTCCTTCCATTCAGGCATATCCGTTAATTGTACACTTTCTCCTTCTACTCCAGGGACATGAGCCCACACTTCGTCTGTTGTATGAGAAAGAATCGGTGACATCAATTTCGCAAGAACAACCAACGCTTCATATAACACAGTCTGCATCGCTCTTCTCTCATAGTTATCTTCAGCTTCGATGTACAGGACATCTTTTGCAAAATCTAGATAGAATGAGCTTAAATCCAAAGTACAGAAGTTGTTGACCGCATGGTAGATGCTTGCAAATTCATAATTGTCATATGATTTCTTCACATTTTTGACCAGGTCATTCAGTTTGACCATCATGAACTGATCAACTTCACGAAGATCCTCATATGATACTTTATTGGCTTTTGGATCGAAGTCAGCCAGGTTACCGAGGAGGAATCGATACGTATTGCGGATCTTCCTGTATACTTCAGCCACTTGTTTTAAAATCGGATCAGATACGCGTACATCTGATTGATAATCAACTGAAGCCACCCATAGGCGGAGGATATCCGCACCGAGCTGTTTCATGACTTTTTCCGGTACTACTACGTTTCCAAGTGATTTACTCATCTTTCTTCCTTCTCCGTCAAGTGCGAATCCGTGGCTCAGTACCCCTTTATAAGGTGCTTTTCCTGTGACCGCCACACCTGTCGTAAGTGATGAGTTGAACCAGCCGCGATATTGATCGGACCCCTCAAGGTAAAGGTCTGCAGGACGCTGCAGGTCATCACGGGCTTCAAGTACTGCCTGGTGCGAAGAACCTGAGTCAAACCACACATCCATGATGTCCTGTTCTTTCGTGAACCGGCCATTCGGACTTCCTTCATGAGTGAAGCCTTCTGGCAGAAGATCCTTTGCTTCCTTCTCAAACCAGATATTAGAACCGTGCTTGCTGAATAATGCAGACACATGATCAATCGTTTCATCCGTGATGATTTCCTCGCCGTTTTCAGCGTAGAATACCGGGATTGGGACGCCCCATGCACGCTGTCTTGAAATACACCAGTCACCGCGGTCCCTTACCATATTGAAGAGGCGTGTTTCACCCCAGTTTGGCACCCACTTCGTATCCTTGACAGCCTGCAGCAGCTCATCACGGAACTTATCAATTGATGCGAACCATTGTGCTGTCGCTCTGAAGATAACCGGCTTTTTCGTACGCCAGTCATGAGGGTAAGAGTGTGTGATAAAGTTCAGCTTCAATAATGCCCCGGCTTCCTCAAGCTTTTCAGTAATAGGTTTATTCGCTTTGTCATAGAATAAACCTTCAAATCCTGGTGCTTCAGAAGTCATTACACCCTTATCGTCGACAGGGCACAAGACGTCCAATCCGTACTTTTTACCGACAAGGAAGTCGTCTTCCCCATGACCCGGAGCAGTGTGTACACAGCCTGTACCTGAGTCTGTTGTAACATGATCACCAAGGATTACAAGTGATTCACGGTCATAAAGCGGATGTTTCGCTTTCAAACGCTCAAGTTCGGCGCCTTTGACTTTTTTCGTTACATTGTAATCTGCCCATTCGAGGGTTTCTGCAACATCCTCAAGTAGATCTTCGGCTACTACATAGGAGTTGTCATTGATTGATACTACTACGTATGTGAGATCCTGATGAACCGCGATCCCAAGATTCGCCGGAATCGTCCACGGGGTTGTCGTCCAGATAATGAACTGAGTTCCTTCTTCCAGGATTCCATTTCCATCAGTCACATTGAATCCAACATAAATGGACGGGGACCGCTTATCCTGGTATTCAATTTCAGCTTCTGCCAGAGCGGATTCACTGGAAGGAGACCAGTATACAGGTTTTTTTCCCTTATAAATATATCCTTTTTTCGCCATATCACCGAACACCTTGATTTGCTGTGCCTCGTATTCAGGTTTTAACGTAATATAAGGATTTTCCCAGTCTCCGCGGACGCCAAGCTGTTTGAATTGAGTTCGTTGGATATCAACTTGCTCATATGCGTATTCTTCACATAACTTACGGAATTCCGCAACGGTCATTTCTTTTCTTTTTACCCCTTTATTCGTAAGTGCCTGCTCGATTGGAAGACCGTGCGTATCCCATCCCGGCACATATGGTGCGTGGAATCCGTTCATCGATTTGTATCGTACGATAAAGTCCTTCAAGATCTTATTCAGGGCATGCCCCATGTGGAGGTTCCCATTTGCATAGGGAGGACCGTCGTGAAGGACAAACAGAGGACGTCCCTGTGTGCGTTCTTGTACCTTCTTATAAATATCCATCTCTTCCCACTTCTGTTGTGTTTCGGGTTCTCTTTTAGGCAGGTTCCCTCTCATCGGGAACTCTGTTTTCGGCATTAATAATGTTTCTTTATATTCCATAGCTATATCCTCCTTCAGCATGATCGTTATTGCCATTTTTTCTACTTTCGTACGTGTTTAATCATATCAGAACAACAAAAAAGCTTTCTCATCCCTGAAAAGGGACGAGAAAGCTTTCCCGCGGTACCACCCTCATAAAAATATCCAACGGGATATTTTCACTCGTTTCATTCGTAACGTGAATAAACGCCAAACACTAGTTATCCCGGTTCGATGGATAATTTCATGCATGGAGCTCAAGGGTGATCTTCCGCATCTATCTCCTTACCGGGCTTCCACCATCCCCGGCTCGCTATATAGGATAAAAAGTAGAAACGTACTGTCCCTATCCCAGCTTTTATTATGGCAAATTAGATTATTTTTCAATTATATGAAAAGAACGCAGCTTTCGTCAAGACAGTGTCTCTTCTTCTTTCAAAGTTTTTAATTCAGTGGCATCCAAATCGAATTCCATCAGCTTATCCCAATCGTCCGTTCCCAGAAGATCGAGCTGAGCTTCGATCAGCATTTTGAAGCGTGTACGGAAAACTTTTGACTGTTTCTTAAGTTCTTCGATTTCAATCGCAATCTTTCTGGCTTTTGACAATGATTCATTGACAATCCTGTCAGCATTTTTTTCTGCTTCTTTGATGATCAATTTCGCTTCCTTAGTAGCGTTCCGTTTTACTTCTTCCCCTGCTTCTTGAGCGATGACAATGGATTTATTGAGGGTTTCCTCAATCGTTGTAAAATGACCTAAACGTTCATTTAACGCATTCAACCGTTCCTCGGTTTCTTTCTTTTCACGGATAAGGATCTCATAATCTTTAATGATCTGGTCTAAAAATTCATTGACCTCATCCTCATCGTAGCCGCGAAAACCGCGACTGAATTCCTTGTTATGTATATCTAACGGCGTTAAAGGCATGGGAGCCACCTCCAGTACTTGGTGAATTACATTTTCATTATAACTAAAATTTCGACAGTATGTGGGGAAATCCCTTTATTTTTCTTTAAATTATTTCAAAATCCCCAAAGAAATGCGCCATTTTTCGCGTTTTGTTCTTCCTTCGATCGAGATCAGCTTACTTCTGCCGAACCCCCTTACCGATATAACATCCCCCGCTTCTACTTCAATGGATGCATTTTCGGTGACTTTCCAATTCAGTTTCACAAGATTGCTTTTGATAAAAGTCTGGGCTTTCTGACGTGAAATATTATAAATTGCAGCCATAACCGCATCGAGCCTCAGTGAACTTACGGTCGTCACCTTCTCCTGCCATTCTTCCATCGTCTCAATCAGATCAGTCATCGGGACTTCCTGCAAGGTCACCGTTGCTTTCCCGATCTGTGTTAATTCCAGCCTGACATACTCTGATATTTCTTCAGCCAGTAACAGCTGGAGCTTCTGGCCGGCTGCAAGGATATCTCCGAATTTCTCACGTTTCAGCCCGAGTGACATGATGCTTCCCAAAACGTGCTTGTGTTCTATTGTAACAAACTTGCCCGGGTACTCAATCTCAAATAAACGTATACCATAATCTTCTTCCTGAGGTTGGAAATAGGAGGGATACAAAAGCGCCCTTTTTCTCTCCGTACCCTCTGGATAAAAGGAGAGTTTCACCTCTTCATTCTGCCCGACGATTGACTGAATGATATGCTGCTGCCTGGGGTCAAGAAAATCAGTCCGCTTTGGTGCGTATTGGTTTTCCACCTGTTCTCTCCATTCAAGTACCCCATCGACAAATTCTTTTTCTTCCTGCCTGAAATGTTGATAAATGGACATCATTTCACTTCCCTCTATTGTTTAAGATGCATCAGCGGCAAAATAAAAGAGCTGAAACCGGTCTGTATGTTTCAGCTCTTTACCATTTTACAAAAATCTAGATGAACCAAAAGAATAATTGGCGAAGGCCCATCTGAGCCAAATTCAAGACAATGAATGCGACGATTGGCGAAATATCGATCATTCCAAGCGGAGGCACGAAACGTCTGAACGGTTCTAGGTATGGTTCACAGATCCTCGCAAGAAATTGTCCAATGGATGATTCCCTGGCGTTAGGGAACCATGACATTAATATATAGATGATTAATGCCCATGAATAAAGCTGAATGAGTGTAGATAAAACGTCAAAAACGAATGCCATAATTTACATTACCACCTTGAATCAGATATGTCTTCTTCTTTTAAGAACTCCGAAATGTTCCCGCTCACTTCCACATTATCCGGTGTACAGAGGAAAATATCCATGCCTACACGCTGAATGTCCCCGCCTATCGCATAAACTGTACCACTCAGGAAATCAACGATACGCTTAGCCTGATCGTGCTGGATTCTTTGAAGATTCACAAGGACGGACCTTCTATTTTTCAGATGGTCGGCAATTTCCTGTGCTTCTGCATAAACCCTTGGTTCCACAAGTATCACCTTTGAGGATTTCTGCACGCTTTGAAGGCTGACTACATTTTGTTTTGTTTGCGCAGCGGGTTGAGTTTTCATTTTCTTCTTCTCCTCGAATTCCTCTTCGTATCTTTCATCTTCTTCATAATCATATTCTTCCTCATCCAATAAAAAGAACGTTTTCAATTTTGATTTTATGCCCATTTGCGTACATCCCCTCTCAGTCATTTCCAACTAACGCTGATCCAATACGGATAAAAGTGGCTCCTTCTTCAATAGCAATTGTATAATCATTACTCATCCCCATTGATAGCTCTGTACATGGTGCATATGGTAATTCCATGGAATGTATGTGCTCCTGAAGTTCCCTTAACGAGCGGAAGCATTTTCTCAGGAAATTCTCATCATCTGTATGAGGCGCCATTGTCATCAATCCGACCACCTTGATATTAGGGTAATCTTCCAGATTCCTGATGAACCCCGCTACTTCCTGCGGATCCATGCCATGTTTCGAATCCTCTCCGGATACATTCACCTGAACGAAACAAGACACGGGCCTATCCGCTCTTTTGTGGATTTCCTTGGCTAGGGAAAGCCTGTCCAAAGAATGTATGTATGAAACTTTATCAATAATATTTTTGACCTTCCTCGATTGCAGTGTACCGATGAAATGCCATTGTGGTTCACCTTTTAATACTTCCCATTTCTCCATGAGTCCCGAGTCCCTGTTTTCACCCAAGTGAATCAAACCTGCCTGAACGGCTTCTTCAGCTCTTTTGATCGAAACATATTTGGTTACAGCAACAATATTGATTTCATCGGGATCTCTTGCAACTTTAGAGCAAGCTTTGATTATTTGATTATTTATCATTTCCAGTTTTTCTGCTACTTTCATTTCATAACTCCTTCCAGCCGATAAAACTCATCATTCTTCCTGTTTTCCCCTCATCTCTCCGAAAGGAATAAAAATCATCGCTGCAGGAAGAACAATAACCAGAAGTATGGATCTGTTTTTCATCCAGACCGCTTTGAAGCAGCAAAAGTCTGTTGACTTCTTTCAAATCCAGATGATACTGTCCCTCTTCCTTTAAATTATAGGGTAAGTCGTTCCCATCTTCTAGTACTTTTTTTATTGCATCCAACACCCTGTCATCAACAACATAGCAATTCCGGCATACCGAGGGGCCAATGACGGCTTCAATATCGCTGACCCGTGAACCTCTTGCAATGAATCCGTGTATCATTGCCGGCCCGATTTCTCCTGCTGTCCCCTTCCAGCCTGCGTGGGCCACACCGATCAGACCGGTATGTTTGTCAAGGAAATAGAGAGGCACACAATCTGCATAACACATCGTCAGTAAAATATTTTTATGGCTTGTAATAAAACCATCCGTGTCCTTTATACACGTGGAATATGAGGTGCTTCCCATTCCGCGCTCCAAAGGAATGACTTCATGAACCCTGCTTCCATGGGTCTGTTCTGCAGCTGCCCAGGTGTCTAATGGGAATTGAAGGGATTGGGCTATCTTTTCCCTATTCTTCAGCACATCGGAGCTTTCATCACCAACATGCAGTCCCATATTCAAAGACGTATAGCTCCCTTTGCTTTCCCCGCCATGTCTGGAAGTGATTCCTGCTTTCAGCCCCGGGATAACATCAGTCCAGGTCTTGATGGTATAGATGGATTCCGTTTCTTTATAAAAAGGATCAATAGACACGAGTGAATCTCCTTCTTTTTTTTATAAGTGTACCACAGATACTGAATATTCGTCATTTTTCAAGGAGATTCTTTAGGTTCCTCAAGTTGTCCCTGTACATAGTGACTCTCTTTATGTCGAACAAGGATGACGTCTTCCCCGATTTTCACGATACTTTTCCAAGGAATGACAACATCTTCTTCCTTGCCAAAGAACCCTAATAACTTGCCGCCGGTTCCAATTACGATTGCTTCAATCCTGCCTGTATCCAGATTGATTTCAATATCTCCTATGTTCCCCAGTTTTTTCCCATCCGATATATTGACAACATCCTTGACTTGGAATTCAGAAATTCGTACCAAGCGATTCCCCTCCCGCATGCTTTTGAATGGCATAGAGTGCAAAATGTTTGCACCAAGGTGTAATCATTTTGCACCTAGGTGTAAACATTTTGCACCTAGGTGTAAACATTTTGCACCTAGGTGTAAACATTTTGCACCGTATTATATTGTATGCAGGAAAAAGAAAGGCAGACCCGGGAATTAAGGATCTGCCTTTCTCGATTGTCCATGAGAGGTTCCATTTTTCTCATGTTTTTCTCTTATTGGATATTCTTATTCATTTGTTTTATGGCTGCTTTTTCTAATCGGGATACTTGAGCTTGTGAAATCCCGATTTCGTCAGCCACTTCCATCTGTGTTTTTCCTTGGAAAAAGCGTTTACTGATAATCAGCTTTTCCCTGTCATTCAGTCTACGCATACCTTCCTGCAATGCGATTTCTTCGATCCAATGAAAGTCACGGTTCCGTTCATCACTAAGCTGGTCCATTACAAAGATAGGATCTCCCCCATCATTATATATTGGCTCAAATAGTGAAACCGGATCCTGGATGGCATCGAGCGCAAAGACAATCTCTTCATGCGGTACATCCAGAACCTTGGCAATTTCCTCAGCTGTCGGTTCTTTGGACGTTTCACCCATCAGCTTTTCCCTTACTTGCAGGGCCTTATAAGCTATATCGCGCAGAGATCTCGATACACGTATAGGGTTATTGTCGCGCAGGTAGCGGCGAATCTCTCCGATGATCATCGGTACTGCATAGGTGGAGAATCGTACATTTTGACCTAAATCAAAGTTATCGATTGACTTCATCAAACCGATACATCCGACTTGAAACAAGTCATCAACATACTCACCACGGTTGTTAAAGCGTTGAATTACACTTAAGACGAGACGTAAATTACCATTCACAAGCTTCTCTCTTGCTGATATATCACCAGCTTGCATTTGTTTGAACAGCACTCTCATTTCTTCATTCTTCAATACTGGTAATTTTGAAGTATCTACACCGCAAATCTCAACTTTATTTCGTGTCATTCTTTCCCCTCCTTGCAGGAGCTGTTGTACAAAATTCAGTATTTCCTTGAAGAGGAAAAATATGCATTTCATCCGGACGGTCTGCTCATGAATTTCTTAAAACCCCTTACAAATACTAGAAAAAAACACACGAAATTTTTTATTTTAACAATCAAAAAAGCTGACTTTTCATTAAAAGTCAGCCCTGTCTTTTACACCATTTTATTAAACTCTTTCTTCAATCTTTTGATGATCCTTTTCTCCAGCCTGGAAATATACGATTGGGAAATTCCCAGCATATCAGCTACATCTTTCTGGGTTTTTTCTTCTTCCCCCATAAGGCCGAACCTCAGTTCCATGATTTGTTTTTCCCGATCTGACAGCTGGTGGAGCGCATTAAACAACAACTTTTTATCCACAGTCGCTTCCAGGTCTTTTGTAATAATATCTTCATCTGTCCCGAGAACATCTGATAGCAGTAATTCATTGCCGTCCCAATCAATATTAAGGGGCTCATCAAAAGAAACTTCCGACCGGATTTTATTGTTTCTTCTTAAATACATAAGTATTTCATTTTCAATGCATCTTGAGGCATAAGTAGCTAGTTTGATCTTTTTTTCAGGATTGAAGGTATTGACTGCTTTGATCAGGCCAATCGTTCCTATACTGATCAAGTCCTCAATATTAATCCCGGTATTCTCGAATTTCCTTGCAATGTATACGACTAATCTCAGGTTCCGTTCTATAAGAAGTGATCGTGCTGCTTTATCACCATTAGGTAATTTATTCAGAAGTACTTGTTCTTCTTCTTTACTAAGTGGGGGAGGCAGGGCCTCACTGCCTCCTATGTAGTAAATTTCATCTGTTTTTATACCAAGCTTGATTAATAATTTGTACCAGACATATAAAAATTTGATTTTTAATTTTTTCATCGTTGTTCCCCCTTCTATTTCTTTAGAATGTGAGTATAGTAGTAGTATTCGAATTACGAAACATTCTGTACCGGCTTACCGGCAGCCATCCTCGGATGTACGATCGCTCCAAAACTTTCATCCGCAGAAAGCGGTTCTTTCCTGAAAACGATTAGTCCGTGTGCCGGCCACGAAGATTCATGATCTTTTAGAGTTATGGAGTCGGGTTTTATCGCTGCGAGCAGCTGACTTTTCCTTCCGACTGACTGAGCCGGGATGATTCTAAGCCGGTCTGACCACTCTTCGTTCAGATTACGTTGACCTGAGAAAATATCTTCAGCTTCTTCACATAACAAAATGACCTCTTCCGGAACAGTTTCCTTTAAGGAGGAAACCGACACGATCATGACAGGAGCCTTGGAAATGGGGTCCTGCAGCTGGTTGCCGCTGTCCACTAACCCTTTGACGGTCCATTCAAATGCACCGATATTCAAAGAGACATCCACCAGCTGATCATATTGGATCTTTACGTACTCCACACTGTCCATCCTGCTTTTAGAAAAATACCACGCGACAGGAAGGGAGAGCATGACGAATACCCAGCTGATCGGATCACCAAAACCCTTGATGCTTGCGAGCAGAACAGTCGTTTTAGAACCCGGGTCAAACGTCAGGAAGTAATGTGCACCGATAAGGATTCCACCTGTTAAGAACGTAACGAAATAAAACATGAGAAGATTTGTCAAGAAGTAACGAAGTCTCTTAAACCCGAATGAAGAATATACCATGACCAAAGAAAATAACAGTTTAACCAGAGGATTTCCTACCAGAAATGCATAGGGAGAAAACGAAAGAATGATGATGGCGGAACCTATTAAACTCCCTATCGCAATTCTCCACAGAGCATATTGTCTCTTGAGGATCAAGCCTGTTAGCCATAGCAATATAAAATCCACACATACATTCAGCAGCCAGATGACATCTAAATATAAGGTCAATTCCTGCCCTCCTTAAACTTCATCTAGTCCTATGCCTCAATTAAAACTGATTGACTTATAGGAAGTATATCGTACATCCCCTCTAAAAGTTTGTCATTTTATGTATGGGAGGACGGAAAACTTTTAAGAGAAAGAAACGAAATATGTCACTTCATCTTTGAACGATTTAAAAAGACAGAGTAAATGGAGGAAACAAAAAAAAGACCCCTGAACTGGGGTCTTTTTTTTGAAAGTTATTTAACTGAACTCAGTCGAGTCAAACAGTGATTATCGTCTTCTGTTTCGGTTGCGAAGGAATGTAGGAATATCAAGTGTTTCCTCGGCACCCTGATTATTGGATGAAGAGCGTACAGGTTCCTGTTGTTGAGTTTCCTCACGTTTTGGCTGTTCACGCTTAACCTGCTGTCCTGTTGGAGCAGGATTCGGCTTTACACCGCCAAATGTAGGACGTGTCTGTTTCGGTGCCTGTAATACTTCTTCATTAAATCCTGTTGCGATGACAGTTACTATGATATCATCTTTTAAGTCTTCGTTGATGACTGAACCGAAAATCATGTTAACATCCTGGTCGGATGCAGAAGCAACGATATCTGCAGCTTCCTGAACTTCATACAGGCTCAGGCTTGTACCGCCGGTGATATTCATCAAAACACCTTGGGCACCATCGATTGATGTTTCAAGCAATGGGCTGGAGACAGCTTTTTTAGCCGCTTCGGCAGCACGATTCTCCCCTGATGCCGCTCCGATCCCCATTAAAGCGGAACCTTTGTTGGACATGATTGTTTTAACGTCTGCAAAATCAAGGTTGATCAATCCAGGTGTTGCGATAAGATCGGAAATACCCTGTACACCTTGTCGGAGGACGTTATCCGCTTCCCTGAATGCTTCAAGCATCGGGGTGCTCTTGTCAACGATTTCAAGAAGTCTGTCATTAGGAATGACGATTAACGTATCCACGCCTTCCTTCATGGCAGCGATCCCGCCGCTTGCCTGATTTGAACGCTTGCGGCCCTCGAAGGTGAAAGGACGGGTCACAACACCGACCGTCAGCGCACCGATTTCACGTGCGATCTGAGCAATGACAGGTGCCGCACCTGTACCGGTACCGCCTCCCATACCTGCGGTTACGAAAACCATGTCCGCCCCTCTTAATGCTTCTTCGATTTGCTCTTTACTTTCTTCTGCAGCTTTCTTACCAACTTCAGGGTTGGCTCCTGCGCCAAGTCCCCTCGTCAGTTTCCCGCCGATTTGCATCTTAATCTCGGCTTTTGATAGATTAAGAGCCTGTGCGTCTGTATTTACGGCAATAAATTCAACACCCTGGACGCCATGCTCAATCATACGGTTGACTGCGTTGTTTCCGCCGCCACCGACACCGATAACTTTTATGGTTGCTAATGAATCTAAATTTGTATCAAACTCCAACATGTCAAATCCTCCTAACTCGTCGAATCAATGGATTCCTTATTATTCAAAGAAGTATCCAAAGAACTTTTTCACTTTTGACATCGCCTTATCATCTTCATGTGTTTCTTCTGTTACTTTAGCTGGCTTCGGCTTCTTATTTGTTTGTTTCGGCTGCTGCCTTTTCTCGGATGCTTCAACAGGCACAGGTTCTGCACTTACGGTCTTTCCTTGTAATCTGGCATTCTTCTGTGCATATTTTATCAATCCGACAGCTGTCGTATACTGCGGCTCCCTCACCCCGATATAATCCGGGATGGCTACGCGTACCCTGTTCTGGAATACAATTTGTGCTAATTCTAACACACCTGGGAGATTTACTACACCGCCAGTCAATACATATCCGCCAGGCAGGTCCCTGATACCCATTCTCTTCAGTTCATGGCTGATAAGGTCAAGGATCTCTTCAAGCCTTGCTTCTATGATATCAGAAATTTCTAATTGATTAAATTGTTGATGCTGGTCACTTCCGATAATCGGGACACTGAATACTTCATCTTCTGATGCATGATCATAAAAAGCATGTCCATATTTAGTCTTTATCTTCTCAGCATCTTCGGTTGATGTCCTTAGACCGATGGATAAATCCTTTGTAATATGTTCACCGCCAACAGGCAGTACCGTAGTGGCCTTCAAATGACCGTGCTCGAAAACGGCTATCGTTGTGGAACCACCGCCAATATCAATCAGCGCCGCCCCCAGATTCTTTTCATCTTTGGAAAGAGCGACTGATCCGGCTGCCAATGGCTGCAGCACAATATCCACAATTTCAAGTCCTGCTTTTTCAACACAACGCAGCGTATTATGTAATATTGTTTTGGATCCCGTAATGATTGTGCCTTCCATTTCAAGGCGCACACCAATCATGCCTCTCGGGTCTGTAATTTCATCCAATCCATCAACGATGAATTGTCTAGGAATGACATTGATGATTTCCCTTTCAGGCGGAATCGATACAACTTGCGCAGCATCCATCACCCTGAGGACATCCTCATCCCCTATTTCACGGTTCTCACTGGAAACGGCCACCACTCCGTGACAATTCTGGAGTGAAACATGATTTCCGGTAATGCCGACGATGACCTGGTTAATGGATAACCCGATCATTCTTTCTGCTTGTTCTACTGCCTTCTTTATTGTTTGAACAGTTTCGTCTATGTCTACGATGGAACCCTTTCTGATTCCTTCCGATTCTACATTTCCTACACCGATAATGTTCAAGGAATCATTTGACATTTCTCCAATGATCACTTTCACTGTGGATGTACCGATGTCTAGGCTAACGTAAATTTCATTGCTGTTCACTCTATGGCACCTCCTTAAAAAATGTTTATGGGAACAACAACCCCTAGATAGTCTCAATTCTAAGTATATCTTAAATAAGATATTCGTCGTAACAAAAACGATTCCCTTTTAAAATTCTGAATTTTTTTCTCTTTTTTCTTGATTATTCGTCCAATTGCTAATAAGTATCCTTCTTATGACTGCTATGTTCTGGAACAACCTGACTCCAAAAGCAAAAACAGCCGCCAGATATAAGTCTACACCAAGATGAACCCCTAGAAAAGCTAAACTTGCTGCCAGTAAAATATTAAAAAAGAACCCCGAAACAAAAACTTTATCATCGTAGATATTTTGGAGGTGTGCACGTATTCCGCCAAAGAGCGTATCCAGTGCAGCCAGGACTGCTATCGATAAATAATTCGAGTATTCATCTGGAATTCTAATATCCGTAAGAAGGCCGAGTATGACCCCTACCAGCAGTCCCAATACGGGAAGCCACATATCATCCGTTACCTCCTCTTTCACTGACCGGTTCCATATATCGGATCCGGATTGTATCCTCATATGATGGTAATACCACTTCTTCCAAAGGTTTGGATATGGATACCCGGAGATTATCGATAAAGAAATCCTCCGCAGATTGCGATACCTGCATCCGGTTATACAATTTCTGTGCAGTCTCAAGATCTTTTGTCAATACTCTGACTTCAAACGGGATTTTAGTAATGGAAAAACCGTCGATATTTGTTTCCCCGTTAATATCACGGATAACTGAGGTGTTGATCAGCCGGTGTCCGTCTATCGAAATATCCATCGCATCATACTGATTTAACTCATTGACCAGCCTCTCGAGGAGCTGAGGGGATACAGTCTGTACTTTTTCACCCAGTAATATTTCTTCCATGGCGGGCTCAATGGTAAGGATCAGACCGGTTCCTTTTTTCTCGGTCAAACCCGCTTCCGTTTTCAGTTCATCTAAAGTCTGTTTCAATGCCTGCTCAGGGCTTGCCTCTCTGTCTGTTTCATAAGTTTCTAGCTTCTCTTCGACAGTTCGCATTTCCTCAAGAAGGCTGGAATTCAGTTCTTTCTCTTTAAGGAGAGCATCCCTTAATTCCCATATGTCTCTCGTATCACGGACAACAGGTTCCTTGACTGTCTGAAATTGAATGGCAATCATGAAACCGATGATAATGGTGATAACCGTAAAACTTGCTTTAAGCTTGTTGTCCAATCCCCTTCACCTTGCTTCCAGATCACTTTCTTTAAAATTGGAGTGCAGACTACTGCAATTCGCCGATCAATGGTTCCAGAACAATTTCTGTTTTCTTTTCTAAAGAAAATTCAATATTTTCATTGACCAGTTGATCCTTGACTCCACCCGTAATATTCATTGCGGAAGAGAGAACCTCCGAATCCCCGATTGCTGTAATTTCGAACGGAGCGGGATATTCAATTCCGTCGATTTGTATGACCGGTCCATTACATAGCACATAGGAATCATGCTTCAGCCTCTGTCCGTTTATGGCGACCGCCGAAGCACCGGCTATATACAATTCGTTTATCACCTTGAATATATGGTGTTCATGGACAATATAATTGTTTGCGTTATCTTCTTTTGGTTTATAGTCAGCGTCAGAAAGAGTCACTTTCACTCCCGGACCTTTGACCTTGGTCTTCCCTAAGAACATGCGGTATTTTTCTGCCTCTTCTGCAAGGTTGAAATAGATTTGCTTTTCTTTAGAGAATTCCTTTTCCATATTGACTACTTTTTCCTGTTTTTCGTAAAGCTGTTCCTGAAGATTATTATTCTTCTGCTGCTGGGAAAGAATTTGATCCCGCAGCTCTTCTTCCTGCTTCCATTGGCCGTTGCTCCGTTTACCTTGACCGTTTTCTTCCGAGTTGGCAATACTGTAAGAAAAAGCCAGGATGAAACCCAGTACCAAGCTTACGAGGGAGAGGATAACATGTTTACCCTTCACTTTCATCCCCGGCATCCCCCTCACCTTCATCTTCTTCTACAGCATCACCCGCTGGTTCCACTTCACTTTCTGATTCCTCAGATTCGTATGATCGGAAATAAGAACCCACCTCTAAATCAATGACCCCTTTTTGCGAAGGGTCCAATTGACTGACAATCGAAGGGTAATGTTCCATCTTTTCTGAAAATGTCCTGATCGTAGCACTTACTTCATACCCATCATTCATAAATAGAGTCAAGTGGTATTGGTCCGTCTTCTTCGGCGTCAGGTTGATTTCTGAAATGAGGTGCTGGACCTCTTTCGGGAGCTCCCCCAATTCAGAAATCATTTTTTTCAATGCTTTATCCTCTTTGAATCCCCTCAGCAGAGGAGCATCAACCGGAATGGATTCTGTTCCCTTATTCAGAACCTTGCCGTTTTCCAAAATGATTTGAAACTTATTGTCCTTAAGAAGATAGGCTTTCTTCCCTAGCTCATCCACTTCAATTACAAAAGAATTGGGAAATGACATCTTCACCTTGGCATTCTTGATTTCAGGAAGCTTATTCAGCCGTTCGGAGGTTTCTTTCTTATTGACGCTCCATACATTCATTCCCTGCTTTATCTTGCTTTCGGAAATAATGGTTTCGCTTGGGACAAGCTCATTCCCTTTCACTTCAATGTTCTTGACATGACTGAGAGGAGATTGAAAGTATATTACAGACAGAATCATGATCAGGAAAAGCGAGAGCAGGAATATCAGCCTTCTGTTTGCTTTCTTCTTTCTGTGCTGTTTCAGTTTTGGAATTCTTTCTTCAATGGAAACAACATTTTCTTTTCTCATTACGTTTTTCCTCAATTTCATTTCGTATTTATGGGGCATGTTTCACCACACCTAAAAAATGAAAGTACTCTTTCCAATACGGGCTGCCTTCCCAATGAATGTGAAGGACATGTGTAAGAGATTAGGACGGTTATCATTTTAAAGTCAATTTACTTTCCTTACCTGCATCAAACATAATGAAAATTTCAAATGATCGTTATGTATATTCCATGGAATCATAAAGAGGATAACCTTTAGTTAATTACACTCTTCCCCTCTATTCTAAACACCAATTCCATGTTATGAAAGGATGTCATTGAATTGTAAAAGTTTTGGTTAAAAAAAGTAATATAATCTCCTATAATATTGAAAACCTTAGGTACTTTCACACGTTTCGTTTATGTAATTAATTGTAACATCTAACCTCCGAATATCCTATTACTATTTCAATAAAATTTACTGAATAGTTCTTTTTTCACTAAAATAGAATTCTACTTATTGACTTCTTTCATTTCCCGTGAAGAAATTCCTTTTCACATACTCATCCCGCTCTGATTTTTGTTTGTTTTTTTGCAACCCTGATTATTGAATCAATTTTGACTTCTTAACTTACCTGATTCCATTATCACCGCTATTGATTTCCGTGCAAAACTTCGCATTCAACCTAGGAATTGAAAAAGAACAAAAAAGATTGGCTTCCGAATCATTCTGTCAGTTGTTTCTGACGGTGAATGACTGGAAGCCAATCTCTTTAGTTTCTTGAATAGCGGCTGATGTTGAGGAGGACGCCGACTGCCATGAGCATGAGGGTCAGGGAGGATCCCCCGTAGCTGAGGAATGGCAGTGTGATTCCTGTTACCGGCATTAAGCCTGTTACGACCCCGACATTGATCATGACTTGGATGGCGATCATGGATACAATCCCTACAGCAAGGAAACTCCCGAAGAGGTCGGGTGCCCCCAGCGCGATACGTATTCCGCGCCAGAGAATCAGGGCGAAAAGGAGAAGGACAAATGTACCTCCTATGAACCCCAGTTCCTCTGCCAATATCGCAAATATGAAATCATTCTGCGGTTCAGGCAGATAGAAGAACTTCTGTCTGCTTTCACCCAGCCCTAAACCAAAAAGTCCTCCGGGACCGATTGCATAAAGCGATTGAATGATCTGAAATCCGCTGTTAAGAGGGTCTTCCCAGGGATCCAGAAAGGAAGTGATCCGTTTGATCCTGTATGGAGCAGATACGACCAGGGCAGCGAATCCGGCCGAGCCGGCCAGCCCCATCCAGGCAAAATGCATCACTCTTGCTCCTGAGATGAAAATCATCACCACACAGGTGCCGACCATGACGGTACCTGTCCCTAAATCAGGCTGGAGCATGATCATGCCGAACGCTGTAAATACCAATAACAGCGAAGGCAGGACCCCTTTTCTGAAGGAAGTGATATATTTTTGGTTTTCAGATAAATATTTTGCCAGGAAAGCGATCATTGCCAGCTTCATGAATTCTGAAGGCTGAATGGAAAAGGCTCCTACTCCTATCCAGCTCCGGGATCCATTCCTCAATACTCCTACTCCCGGTATCAATACAAGTACAAGCAGTACAAAGCAGATGATGACAAGGACTTTCGCCCAGTTTCTCCATGTCCAATACTCCACATTCATGATAAAAAACATGGCAAATACCCCGACGGCCGCAAACAGCAGCTGTCTTTTGGCAAAAAAGAATGAATCATCGAATTTATAATCCGCCCATACCGCGCTGGCACTGTACACCATGATCAATCCTACAGCTAAAAGTGTAAGCGTCACGATGATAAGGATGAAATCCGGAGTAGATTTTTTTAAAGGCATCTTAACACCTCGAATAAACGTATTTGAGCCGCTTCAAGCAATACATACCGTTCAGTTTCTAAGAATGCCTTTCTGGTTGTTTAAGTAATCTTGCTTTATAATGACAAGCCCTTATTAAAGGGTATGCACCGCTTTAATAAAAATGTCACCTCGTTCTTCAAAAGTTCGATATTGATCCCAGCTTGCGCATGCGGGGGACAACAGGATCACATCCCCTTCTTCCGAGTTTTCAAAAGCGGCCGGCACTGC
Organism: Rossellomorea oryzaecorticis; assembly: GCF_045897515.1. Lineage (NCBI taxonomy): Bacteria > Bacillati > Bacillota > Bacilli > Caryophanales > Bacillaceae > Rossellomorea > Rossellomorea oryzaecorticis. The sequence continues at coordinate 163,570 of NZ_JBJOSA010000002.1, read as the reverse complement.
CTTTTCCACATTATCGACACGGAGGATCGTTTGTATCCCTGCCTTTTCTCCCGTTTGCTGCAATTTATCAGCCGTCTCGCCGAACGTAATGAGTGTCTTAACATTTTTAAGATGTGGAATAAGGTCATCGAATCCGTTCCCTCTGTCCAACCCGCCTGCCAGTAATATAGTCGGTGTGTTAAAGGCATTGAGTGCACTTTTCGTTGCCAGCGTGTTTGTTGCTTTGGAATCATTGTAGAACTTCCGTCCATTCACTTCTTTTACAAATTGAGTACGATGCTTTACTCCCGCAAATTTTCCAAGCACACTCATAATGCTTTCGTTCGATACTCCATATAATTTAGCAGCAGCCACGGCACAAAGTATATTTTCAAGATTATGTGCACCCGGCAGTACCACAGAAGACAAATCCCCGATGCGTTCTTTTTTGAAATAGATTCCGCCTGCCTTTATATAGGCGCCCCCTTCCACTTCCTGAGTAGTGGAGAAAGGGATAATGGACGCTTTAGTAAAACCGACAGTCTTCACGAGATGGTCCTGGTCATGATTGATGATCAAGTAATCATCTTCAGTCTGATTCTTTGTAATATTTGCTTTCGCGTGCCAATATTCCCCGAGATCTCCGTGATAATCAAGGTGTGCTTCATAGAGATTGGTTATAATGGCTATATGAGGGGAAAACTCCTGGATGCCCATTAGTTGGAACGAAGAAAGCTCAACAACCATTTTTTCATCCTTAGCCGCTGTCTGCGCCACTTCTGATGCAACCGTCCCGATATTCCCTGCAATCAGCGGGCGCTGTCCGCCTTCATTAAGGATTTCATAGAGCAGTGTCGTTGTGGTCGTTTTTCCATTTGTACCGGTAATGCCGATCATTTCAGCCTCAGATACTAAATAGGCGAGCTCCACTTCGGTAAGAACCGGAATCCCCTTTTCAACCGCCCTTTTTATAAGCGGATTATGATAAGGGATGCCGGGATTCTTCACGACATATTCAAAGCCTTCATCCAATAATTCGATGGGATGGCTCCCGCATATCACTTTAATCCCTTCTTGAAGGAGACCCTGAGCCTCGGGATTTTCTGCCAAAGGCTTCTGATCATTGACTGTTACAAAAGCTTCCAGCTTATGTAGTAATGAAGCGGCGCTCACTCCGCTCTTTGCCAAACCCAATACTAGAACTTTTTTATGTTTGAACTTCGTAATTTTCTTCAATTATAACCACACCTCAATATAGATTCCTAATACAGCAAAAAGCAAACCAACCGTCCAAAATGTCACGACCACTCTCCATTCAGACCAGCCGACGAGCTCGTAATGATGGTGCAGGGGACTCATTTTGAAGATTCGTTTTCCCGTTGTTTTAAAAGAGGCAACCTGTAGAATGACTGACAGTGTTTCTATTACAAAGACTCCACCGATCAAGATCAGGATGATCTCCAGTTTCGTAAGGATGGCAATCGTAGCAATTGCCCCTCCGAGTGCGAGTGAGCCGGTATCGCCCATGAATACCTTGGCCGGATGTGCATTGAACACTAGGAAACCAAGGACGGCTCCTACCACTGCTACCCCGAATATCGCTATATCATATTGACCTTGATTCCAGGCAAGAACTGCCAAAGCACCAAAAGCAATAGCCGATGTACCTGATACCAATCCATCCAGTCCGTCTGTAATATTCACAGCATTTGAAAAACCGACCAGCCAGAATATAATGAACACTACATAAAACCAGCCAAGATCAAATGATATATCTGTCAATGGAATGGATACAGTGGTCGGAAAGTCATTCTGCTTAAAGATGAAATAAAATATTGCAGAGATTACAATCTGGCCCAGGAGCTTCTGCTTGGAAGTCAAGCCCAGGTTACGCTTCATGACTACTTTGATAAAATCATCCAGAAAACCAAGGAGGCCAAATCCAACTGTCACGAGAAGCAAAAGATAGGTTTCAGCGCCCGGCTCTGAGTATTTCCCTGTCATGACAAAGGTCGTGATGACAATCGATAGAAGAAATACAATCCCCCCCATTGTAGGGGTGCCCGTTTTCTTTTGATGCGACTGAGGACCTTCATCCCTGATGCTCTGACCAAATTTCAACCTCCGCAAGAAGGGAATAAAAACGGGAGAGAGCAGCACGGTGATGAGAAATGCCATAATAATTGTGAAAAATATAACTTGCTCAAGCACACTATTCCCCTCCTTTCTTACCTTGGTCCATATCTTCCAAGTTTTCTTCGTTCACTGCTGTTTTTAAATCAGATTCACTATTACAAATAAACTTCGTCATAATTTCCCACTTTTCTTCTTTGTTTTTTTGATTATAAAAATGTATAAGCTCTTGATAAGCTGTATGAACATCATCAACCAGAAATAAAGGAAAGTGATTCGGAACAAATAGAGGAACCGTTTCACTTCTTTTCCATAGAGAAGCGACTGCACCATTCGAGATGCTGTCAAAAAGCTTCATCTGAGAATCCAATGGAATAAATAACCCCTTCTCCAGTTTGACGTGCGGGAGCGGGGAAACAGCTTTAAATACCATTCCCGCCAGCTCTACTCCTCGTGTATATGGAAACAGTTGCCTGACATCTTCATAAAAGAGCATGGTTACAGCTCCCTTATAATTTGTCTTGCAACTTCCCGATCATCGAAATCATATACATCATTCCCGATAATCTGGTAAGTTTCATGGCCCTTGCCGGCAATGAGGACAACGTCCCCTTCTTTTGCCTGAAGGATGGCTTCTTTTATCGCATTTTTCCGATCAGTAATCAACTTATATTCTTTTCCGACGGCTCCGGCTTCCATATCTTTTAAAATATCGATAGGATTTTCCGTCCTTGGATTATCTGATGTGAAAACAGCGAAATCCCCGTACTCACAAGCGATTTCTGCCATGATCGGCCGCTTGATTTTGTCCCTGTCGCCTCCGCACCCCACAACGACGATGATCTCGCCGGCCGCTATCGACTGAATGGTTTCCAGTACATTTTTCAACCCATCAGGTGTGTGGGCATAATCAATGATCACAGAGAAAGGCTGACCCTCAGAAATCGATTCAAATCTCCCTCTTACACCTTGGGCGTTTTCGAGCAGCCTAACACTTTGTTCGACGGATATGCCGGCAGCCGAAGCTGCAGCAATCGCGGCAAGTGCATTATACACATTGAATTTCCCGGCAAGCGGGAGGACTATGTCCTTCTCCCCGAACGGACTGACCAGGGTAAAGGAAGATTCAGAAGGTTTCAATTGCAGGTCCCGTGCGCAGAAGTCTGCTTCCGCTGATAAACCATATGTGAATACATGAGCTGCTGTGGACCTGATGAAATATTCCGCGGCATGATCATCTTTGTTTATGATGGCATATTTAGGAGTTTTTTTATAATAAGTATTTCCTAATTGTGAAAACAATAAGCCTTTCGCATTCCGATACTCATCCATTGATCGGTGGTAGTCCAGATGATCCTGAGATAAATTGGTGAAAACGGCAATATCATAGTCACATCCATGCACCCTCCCTTGATCGAGGGCATGTGAGGAAACTTCCATGATGGCAGACTTGACGCCTTTCTTGCAGAACCGATGAAACGTCTGCTGCAGAGTCAAGCTGTCCGGCGTCGTATTATGACTCACCTCAAGCTCGTCGCCTGCTTTTATATGCATCGTCCCTATAAGTCCCGTCTTCATTCCATTACCCGTAAATATCTGATCAATCAGATTAGTGGTAGTGGTTTTGCCATTTGTGCCCGTCACACCAACAAGCAACAAACGATGTGAGGGCTGTTCATAAAAATGATCCGACAGGACAGCCATAGCTTTTTTCGTGTCCGGCACAATGATTACGGGTATGTCAACGTCCACTTCCCTTTCTGCAAGAATAGCAGCTGCACCGTTTTTCTCAGCAACATGGGCGAGGGAATGGCTGTCAACCTCCAGACCTTTGATACAGATAAATAAATCCCCATTCCTTACTTTCTTATGGTGGTTTGCGATGTTTGAAATAGCCGGATTTCCTTCACCCTGTACTTTGTAAAACGGCAGTACTTCCAGCAAAGCGTGCAATCTCATCATTTCAACTCCTCACAGGTAGAAAGCAACCTTTTTATATTTTACATAAAAATAGTCTTGAAAGCTATCAACCTTTTAACTTAGTTCGTAATTTTCCACTGACGTCTTTTATTCAGACAGGTAAATCCTGATTGTGGATCCCTGTTTGATTTTCACACCAGGGTCAGGCGACTGATTTACGACTTTATCACCGCTTCCGCTGATATCAAGATTTAAGTTGACCAGTTGTTCCTGAAGCTCTTTTTTGTTTAAACCGATTAAGTCAGGAGTTTCGATCAACGGGATATCATCCCATTTCATTTTCTTCTCAATCTGATCTTTCCTTTTCGGTACACCCATAGCAACAAGACTATCCCCGATGATGCTTCCCGCAATTGGAGCAGCTACGACTCCCCCAAACTGAATGGTGCCTTTTGGATTATCGACGGCAACATACACGACGATCTCAGGGTCATCGGCTGGTGCCACACCCATGAATGAAACAATATGATTATTCTCCAAGTATTTTCCATCCTTGGCTTTTTGGGCAGTCCCGGTTTTTCCTCCTACCCTGTATCCATCAACGAAAGCATTGCCGCCAGTACCCTGTGCCACTACGCTTTCGAGCGCTTCACGGATTTGTTTGGATGTTTCTTCCGAGATTACTTTCCTCTTTACCTGCGGCGTCTTTCTCATCACGACTTCATTTGTTTCGGGATCAATCAGTTCTTTTGCAATGTATGGCTGATACAGGGTCCCCCCGTTCACTGCTGCGGAAACGGCAGCCACCTGCTGGATCGGTGTTACGGCGACCCCCTGACCAAAAGCAGTGGTTGCCTGTTCAACAGGTCCGACACGGTCTAAATTAAACAGAATCCCCTTTCCTTCACCTTGAAGATCGATTCCTGTCTTCTGTCCGAATCCAAAGTCTTTAATATATTTAAATAATGTTTCTTTCCCAAGGCGTTCCCCCAATTCTACAAACCCCGGGTTGCAAGAATTCTGGACTACTTCGAGGAAGGTTTGACTGCCGTGCCCTCCTCTTTTCCAACAGTGAAGCGTAGAACCTGCCACCTCGACATGACCTGAATCATAAAACGTCTCTTTATTTAAATCTACCTTCTTTTCTTCCAGGGCAGCAGCCAGAGTGATAATTTTAAAGGTTGATCCAGGCTCATACGTACTCCATATCGGAAGATTCCGGTTGTAAATTTCCTGAGGCACATTCCGGAAATTCGCAGGGTCAAATGTGGGGCGGCTGGCCATCGCTAAAATTTCACCATTTTTTGGATTCATTGCGATGGCGATCATTCCGTCCGGGTTGTAGGTTGCCTGTGCAATATCAAGCTCCCTCTCTACAATCGTTTGAACCTTCGTATCAATTGTCAGCTTCAGATCAAGTCCATTCTCGGGATCTTCGAAATCATCCGCCATATCCCCCATCCTTTTCCCTTTCGCATCAGAGAAAAACTTCACATATCCTTTATCTCCCGTCAGTTCTTCATCGTAGGATAATTCAAGCCCCATCAGCCCCTGATTGTCGATGCCCGCAAAACCAAGCACATGGGACAAATAACTTCCATAAGGATAATATCTCTTGGAGTCCTCCCCAAGGTAAACCCCTTTCAAATTTAGTTCAGTGACCTCTTTTGCTTTATCATAAGATATCTTCCTCGCTTCTTTAATCAAAACCATACTGGCCTTCTGTGTTACATATTTATATGCAGTTTCTACTGAAATATTAAGAACAGGCGCCAGCTTCTCAGCGGTTTCCTGCGGATCGGTTATTTGTCTTGGAACGACAAATATCGTCGGGGCACTTTGATTGCCCGCTAACTCAACCCCGTTCCGGTCCACTATTTTCCCCCTTTCAGGCTGAAAAGGGATATTCCGGCTCCAAGAATCTTTGGCACGGCTTGTCAGCATATCCCCCATAAAAAACTGCACATAACCAAGCCTCAAGTCAATGATGGAAAATATCAACACTCCCACAATCAGAGCAATCGCCAATCTCTTCCTTACTGTCACGTTCGATACTCTTTTCACAAATGGACCTCCCCTTCTATGGCTCGTTCCATTATATGCTTGGACATAGAGGGGTATGTATTTCTTTATCGGATATACCATTCACTGCCTGCCGATATAAAGGGGGAACATTCACCCTGCCGCCCGGGGCAAAAAGAAAAGGACGATTCGTTCACAGTGCCCCCTGCCCCTCGGAAAATCGTCCGGTTGAGCAAAGAGTGAACACATCGAATCGTCCATCTTTCTTCTAACGAATACTATGGCCTTCCTTCTTCCATGTCATCCGCTTCATCCTTCTTTTGCAGCTGTTCTTCAGGAGTTTCAAAGTTCACTACGAGCGGTTCATCCTCTTTCACAGGAGAATCAGGCTGTATATTTTGGCTTACGGCAAATCCTTTGCCAACCATATTGATTTTAAGACCGGATATATTCGCTACCTTGAAGACATCCCTTATCGACCATCCTCTCATATCCGGTATGGTCACTTTTCCGTCCGTCCTAAGAATGACCTTTCCTCCTTCGAGGATCTCATTCCCTGCTTGAGGAAGCTGCCTGATTATTTCTGATCCGTCACCCACAATGAAAGGTTCCGCACCTGCTTTTTCGATTTCAGCTTTTGCTTTTTCTACACTCATGCCTGACAGATCTGGAAGTTGTTCCTGTTTCAAATTCACCTTTTCCTGCGGCTTGATATTTAAGTACTTCAGGCTGTTTTGCATAACAGGTTTGAAAACTTGTGAGACTGGGTCGGACCCGATTTCAGTAGGTTTTAATTCCGGCTGCTGAATCCCTACGTAAACAATCAACTGAGGGTCATCCGCCGGGGCCATCCCCATAAAAGAAAACAGATAGTTTTCCTTTCCATATTGATAACCGCCTGTTTCAGGGTCTGGGATCTGGGCAGTCCCTGATTTGCCGGCGACGCTGTACCCTTCTATCGCAAATCTTGTACCTGTTCCGTGTTCTGATGTGACAGTCGTTTCTAAGTATTTTCTCGTTTTCTCGGCAGTTTCCTTAGTAATGGGATTACCCGCCACTTGAGGTTTTGTTTCTTTCACTGTTTCTTTTGTATTCGGATCGACCACTTTTGATATGATATATGGTTTCATCATCTTTCCATCATTCGCAATCGCTGATTCCGCCTGGATCATCTGCAGAGGGGTAACGGTCGTACCCTGACCGAAGATGGTGGTATATTTTTCGATTGGATAATGGTAAAGGATCGAGCCTGAAGCCTCATGGGGCAGTCCTACATTCGTAGGTTCCCCAAATCCGAAATCGTGAAGGTATCCTTCAAATTCTTTAAATCCGATTTTATCCAACAGATAGGCAAATGCAACATTGGACGATCTCTGGACGCCTTCAAGGAAAGAAATCGACCCCCACCCTTCGCCTCCATTGTGATCACGGATGGGATTCGGGACATTATCCACCTTATAAGTCCCGGATTGATAGGCTTCATTTGGATTGAATTTCCCTTCATTCACTGCCGCTGCAAGTGAAAAGGACTTCATCGTGGAACCTGGTTCAATGGTTTCTTCCACAATGGTATTCGTCCAGTTATCCGTCAGTCCCGCCCTCGTATCGGGGTGGAAGGTCGGACGCTGTGACATCGCAAGGATTTTTCCCGTTTTAGGGTCCGATACAATCGCAAACATATTTTTGGGCTTGTACTGTTTCTGCACTTGATTCATGGCTTCTTCCAGGAACGTCTGGATTTTCTTGTCGATCGTCAAATAAATATCATTTCCATCCTTCGGGGGGGAAACATGCTCTTCAGAATTGGGAAGGAGATAGCCCCATACGTCGCTTTTATATTCGACTGAACCATTTTCACCGCCGAGGACGTCATTAAAGCTTTTTTCAATTCCCATCTTGCCTGTTGTAACGGTCTTGCCGTCCTCATCAGTTGACTTTTGCGCAAACCCGATCAGGTGGGAGGCGAAGGTCCCATTGGGATAAAACCTCTTCGCTTCTTTCCTGAATGTAACTCCAGGAAGCTCTTCATCTCTTATATCAAGCATCATCTGATGGGTAAGTGCCCTTCCTGCTGCACCGAATTCAACCTGGTAAGCACCTTCGGTTGTCAGTTTTTTATAGATTTCACTTTCATCCATCTCGATATAGTCAGAAAGTACACTTGCCGTCTTTTTTGGATCAGTTACATGTTTTGGGTTTTCCGGGTCACTTGTCACTGTCGGACTAAGTATGGCAACCAGAGTGTAGGCTGATGTGTCCTCTGCAATGACTTCCCCTTTTTGATCATAAATGGTTCCTCTGTGGGCTTCCAGGATCCGGCTTTTAATATATTTTTCAGCGGCCTGAGAAGCGAGCACTTTCCCCTCTGCCTCCCCCGTTACCTGAATCGTAATAAATCGAACCATTAATACAAAAAAGAGCAAGCCGAAAATCCCAAAAAGGATGGCTGCCCCTATGTTCATGCTTGGTCTCTTTTTCATTATTGTTCAACAACCTTCACGTTCTTTTCTTTTAAGTTAAGTCCAAGTTCCTTTGCTTTTTCCAAAATACGTTCATATGTACTTAACTCGCTGATTTGAAGCTTAAGGTCATTGTTTGCCTTTTCCTGCTTTTCAACAGCCGTCTCCATTACCTGCACTTCTTTATTAACATCATATATGGCCGCTTGAGTCTGGACGATTTGAACAGCCAAGAAGCAAAACACCACCGCAAAAATCGCAACAAGAATCTTTTCCCCTGGTGTTATGACAGATCGCTGTTCTCTTCTAAGCGGCTGGGGATTCACACCCGCAGTCTGGGCAGACATTTGCTCCCTTTCAACCTTTCTGGCTAAGTTACTCATTGTTACTCCCTCCCATTTCCTTTTTTTTATCTATTTTTTTCTGCAATTCTTAACTTTGCTGATCTTGCCCTATTATTTTCTGTGAGTTCCTCTTCACTTGGTAATATCGGTTTTCTCGTGACTAGTTTTAACACCGGCTCGTATTCCTTTGGGATGATGGGAAGCCCTGGCGGCAGATCAGGCCCCGATGCTTTCTCTTTAAACATCGTTTTACACATTCGGTCCTCTAACGAGTGAAACGTGATGACACTCACCCTTCCGCCTTTTCCAAGCACATCAATCGCCTGTTCAAGGGAATCTTCAAAAGCCCCGAGTTCATCATTGACTGCAATCCTGATCGCCTGGAACACCCTTTTGGCAGGATGGCCTCCTTTTCTCCTAGCGGGTGCTGGAATTCCTTCCTTAATCAATTCAACAAGCTCTCCAGTGGTTTCGATCGGTTTTAATTCACGAGCGGCCTCGATCTTCCTGGCAATCTGCTTTGAGAACTTTTCTTCCCCATACCGGTAAAAGATACGGACAAGATCTTCGAAAGCCCAGTGATTCACAACATCGAATGCACTCACATCCCCTTCAAGGTCCATCCTCATATCCAGCGGGGCGTCATGATGATAGCTGAAACCCCTTTCCGGTGTATCAAGCTGCGGTGATGACACACCCAAATCATACAGGATGCCATCTACACTATGTACTCCGAGCTGTCCAAGCTCATGTTTCAAGTTGCGGAAATTCGATTGAACAAAGGTCACCTGTCCCTTATAGGGTGAAAGTTTTTCCCTTGCATGGCGGATTGCCGTTTCATCCTGATCGAAGCAGTATAGATGCCCCTTATCTGATAATTGGCTCAGCAGGTATTCACTATGTCCCGCACCGCCCAGTGTACAATCGACATAAACTCCATCTTCTTTGATATTCAATCCATCTACTGTTTCTTTTAATAATACCGTTGTATGTTTAAACATGTTGACGTCACCTTTCCAATCGAACGTTTTTGAGCTGTCAAATATCAAATCCTATCATATTCTCTGCTAACTCTGCAAAAGAATCTTCGGACTCTGTGAAGTAGTCTTCCCATAAAGCCTTACTCCAAATCTCAATCCGATTGGAAACTCCAAGGATGATGCATTCTTTATCCAGCTTTGCGTAATTGACAAGAGTTGAAGGGATGTTGATCCTGCCAGTCTTGTCCAATTCACTTTCTGTTGCTCCAGAAAAGAAGAAGCGTGTAAAAGCACGTGCGTCTTTCTTTGTCAGAGGCAATGCTTTCAACTTTTCTTCAAGTGCGCGCCATTCATCCATGGGGTAGCCGAATAAGCATTGGTCCAAACCACGGGTGATGACGAAAGAATCGCCGAGTAGATCGCGGAACTTGGCAGGCACTATTAAACGGCCTTTATTATCAATGTTATGTTGATATTCGCCCATGAACATATGCACTGCCCCCACTTTCTATCACAAATGTACCACATCCCCCCACTTTTCTCCACTGTTTTCTAAATTCTCTTTTTATAAAATTTTTCCTTTAATTTTCTGTTTCCTTTTTCCTCCTTTTCCTGACAGGGAAAGGAAGAAAAACTTGTCTTATAAACACACAAAAAGGACTTCTTTCGCCTTTTATTACGAAAGAAGTCCTTTTTTATTTTTCGTACTTGAATTCAAACATAAACGACTTTATGATTTCCGTCGAAGTCCATCGGGAGGGATGTGAGGTTCCGGATAAAGTCCTCTCCATACTTATTGAGGAAATAAAGGACATTCCAGGTCCTTTCCTGGGGACCGCCGCCTGGGCGCAGACAGTTATCTACTTTTGCAAAATCTGAAAACGTTTTATCATGCTTATCCCTCAGCGCCTTATCTGTCCTTTTCCTTAAGAAATCTAATTGCTGCAGATGGATTGAAAGATTCTTATCCGCAATTTGATCCAACCCGTGTCCGATCCGTGCGGTCTTATCCCGGATATCCTCATATTTTTTCTGCATCATTTGTTCAAGCTCGGATATTTCCATTTCCAGACTCGGCAGCTTTATGGATTCCCAATATCTTTCGCGCTCTTCAGTGACACCATTCATTAACACTTGGGATAATGAAAGACCGAGGAGATCCATTTTCTTCTCCACTTCCCTTTCAAGCAGGGTGATACTTAATCTGGGGATGACAGGCGGGATTTTTAATCCTACATACTCGAAAGCTTTCTTCAATTCTCCCCAATAAGCAATTTCTCCCGGCCCTCCGATGAAGGCAAGCGTAGGAAACAGCCATTCCTGCATCATTGGCCTTGTCACCACGTTATTGCTGAAGTTTTCCGGTGTTTTTTCAAGCATCGACAGCAATTCAGCGGCCGAGATCACACTCCCGGTATTCTTTTCAGTAAAGCTGTAATCTTCTCTTTCCAGTAATGCGCGTTCATTGTTTAAGTTAATAAAAATATTTGCTGCATCGGGAGAGATATCCAGCTGGGTGTTGAACCCATTTCTTTTTATTTCACCCTGCTGCTCGAGAACTGCATTCGTAATCTGCTGACTTCCCTCAATCAGATGATGAAAGTGGTGTTTTTCAAGGGACCGTAATTGCGGGTAGGCGGAATCGATTACAAGCAGTCCAAAGTCTTTGAACAGGTGCATGACGAAATGGGCGAAGAATCTTACAATATCGTTCTGATCTTCTATCATTTCTGTCAATTCGCCTGCCAGTTTTTTTGTATGCGGGGTTTCACCAAGGGTCTTGAGAATTTCTGTCACCCAGTTCTTCATCACGTTTCTATCATATGAAATGTCCGAAGTCATTTTCTTTCCAGACACTCTTTCGGGATAGCCTTTTTTCTCGATTATGTTCCCTTTCTCGAGATAAATGTGATTCACTTCCTGATAATCATGATCTTCCCCGGCAATCCAAAATACAGGCACTACATGATGATTCAACTCTTTTTCCTGCTGCTTTGCCAGTTTGATGATAGAGATGATTTTATGTATCGTATATAACGGCCCTGTTAATAAACCAGCCTGCTGGCCTGCCACGACGGCTACTGCATCCTTCTTCAGTTTCGCCAGGGACTCATTTACTTCCCGGGAGCCAGGCAGACCTTTCATATACCCGGCGATACAATCCGTTAGTTCGGCACGAGGGAACTCACGGGCCGCCAAGTCTTCCATCCGCTGCGAATAGACATCGGACTGATTTATATTATAGTGAAAAAAAGAAGTCACTGGTTCTTTCTGCTCTATATATAATGAAGCAAACTGGTTGATCGCCGGAATGTTCAGATTCTCCAAATCCATATGAACTACTACTCCTTTTCTGGCTCTTTATTTCCTAACGATGAGTATACCATTTCACTGACCGAAAAGAAAAAAAACTGCCTGTAAAAAGGACTAATTCAGTTCGATAATTCTTATGATCAAGCCCGTGATCATTAAAGCGATATAAGCCGCAAAAAACAAAAGGAAATTTATCCTCCATACACCCCTGATGACCTGAGGATAATGGATTTCTCCTTTTGCCCTCCAATATAATACGGCAAATATCAAGCCTATGCAGCAAACACTAAGAAATATAAGCCACAAGTAAGAAGTGTTCCATATGGCAAGCACAATAAAATGGACAGAGACCATCAACAAAAATGTAGTCACGTCAATCGCAAGATGTACCGCTTTGCGGTGATTCTTCATTACTTCCTTGGCAATAATAAAGCTGATGAAATACCCCAAAAATGGAATAATGACAAAAATGGCAATGATCGTTGAAAAAATGGAAGCCATTTTACCCCCCCTGACCTTCTCTTTCAATTCCTTTTACTAATTCGTAAAGTGTTTTCATGATGGGTAAAAAATGGTTTTCTTTTTCGGCCTTTAACAATAAAGCTCCCAGAATGGTCTCAACCTCTGTATTTCTTCTCTCTTCAATATCCTTGAGCATGGATGAACGATTAGATGAAGTGCTCTTGACTACGTCCATGACTTCTTCGAAGCGGATGTGGTCCTTCATATGAGGAAAAAGGATGTGCAATTCATTGAATAACGCATGCTGTATATGAAGGAAATGTGGATTTTCCGCCAGCCTGCCATTCTTTATTCGGGCAATCGAGGTCAGAGGATTAATCAATACATTAATAAATAATTTTTTTAAAATCATTTTTTCATAGTCGTCTTTGAGTGAAAAAGGAAAATATTTTATTTCCTGTATTAATAGTTCTTCTATCTGGGTCGATTCTCCTCTTATAAAAGCAAGATTTGTCCTGCCTTTACCTGTATGGACGACTGAGTGATCATTTTCTTTTAATGCCCCATGTTCGACAGAGCCTGCAAGAAGGGTTTCGTGGGGCAGGCTTTTCACCTGATCTATGTGGCCTATTCCATTCTGCAGGAACAATAATGGAACACTGACATCGGTATTTACCAAGGCATTCAATACCGGTCCAAGGTCATATTCCTTAACAGCGATTATGATGAGATTGAATCCCATGCCACTTCCCCTGAGCCTCTCTGCTTGGAAGAAAGAATGATAGTCATGACCATCCCTCTTAAGAGTGAGAGCATGACGGTTTATCTCTTGAACTTGTTCAGATCTCCTTACTAACAGGGTGACATCAAACTTTTCACTTAAATAATGAGAGAAAAGAAGTCCGAGTGCCCCTCCGCCTATAATCCCTATCTTCATGCTATCTCCTTTTTAAACAGATTATGTATGATTCATATTTTAGCAAATATTTCCCTTTCAGAAAACTACAGGTAAAAAGAAGCACAAAAAAACTTGTTCCTGATATACCAGGAACAAGTCTGCTTCAAAACCTTAAACCGGATACACCGGATGCTTTCTTTCACTGAACTGCACATCTTTTGTTTCGTACAGTTTATAACGCTCAATCAATACAGAACGCAGCTCATTCGGAGCTGTGATTTCATCGATGATCAATTCTGAAGCCAATTTATAGATATCGATATGTTCTTTATATTCCTGTTGTTTCTCTTGAACATATTTTATTCTTTCTTTCGGATCTTCAATCGCCTGGATCTTATTTGAATACACTGCATTCACTGCTGCTTCTGGCCCCATCACGGCTATTTGTGCAGTAGGAAGTGCAATGCAGACATCCGGATCAAATGCCGGTCCAGCCATAGCGTACAATCCTGCACCGTATGCCTTTCTTACAATAACAGAAATCTTCGGTACAGTCGCACTGCTCATGGCTGCAATAAGCTTGGCACCGTGCCTGATTATCCCAGCCCTTTCAACTTTTGTCCCGATCATAAAGCCTGGAACATCAGCAAGGAAAAGCAAAGGAATATGGAATGCATCACACAACTGGATGAATTTAGCACCTTTATCCGCAGAGTCATGAAACAAGACACCGCCCTTAACTTTTGGCTGGTTGGCAATGATTCCGACCACTTTTCCATCCATACGGGCAAATCCTGTGATCAGCTCAGGCGCAAATAATTTCTTCATTTCGAAGAAGCTGCCTTCATCAATCAGAGTATTTATGCCTTCGTACATATCAAACGGTGCATTTTGATGCTGAGGGATGATGTCTTCGAGAAGTCTATCCGTTTTTGGTGCCACCCCTTCTTTCACGGAAGGTTTCTCTTTATAGTTTGCCGGGAAATAACCCAAATATCTTTTCGCCTCTTCGATCGCTTCTTCTTCAGATGCAGCAAGTAAGTCACCGCAGCCGCTGACAGAACAGTGCATTCTTGCCCCGCCCATTTCTTCCAGCGTTACCTTTTCTCCTATTACCTTTTCTGCCATACGGGGTGACCCGAGGTACATCGATGCATTCCCATCAACCATGATGACAATATCACAGAAAGCCGGGATATATGCTCCGCCTGCCGCGGATGGGCCAAAAAGGATACAAACCTGAGGAACCATCCCGGACATTTTCACTTGATTATGAAAGATCTTACCAGCCCCTCTGCGATTCGGGAACATTTCTAGCTGGTCGGTGATACGGGCTCCGGCTGAATCGACTAAATAAAAGATAGGGACTTGAAGGTTCAGTGCCGTTTCCTGGATGCGGATGATTTTTTCTACAGTCCTTGCACCCCACGAACCAGCTTTGACCGTAGAATCATTGGCCATTACACAGACTGTCTGTCCGCCTACTTTACCGATGGCTGTTACAACACCGTCTGCAGGAAGATCTTCCGCTTTGTTGTTTGCGAACATGCCGTCTTCCTGATAATCCCCATTGTCGAATAATAGCTGAAGACGATCACGGACGAACATTTTGTTTTGTTCTTTTAATTTTTCGTGGTATTTCGGCTGGCCGCCGGCGTTTATTCTTTCTTTTGTTTCATTGAGTGTATCTATGAATGTTTTAGATGCAGTCATATGAATCCCCCTTTGTTCGTTATGTAGTGTTTGTACCCCTCTGAAAACGCTATCTTCATCTACTTTAAGTCATTTAATACGGTGATGGCTATTCAACTCCGATGTTGGTTTCCATGCAAGACTACGCTTTTCGCTGGTGACCCGTGAACTCGGCTTATTCACGGGTGAAGGAACTGTCCAGCTCCAGGGCTTAGAGGCATATGTCATAAGCCTCTGAGCAAAACCCTTCCGCTTTTCTAGTAGGAGTCTTCGTCTTCCACTCCAGCAAACAGCTGGAACAGTCTCTTACCATGAAATCAATTTTTATCATTTTCATTGGAATGTATCTTCATCAATATTCGTCCGAAAATTAATACATACCAATATCCAAAGCTGTCTTATCCTTCAAGGACTATTAGTACGTCGCCTTCGTTGACGAAGTCGCCGACGTTTACTTTTATTTCTGAGACTTTCCCTTCGGCTTCGGCTTCGACCGGGATTTCCATTTTCATTGATTCAAGCATGAGGACTGTGTCACCGGCAGAGACGCTGCCTCCTTGTTCTACCAAAACATTTAAAACTGTTCCTGCCATAGCTGCTGTAATTTCTTTCATTTTCATTTCCTCCAATTATGTGTTTTATCATCTTATGTTCTGTTTGCAGTCAAATAATCCTGTAGCCATTTCGTTGTGTACGTACCATCAAGGAACTCTTTTTCCCCTATTATTTCTTTGAAGAGACCCACATTTGTCTTGAGACCTTCAATTTGCACTTCAGAGAAAAATGCCTTTGCTTTTTCTATTGCTTCTGTTCGATCTTGACCGGTGATGATGCATTTAGAAATCATCGGATCATAGAAAGGGGTGACTTTATTCCCTTCGTCATATCCCGAGTCTATCCGGACATTTTCACTTCCTCCCCAATTAAGCACCTTGATCTGGCCAGGGGAAGGATAGAATGTTTTAGGATCTTCGGCGTATATTCTAAATTCCAATGCATGGCCTTCAGAAGTGATTTCTTCCTGCTTCAATAAAGGAAGAGGCTCTCCATCAGCTACTAAAAGCTGCCATTTAACAAGGTCAAGACCGGTGACGGATTCGGTTACCGGATGCTCGACTTGAAGCCTTGTATTCATTTCGAGGAAATAGAAATTTTCTTCACCATCCACAATGAATTCCACTGTCCCGGCATTGATATAATCAACTGCCTTCCCCGCTTGGACTGCAGCATCATACATCGCTTGTCTCGTCTTTTCAGACAGGACCGGTGAAGGGGATTCCTCTATTACTTTCTGGTTTCGTCTCTGAACTGAACAGTTTCGTTCAAACAAGTGGACGATGTTCCCATGACTGTCACCGAATATCTGCACTTCAATGTGACGCGCGTTCTCAACACATTTTTCAAGGAAGACTTCATCTTTTCCGAAATATGCTTTTGCACGATTTTTTGTAGAGTCAAAGCTTTGAACGAGCGCTTGCTCATTTTCACAGCGGATCATACCGATTCCGCCCCCGCCCCCGCTCGCCTTAAGCATGACCGGATACCCGATTCCTTCGGCAAGTTCCTTGGCAGTTTCGATATTGTCTACCCCGCCATCGCTTCCCGGGACAACCGGGACCCCGGCCTGCTGCATGACCTTCCTGGCTTCCACTTTATCTCCCATTTTCTGGATTGTACTGTGCAATGGTCCGATGAAGGTAAAACCTTCTTCCGTAACCCTTTTCGCAAATTCCCCATTCTCCGATAACAGGCCGTATCCAGGGTGGATTCCGTCAACCTTTTCTTTCCTTGCCACTTCAAGAATATGATCTATAACTAAATAAGATTTGTTTACGGGCGGTTCACCGATTCGATGAGCAATATCGGCCTCCTTGACAAAAGGCAGTTCCTCATCTGCATCAGAGTAGACAGCAACCGTCTGAATGTTCAATTGTTTACACGTTTTAATGATTCTTGAAGCAATTTCTCCCCTGTTTGCAATTAAAACTTTTTGCACACTATCTCCCCTTTCTATAAAAAAAACAGCAATACATATAAAGATTTCTACAAAAACCGTCGAAATCCTCCTCTTTATTGTAAACGTTTTCTTATTTGAGTGCAGAATTTTTTGTTTATTTGTTATATAATAATAGTAAATAATCAATTTATTATTTAAATAGCTGCAGACGGATTCAAAAATATGCGTTTATGCAAGCTATCTGGAAGTAATAGTAGGAGGTAATATGATGGCAGTAAAAGTTGAGAAATTAAAAGTGAATTATAAAACTCTCGAAGAGTTCAAGAAGTTTAAAGAGTATGGAGTGCAAGAATTATCCATGCTTGAGGATCTCCAGGCCAATATTATCGAAAACGACAGCGAGTCTCCTTTTTACGGCATTTATTTCGGAGATACATTGATTGCACGAATGAGTCTGTATCAAAGGGAGGCCCGGTTCGATCAATATTTCGATCCACCGCAAAGATATTTGGAATTGTGGAAACTTGAGGTTTTGCCTAAATATCAAGGCAAAGGATACGGAAAGCTCCTTGTTGAATTCGCAAAAGGTTACGGCCTGCCGATCAAAACGAATTCCAGAATCAAATCCCAAGGATTCTGGGAAAAGATGGGCTTTGAGGCAGTCACCTACGATGTGGAAAGAGATCTTGGTGAAAATCCGATGGTCTGGTATCCTGAAGGTGTAAAAGAACAAAAAATCGGCTAATCAACAAAAAGGCTGGCTAATCATTAGCCAGCCTTTTTAGATGTCTCTTATTTGTTAACTCTTTGAAGATTCCCGTTTTTGTCCATTTGGAATTTCACTTTTTCTTCATTCCCCTGTAAAAGGGCCATTTTTCGAGCTTTTTCAAAAATCGTCAACAGGGATTTATGATCTTCTTCAAGTAAAGAGAATTTACTTTTGTATTCTTTTAATTCTGATTCAACCTGTTCACACTTATGTGTCAATTGAGAGATTTCATCCTTCAGCTTTTTATTTTCAAGCATTGCCTTCGCTTCATTACTGACCGCTTCTTCTGCTTTTTGCAGATACTGGATCATACTGCTCATCGAGAAATGCTCATTTGCGTTTTCACCGATCTCAGGTTGGAAAGATGTTTCCTGGTGAGGCTTATTCACCAGAGGAGTATGTTTTTTTGCTTGTTTCCTTTGTTTCTTCGCTAACTCTATACCTGATTTATATTGTTTGCGTACAAACGAATTCCACCGGAAACCACATGCGGCGGATGTCCTCGATAGCTTTCTTCCAACTTCTTCAAATGCCTTTAGCTGAGTGCCGCCTTCCCGTATATGGCGCAATACAACTTCAGCAAGTATTACATCTTCATCCTGACTCCAAGCATCCTGTCTATTTGAAGACATTTCCATCCCTCCTGTAAGATCCATTTATTCATGCATATGCACTTACTAGAGTAGATAGAATCAACAGATTACTTGAATTCAAAATAATTAATCCGGCTCCTTTATCTGGCTAAGAAACGGTCAACCGCCTTGTGATGTTCTTCCAACGCCCACAGCCTTGAACATTCACGGATTTCACTTTCAATGTTCTTCTCCATAACTGTTCTGTCCCAATCGTTCAACTGCTGTTTTTTGTATGCTTTGAGCACACCAGCGGTCTTAGTTGAAACAGCTTTTAATAAGGGCAAGTCCCTCATATCTCCCTTCTCCCCTACAAGTTCATTTATGAAGCCGATTTCGTATAAAAATTCAGCTTCGTTCAAGCTCGCTTCCATCAGAAGGGATATAGCTCTGGACGAATTAATCCTTTTATGGAGCAAAGTTCCTCCTCCCCAGCCGGTGGTTATGGCAAGATTCCCTTGGACAAATCCCATCTTGATCCCTTTTCTGGCAACTCTAATATCGCATGAAGCCGCAATCTCGCATCCCCCGCCAATTGCCGTCCCATTGATAAAAGCGAACGTCGGCTTGGGCAGAAACGCAATTCTTGTTAAGATGTCCCCCATATGCCTGAGCATTTCATAACTTTCCTCTTCGGTTTTCAAGCGGTGGAACTCGGATAAATCCCCTCCTGAGCAAAAGGCTTCTTCTCCACTGCCAGTGATGACAAATGCTTTTACGGATGAATTCACATGACATTCTTTTAAAGCTTTGTCGAGTCCGTCCATGATTTCATAGTTGATAGCATTTCTTTTTTCAGGACGGTTGATTATGAAATGAAGTATCCCCTTCTCATCTTTATGTATGATATATTCTCCCATCTTGCTGCCCCTCCTTTTTTCTATAGTGTAAATGGATTCAACTGACTTGAACAGTGCCGCAATAAAAAAAGCGTGAAGAGCCATGGCCTCTTCACGCTTTTTTATTTGTCGCAAATGATTATTTGCAACTTGTTGTAAATAAAATTATTTGTTTACAACTTCTTTTCCTTTATACGTTCCGCACTCTTTGCAAACACGGTGTGCTAGTTTCATTTCACCACAGTTTGGGCATTCTACCATACCAGGTACACGTAGTTTGAAGTGTGTACGACGTTGTCTTTTTGCTGTTTTAGATGTTCTTCTAAAAGGTACTGCCATTCTTCCCACCTCCTTAAAGAGATAAAAATATTATGAAGCCAGAACGAACTGGTACTTCGCTTTTAAGAGTTCTTGTTTTGATCAAGAAGCTTTGCTAAGTCAGCGAGTCGAGGATCAACTTTCTTCTCTTTTTCCTCTTCGACTTCATAAGCTTGTTCTTCCGTCATCACTTCCCAGTTCTTACCGGAAGGAAGCTTATCCTGTTCTCTCGCTTCATCGCTGATTACCTGTAAAGGTATCTCAAGTAACAGCAACTCTCTGATTACTGGTTTTAAATCAATTACATCCCCTTCTATGCGGTGGATTTCTTCTTCTTCATAATGATCATATTCAGTCTCTGAAAGAAGAAAGGTTTCAATCGTTTTAAGATTGATTGGCAAATCCACATCCACAAGGGTTCTGGAACAGGGTAAAACCATATGCCCCGTTATGTTAAGATGGAAAGTGACGCGATTCGTTCCAATGTCAGCCTTACCTGTAACATGGATCGGAGAAACGTTCCTGACTTGCGGATCAATTTCTTCGGGATTGTCGAAAGTCACTGTTTCATCAAGGGTAAGTCCTTTATCCCTGTACTTTTGTAATTGTATTATCGACCATTTCAATGTCATCACCTCAAGGCAACAAAGGTAATTATAGACTTGATATTACCGTTTGTCAATATTTTTTCTTTACACTTATTACGGTGTCAGTGTTGCAATTATAACGCTTTATGATAATCCGTTTCAAATATTTTTGAATATCCGATATGATACTTATAGATATTTATCATTTATTCATCTATTTTTTGCAGAAGGAGTGACATTTACTATGAAAGCAACAGGGGTAGTAGTTGAGTATAATCCGTTTCATAATGGACACCTGCATCATCTGACTGAGACAAAAAAAACGTCGGGGGCTGATCTTGTAATCGCCTGTATGAGCGGGCATTTCCTTCAGCGCGGTGAACCCGCTATCGTGTCAAAGTGGGCACGCACAAAGATGGCTTTGGCAGCAGGGGTTGATATCGTCATTGAACTTCCTTATGCATTCGCGACACAGCATGCAGAAACGTTCGCGAAAGGATCCATCTCCCTGCTCCATGAAATAGGTTGCGAAAGCTTTTGCTTTGGGAGTGAAGACGGAGGAATCTCCGCATTTGAAGAAACCGTCAATTTAATTCAAAGCAACCGGGACACATATGATGCATCGATAAAAAACTATATGAATGAAGGCCTAAGCTATCCTTCTGCCTTGTCGAAAGCGTTCAAGGACCTAAAAAGCAGCGGAAACCTGATTGATTTAAGCAAACCGAATAATATCCTGGGCTACCATTATATTGAAGCAAGAAATACAGCTGCTCCGTCTTTACAGGCATTTACGATAACACGTGAATCAGCAGGCTATCATGATGAGCACTTTGCGTCCCCTTCCATCGCAAGTGCCACCAGTATCCGAAAAAATCTCTTCGACCCCGATAAAGAAGAAAATGTGATCAACCGCTACATACCGTCCGCCACATACGAAATATTGGAACATTACAGAAAGGAATTTGGAGGGTATCATAGATGGGAAAATTATTGGCCATTGCTTCAATACAAGATTATGTCCTCTTCTCCTTCCCAGCTGCGGGAGATCTATGAAATAGAAGAAGGTATTGAAAACAGAATGATCGAAAGCTCAAAGTCAGCGCTTTCGTTTGAAGATTTCATGAACAGGGTGAAATCCAAAAGGTATACGTGGACACGTCTGCAGAGGATGGCGCTGCATATATTGACCAATACAACAAAAAGTGAAATGAATGAAAGGCACGCTGCCCCTTCCTACATCAGATTGCTGGGGATGAATAAGACCGGGCAGGAATATTTGAATAAAATGAAAAAATCATTGGAACTTCCTCTGATCAGTAAACTTTCCAGCGCAGATAAAAAAGATATATTTTTAGACATGAAAGCTGCCGACATCTATTCACTTGGTCTTTCCTCTAATGAAGCTAAGAAAAAGTTACTTCATCAGGAGTGGTCTCAGCCTCCAGTCATGATGAGATAAGATCAAAGCAAAAAAGAGACTGCCTGCGCAGTCTCTTTCATTGTTTATTTCTCAGGAAGTGATTGAAGGAATTTTATCGCTTCATCAAATGTCTTGATCGGAATGACTTTCATGTCTGTCCCGATGTCTTCTGCCGTCTTTTTGGCTGTTGAATAATTGGATTCAAGTTCCGGATTGTTTTTCTTTATTTCCTCTGCAATCGTATCGTCAGGGGCAAGGAAATACTCTGCACCTGCTTTGTCAGCTGCGATGATTTTCTGTTCAATCCCACCGATTCTGCCTACTTCCCCGTCTTCTGAAATTGTTCCGGTCCCTGCGATCGGATACCCTTTGGTCAAATCCGGTTTCGTCAATTGATTATAAATTTCGAGGCTGAACATCAACCCGGCCGACGGGCCGCCAATTTCCTCTGTATCCAGGGATACTTCAGGGTCGGTGACGATATCCTTGTCGTCACTTAATGAAATGCCAAGTCCCACTTTATCCGGCATTTCCGGAAATTCCTTCAATGGGACTGTTTCAATTTTCTCTTTGTCATTTCTTATAAACTTTATCTCTACTTTATCGTCTTTTTCTTTCTTCCCCACATATTGGATGAATTCTTCAGATGATTCGAATTCCTGCCCGTCAATGGCTGTGATCCTGTCGCCTGGTTTCAGGACGTCAGCAGCCGGCATTTCAGGATAAACATTTAAGACATATATCCCTTTGTAATTATAATGATAGGGTTTATTCGCTGCTTTGAAGGCGACTTCAATCGCGTGATTTTGGGAATTTTCCATGAGCTGAAGTTGTCTCAGATTATATTCTTCATCACTTTCATGAGGATTCCGGATTTCTTCAACAGGATAAATATACTCATATTTTTTTAAGCTGGCGATAAGATAGGCATATATATTTGCTTTCCCCATCCTTACAGTAGTCAGCATAAATTCACCCTTATCATCAAAGCCGTCTTCCACCTTTACGATGGGATCCAGCTCATGGGCGCTCCCCGGCTTCGTTACATAATAGGGAAGATAATAAAAGGACGTTGCTACGATAAATACCGTCATCACAACCATAATTCTGATCAGCGTTCTGTTCTTCATAGATTTTACCCCTTCCATTCCTCCAGCGCTTTTTTAATAGAAGGAATAACCTTCCTTGCCTCCTCTTCCCCCATATCAATTATTTCTTCGATATTCTTGAAAGCCCGTGTACTGTACATTTCCACATGCGGCCGGATCATGAAATCGGAAGCGATTTCCCGATGAGCCACGATTTCAAGCTGAAGGATATCAATGCTCTGCATTATGACATCATATATAGTAGTAATTTCAGCATTCCGTTTGACGTGGGATACATCAACGCCGATAACAAGATCTGCCCCCATTTCTTTCACGACCGAAACAGGGACCCTGTCGATGACGCCCCCGTCTACAAGAAGGCGTCCGTCTATCTTCTCCGGTACGAATATGCCAGGAATCGCTATGCTTGCCCTGACTGCACTTGCGACCGGACCTGATGTAAAGACCACTTTTTCTCCATTTGTTATATCAGTGGCCACAACGCTTACAGGGATGTTCAGATCTTCAATGTTCTTATTATGTGAAAACAATTGAATGAATTCTTTTATACGCTTCCCGGCGATGAATCCCATCTTCGGAACTGTAAAATCCAAATAATATTTCCTTCTGAAGGTCGTGGATAATTTATAGAGGTCCTCCATCCTGTGACCGACCCCATACAAGCAGCCCACCAGTGCACCCATACTGCTCCCGGCAATCATGTCGACGGGGATGCCTTCATCTTTAAGAGCCTTCAAGACCCCTAAATGTGCAAATCCTCGAGCTCCACCTGAACCAAGGGCCAAGCCAATCTTTGGTCTTTTCATATGAGTACCCCCTTCACCCTTAGTTAGCGGTTCAATTCATCATATGGTCTATTTCTAATATGTATGAGTATATTGATAAATATGAGGACAAGTTGAGGTTACTCTCATTTTATCATTCTTTCTGTGTTTCACAAGAATTTGACATAGCTCTCGGAGGAGGGACGTCCGGTTGTTGAAGTCGAAATTGAAAACGTTGGTCTTATCGGCAAGTGTGACAGTTTTTGCTGCAGCATTGATTCTTATGCCAGATGAATCATTGGAGGCTTCGATAAGGGGACTGGATATGTGGTGGGAAATTGTATTTCCTTCACTGCTGCCTTTTTTTATCGTTTCCGAAATGCTGATTGGTTTTGGGGTAGTAAGATTTATAGGGGTGGTCCTCGAACCAATGATGCGCCCCTTATTCCGGGTACCGGGAACAGGCGGATTTGTTTGGGCTATGGGGATGGCATCCGGTTTTCCGGCAGGTGCCAAATTAACAGCACGCCTTCGTCAGGAAAAACAGCTTACAAAAATCGAAGCAGAGAGATTGGTTTCATTCACAAACTCTTCTAACCCGTTATTTATTTTCGGAGCTGTATCAGTGGGGTTTTTTCAAAACGCTACACTCGGTGTGGTGCTTGCGGCCGCTCACTATATAGGCAATTTCTGTGTAGGTCTCGCGATGAGATTTTATGGGGGAAAAGACCATGAAGTCCTCGACAACAGAACCGCGGAGAAGAGAGGATTCATTCTTAGGGAAGCGTTCTCTGCCCTTCATGAAACCAGATTGAAAGATAATCGTCCGATTGGTAAACTGCTGGGGGACGCCGTCACATCCTCAATCCAGACTTTATTGATGATAGGCGGGTTTATCATTCTTTTTTCGGTCATAAACAAAATGCTGTACCACCTTCATATCACCACGTTTGTGGCTGCAGGTTTTTCTGCTTTGTTCCAGCTGGCCCATTTGGCCGAGCAATTGAGCATCCCCTTCATTTCCGGCTTGTTTGAAATAACCCTGGGATCAAAATTGACAAGCAGTACGTCTGAAGCAACACTGTTGCACCAGGCGATCATCACAAGTTTTATCCTTGGCTTTTCAGGATTCAGTGTTCAAGCCCAGGTGGCCAGCATCCTTGCCCAGACTGATATCCGGTTTAAGCCTTTCTTCTACGCACGATTTCTTCACGGTGCCGCAGCTTCCATCGTGACGCTCATCATCTGGAAACCGGTCTATGAAAGGTTATCCGATGAACAGCTTTCGAATGCCGTACCTGTATTTTCCTATGGGAATGAGTATATGTGGAATGAAATTCTTTACTGGCTGAAATCCGCAGGACCTCCAATTACAATCTTCTGCTTACTGCTATATATCCTGATCTACAGCAGTAGAATATTTAATAAAGGACATTGATCAAAAAAGCGGTTCATGTGATAAAACTCCCATGAACCGCTTTTTTATTCGATTGTATTATATTTTTCTTTCAATGCATTCTTGACAGGCGCAGGGACCAATTCGGATATATTCCCTCCGTACTTCGCCACTTCCTTCACAATGCTCGAGCTCAAGAAAGAATACTGATTGTTTGTCATAATGAAGAATGTTTCTATATCCTCTTCCAGCACCCTGTTCATGGACGTGATCTGCATTTCATATTCAAAATCGGATACCGCTCTCAATCCCCTGATGATCGCACTGGCCTTTACGCTTTTTGCATAGTCTACAAGAAGACCCTGAAAGGAATCGACCACGACATTCGGAATGTCTTTAGTAGATTCACGGATCAACTCGATTCTTTCTTCCACTGAAAATAAAGGTTTTTTCGAGGAATTATTCAGGACTACAACGTAAATTTGATCAAAAACCTTTGCCCCTCTTGTAATGATATCAAGGTGTCCATATGTAATCGGATCAAAACTCCCCGGACATACTGCAATACTCGTCATATTCATTTACCCCCAAATGTCTGCTAGTTGCCATTCTTAATATGTATAAATTGATATACCGATGATCCCGTAGGTTTCTTCTTTCACTTTTTGCAACTTCCCGATCTGATCTGACGGCCTGCTGTCTGAACTGTATTCACACATAACGTAACCGTTTTCATTTAAAAGATTATGTGCATCAATGTATGCGACCAGTTCTTCCAATCTTTTCTGTTTATACGGAGGGTCCAGGAAGATATAATCAAATGTTACCTCTCTTTTAACTAACGCTTTAAGTGCTCTTGCGGCATCATTCCGATATACTTCAGTCTGGTCCATCAATTTGCAATCATTAAGATTATTCTTTA
This sequence comes from Rossellomorea oryzaecorticis, assembly GCF_045897515.1. Classification (NCBI taxonomy): domain Bacteria; kingdom Bacillati; phylum Bacillota; class Bacilli; order Caryophanales; family Bacillaceae; genus Rossellomorea; species Rossellomorea oryzaecorticis. The sequence continues at coordinate 137,652 of NZ_JBJOSA010000002.1, read as the reverse complement.
TCGTTTGCAGTGCCTTCGAATCCTTATCCACGAAAATCACTTTATCCATCCCCCGGCTGAGAGCTTCTATTCCGAGCCCCCCGCTTCCTGCAAATAAATCCAGGCCGGTACCGCCTTCAAAGAAAGGACCAAGCATATTAAAAATCGACTCTTTCACTTTATCTGTAGTCGGGCGTGTGCCGCTTCCCGGGACCGCTTTTAATTGCCGTCCTTTTAGTGTTCCTGAAATCACTCTCATAATCATCCACCATATATGTATTTTTTCCTCACTATCCTAACACAAATCAACATGATTCGCCACATACGAAAATTACCTCCTTAATGTATAAAATCAATTGGTTAGGTGATAATGGAAGTAACAACATCCTAATTGATGTTGTTGCCAACCGCGGAGAAGACTTACGTTTCCCCATAAGTTCTTCCTCCGGTTTCTCCTCTCCCTTTGCCTTCTTTCCAGAAATGGATATAGAAGGACCCTGCAGAAATATCTGCAGGGCTTTTTATGTTCAAAATCTTTTAACAGCCTTCTCCGTCAATTACAATGGATTTCTCCTTCCCTCCCTCGACTTATATATTCTTTACTTCTCGTTGTTTGTTTGAAATAATAAGAAACTGATTAACTATGAATAAAAAGGAGTCAAAACATGATTCAGAGGTTTATCGAATTAGGTGAAGGATTGGCCGATATTTATGAACTGTTGGAAATGACAAGATATAACAAGGAAAGGGTACAGCATTTAATGGCCTTTCACACCATCGTGAAAGACAGACCGGTAACATCGCTTGGCGTCGTAATGAAGCCGGCAGCTGAAGGGAAGTTTCAGGCAATCTATATTTGCCGGGAAGGAATACCCAATCCGAATATGATGGAAAATAAAAGGTTTTCGCTTTTCGAACAGACCGCAAAAGAACTTGAAAAAATGATTATTCAACTCGACGTCAAGCCATCATCTTTCTTCCCGGAAAAAGATCTTTATTATCAGCATCTTATTGCCATATTAAGATTGAATCACTATATCTCCCCCCTGCAGTAATAAAAAAAGCTGCCAAACTCTGATGTTGGCAGCTGATTTTTTAGAACCCCATTTTATAATCATATTCCTTCGCCTTATCAGGCCTTGAGTTTTCAAATACCGATTTAATGAAAGGCTTGAAGGAAGGGTCCACTCTTTTCACATAAGAATAGGAATTGATTTTTTCCATGACAGAATCAATGTCCTCTTGATTACAGTACAATACAACATATTTCATTTTTTTTGAAACATAGTGAACATTCCCGAATCGTCTCAAAGACTTTGCATGCTTCAAACTATGTAACCAAACAACTAAACCTTGTCTTTGCGTCAACATAACGTTTCCCCTCTAGGAATCACTTTTTTTTCAGTCTAGCACAAATACAGAAAAAGAGGAAGGGCTTTGGGCTTGAGGAAATTCTCTTATACGCGGGAACATATTTATAGTATTTAGGGTATAGTACATTAATAAAGCAGAAATTAATACTTGGGAGGGATATGATGGACCTAAAGTACATATGGGATGATTTTATCGATTCTCTTCGCAATGAACCCGGCATTGCCGCTTGTTACGCCAAATGGACCGCAGGCATCCCCTTTCTGTATGTAGAAACCGAATTGGACAGGGATGAGGTTGAATATCTAATCCGCAAACGATCAGCGCGTGCAATGAGAGGGAAGAGACTGCACTCCGATACAATATTCTTCAGATCCCAGCCTTCGTTATACGTCTACCGCCATCGCTTTTATGTCCCTCAGGAAAAGATGTTCTGCTGTGGTAACTTATGCGTCGATTGTGTACGGCTAAAGCAATAAAAAAGAGCTGACGAAGCGCCAGCTCTTTTTTTTTCTGTCAGGCTGAACAGCCGCAGCTGCCTCCAGATCCGCAGCCCCCTCCACAAGAACTCCCACTGAAGAAAGGATTTCCGGAAGGAACCTTCACATTTTTTGAAACGGAATGTCCTATGATCAAACTCACTTTATCCAAGAGGTCCTGAAGTTCATTTTCAGCCCTTCTGAACTCGGCTACGTTGTCGTCCATATCCATTTCCCTTTTACGTTCACGTATCTCCTTCATGACCGTTTTGTAATCCGGATGATAACGTCCAAATCTTTGTACCTCTTCGTAACGTTCCTTCATACGCGTAAACAATTGTATTTTTTTTTGCGTAACGTCATTATTACGAAGTTTATATAGAGACTTCCGATAATTTTCTGCCACATCGGAATTTAATATCCATTGGGATAGTTCATCTGCACTATCCAGAATTTCCATTCTTTCTATAGTAGCAAGCATAGTGCCCACCTCCATAACGTTATTTTAACACGTTTAGGAACTGGAAGCGAATATGCTTTGTAAAAAAATCCCGCTTATTTTTGAACCTCTACGGAATCGTTACATATAGTTGTTTTTTTATTCCCAATGATTTATTCTTGGGGCTTACCACTTCAATCGTCAATATATGGTTGCCCTTGGGCAGGTTTTTCACGACGAATGCCGCTGTGTGATATTCCTTGTAAAGACCATTTGTATTTGAAGTCACAACGATTTTCCCCTTTTTTGCTCCTTTTCTTGAGGAGGAAAACGTTACATCAGGAACGATGCATTCTATAAATACCTGATTTCCCTGAACAATGTGCTTAACAGAAAGTGTTTCTTGGGCCTGCGCCTTTTTCACAAAGCTGAAACTTTCAGGTTCAGGGGGGGCATTGTCTCTACATCCGCTTAAAACCACGAGCAGTGCAGCAGCTAGAACGATATACTTTTTCATAGTTGAAACCACTCCTTTATCTTAGCCATCCCCAACTTTACCGTTGTTTACTCACGTTTATTCAACTAGAAACGCGTTATTTGATAAACAGAAAATAAAAAAGGAAAAGCGGCCGCTTTTCCTTTTTACACCCTATTGAGATGATTCATTCATGCTTTGGAACATACTGATCATCATAGATGCCATCTGGACTCCATTGGAGAATTTTTGTACCCGGTGTGGAATCGTTTTTTGGAAGTGATTGATCGATGCGATTTCAAACTTTTCAAGTTCATTTGGATTTCTTGAAAGTCGCCTGTACCATTCAGGTTTTTCCCTCAAAAACAACTTTAATTCTTCATTGGAATGAATGTATTCGATGATATCCGTTCTCATGCTTTCCCCCCTAGTCTTTCCTGAAGGAAAAGGGATGAGAAGGCTTGGTACGTGTCTCATTTGTCACTGAGGTCCCTTTTGGATTAGATTGAAACTGACTGATGACACCATGAACGGTTCCCAACACTTCATTGATATTATTGATATGGCTTTGCAATTGATTGGCATCCATTTTCTTCACTAAATCACCTACTTGGTCAAACCAGCCATTTTTACTTTTATCTTCTTTGTCTGTACCATTGTCACTATTGTTTTCAGCATCCTTGTATACGCTCCACCGGGTATCCTCTTCCCCAAGCAAATACCAGTCTTCAAACAAATCCTGCCAATTTGCATTTCCGTTTCGCACATCTTTTACAATTTTGGGATGCTTTCTGACAAATTCCTTGAATTCCTTTACTTTAGGGTGTAATGATTTTCCCATTCCCAGCACCTCCTGCTCAGGACATTAACCTATATTATTTTATGATGGGAATGAAAAAATGGTGATACATTCCTTTTTGTAGTAAAATTCTTTTGTAGAAACCAACCAGAAAAACTAAACTAAGCAGTCGTGTTCATAATTATTATTTTACGCTGTGTAAAAGAAAAGGATGTTTGATTATGCAAGAAGAATTACACAAATTGCTGGATGAAGTGCTAAAAACAGCAGATGAAGAAGAAGTAATAAGTATCCGTCAACTGCTGAATGGAGTTAAACGGAAGCAGAATGATCTGAATGAATCCATAATCGGCGGGATATTTGCCATGGATAAATCCACAGTGAACGGAAACTTCACAATAAGTATCCCAATTACTGAAGTCACACATAATTCATTGAAAATAGTGCATGGCGGTGTAACTGCCACCCTGGTGGATACAGCAATGGGGACACTCGCCAATATGATGCTCCCAGAAGGATACGGAGCGGTGACAACAAATTTAACTGTTCATTATGTCTCACCGGGAGTCGGTGAAGAATTGTTTGCGAGTGCCTCAATTGTTCATAAAGGAACAAAGACAATGGTGGTTGAAGGCAAGGTTACGAATTCCTCAGGCAAATTGGTAGCTCATTCTACCGGATCATTCTTTATTTTTGAAAAGAAATAAAAAAAGGCTGGCCGTTTCAAGGACTGTTTGTCTGTGTCCTGGAATAGCCAACCTTTTTTATTCCTCTATCATAAATTTCTCGATGAAGTTCTGAGTATAATATCTTTTATAGACTCCCACTCCCAGATCGGTAAAATCTTTTTCAAGAAGGATTTTTCTGTGGCCTTCAGAATTCAGCCAGCCGTGTACTGCTTCGGGAGCATCAGTATATTGCGAGGCAATGTTTTCCCCTGCAGACTTGAACGTGATCTCTTGGGATTCCAATCGATCAGTAAGACTTCCAAATACAGGTGAATCATGGGAAAAATAATCTTTCTCATACATTTCCTTACTATGTCCCCTTGCTACTTCTGCCGTTTCTTCATTCCACTCTACCTCATCTGCCTCAAATTGAGCACGCATTACATTGGTTATATCAAATATCTGCTGTTCACTTGCGGTATCTATTTTACTCCATTCATTATCAGTGGGTTGTGGTTCTTCGGCAAGCTCGCCCCTGTACATCATTTCATATGGATGCATTTTAATAAGGGTGGCGCTGTCCAAAAATCGGATACTCATTAATTCTCCCGTGAATTTATCAAGGTAAAGCTGTGCATAGATATCCCCTAATGAAACCAGCAGGCGGGTATTAAGATCTTCTTCATTCAGTTCAAATTGATAGGATCCCGATTCATCATTGACAACGATTTCAGATTCGATAATGGTAAAACGATAGATATCTTCAAGCTTCTGTCCAAGCTTATAAGGACTGACATCGACTTCATTGCCGATTGCATAAAGAGTGACTACTTTATTATCTTCCACCCCCATCTGGAGGTATTGCTTCCGAGAAATCGGATAAATCCACCAATCATATCCGTACAGGCCGGGCTCGATTCGTTCCGGTTCGCCAAAGGCATCGATTACTTTATCCGAACCTTTCCCTATCCAGGTAGAGAGACCTGACACAGGCCGTTCCCCGGCATTTTCCAATGGCTTTTTCATCTGATTATCGTGATCTTTCTTAAGAGTCTGTGTATCAGGTCCTTTTAAAGGTTCGTTCTCGTCCTCAAGACTTTGATAAATACTTATTAATAGAATAAATACAAGAATAATAGCGATGCGAAAAACCGTCTTCAGAGATTTCCCTCCTCTCTGCCTTCTCTAGCAGGATATGCATAAAATACTAGCATTATTATACCATTTAAAATGTTTCTGATTATTATGTATTGTATAAAGCATAGCATATTTTATTTTTCACTAAAACTGATGGGTATGTAAAGATCTTATAAATTTAGTTCCAACTAAAAAAGGCGATGGGGGGATCGCCTTTTTTGGTTAACATGGCTTGTTACTGAAGTGGGATTCTGAAATCTCTTCGAGCGCTATAGACGCTTGTGCCTCCAAAGATTCCCTTATGGCGAAATCCCCAAGGGAAACGACGCCGACGAGCCGGCCGCCTTCTACTACCGGAAGCCTTCTGATCTGTTTATCTGCCATCAACTGTGCTGCCTGGGCAGCATCGGAGTCCGGCGCGATCGTGATAAGCTCCTTACTCATGATATCCTCGACTTTTGATGAAGCAGGGTGTTTTTCTGCTATACATCTAGTGACAATATCCCTGTCTGTTATGACCCCAACAATTTTTTCGCCGTCTACGATTGGGATCGAGCCCACATTATATTCCTTCATTTTCACTGCCACTTCATACACATTATCGAGAAGCGTGCATGTTTCAACATCTTTTGTCATGATTTCTTTCAACGTCGGCATCCTAGCCCTCCTCCAATCTAGAGATTCTCCTTATTCTTCTCTTACATCCATAACTTATGCACCTTAAAGAATCATAAATCGCTTTCATCCAAACATTGCAAGAAAAAGAATTTTACACTATTATAAAGAATGAGAAATACCGCATTTAGTATCATTTTACATACTGCCGATATAAATGCTGTTAACAAGAACATCAAAAAGGCAATGGGAACATGACTTTATACCCTGATCCTTTCGCCAGACATTATAGGAGGGAAATATTATGCGTTTTGAAGAAACAGGAATTGAGAGTGTTAAAGTAGATTTGAACCGTCTTGACGACATCATGGAGTCACACGGCCTTGTCCGTGCAGGTCAGTGGGATTACGAAAGGGTAACATACGACCGTAAGTTTGAAATCAGAGAAGGCATTTTCTATCTTCGTATTCAGGGACTGGCAGTGGAAGGCGATATCGGCAAGCACGACGCCGTCATCCAACTGATGACACCACTATTGGGCAAACACTACTACCCACACGGCGTAGAGTACGGTGAAGGCGAAGATTTCCCTAAACACCTGCTGACCTCTTGTGAAAAACTAATCGCAGACGTAAAAAAAGAAGTAACAGAATTCGCTTGGTAATACCTAAAGCGAAGGCGGCTCGCCCAGAGGCGACAAGCATAAGATGAGCCGGCCAAAAAGGCGTTTTTTGCCTTATTGGCCGGCTTAACTTATGTCTCGAGCCTCTAGCCGCCGGAGCTGGATGATAGAAAAGCGGAAGGGCTTTGGTCAGAGGCGGGTGGCATAAGACGAACCGGACTGGAAGGCGCTCTTTGCCTTCTTGTGCGGTTTGGCTTATGACATGTGCCTCTAAGCCCTGCAGCTGGACAATACCAAAAGCGGAGGCGGCTTGTTCAGCCCCGACAAGCATAACTGGGAAATCCCTGAAGGCGCTCTTTGCCTTTAGGGATTTTTCAGTTATGACCTCGAGGGGCTAGTCGCCGGAGCTGGATGAACCAAAAGTGGAGACGGCTTACTACCCGGAAAATGCAGTCTATCTGCCTCAAAAATATCAAAATTAAATTCCTTCCCTACTGTTCATTCTTTCTTTACTCTAATATAATAAATAGTAAGAGGAAACGTTAGAAAGGGGTTCTCAATTGTCAAAGTTTTTCACCAGAAAAGTTTTTATCATCCTAATAAGCATCATCATCCTGGCAATCCTTTCGTTTTTTATATTGCCTATATCCGTCCCCTTGATTACTGCTCTTATCACTGCCTTATTCCTTGAGCCAGCAGTTAAATTCACTCAAAAACGTTTTTCCACCAACAGAAAAATAGCGGTTTTATCCGTGTTTATCCTTTTCTTGTTGTTAATAGGTTTATCAGCTGTGTTCGTCACAACAAAAGTTGTCGGTGAAGGAATTCAGCTGATAGAAGATACACCTAAATACATTAATCAATTAAGTGAAATATGGCTGGATTACGAGGAAAAGCTCCTGGATGCTGCAGAAGACTTCCCCGATGAGGTGGTAACGGGCTTTAGTGAAGAAGTGCAGAACTTCCTGACCTCGGTTAAGACAAAAATACTTAACTCGTTAAATATAGAAAAAATCAGCGCATTTTTATCCTATATCCCAAGCTACCTGGTTAGTTTTCTAGTATATTTAATCGCACTGTTTCTATTTATGCTGGATCTGCCAGGAATAAAATTGAGTATTTTCAGACACTTGACTGAACGGACGGCCGAAAAAGTGAATTTCATGACGTCCCGGCTGTCTTACGTGATTTTCGGCTTTTTCAAAGCACAGTTTCTGGTTAGTATCATCATTTTTCTCGTCTCACTCATTGGGCTGCTTTTCATCTCCCCTGAAGTGGCGATTGTGATGTCTCTTGTCATTTGGATCATTGATTTCATCCCTCTGATAGGTTCAATTGTCATTCTGGGACCATGGGCAATGTTCCATTTGATTACAGGTAACATTGCGCTTGGGACTCAGCTTGCCGTACTGGCCGCCATATTATTAATCATCAGGAGAACCGTGGAACCTAAAGTCATGGGGACTCATATTGGATTGTCACCTTTAGCTACGTTGATTGCCATGTACCTTGGCTTGAAGCTATTCGGAGTACTCGGTTTCATCATCGGCCCGATGATATTGATTGTATTCAATTCAGCAAAAGAAGCCGGCATAATCAAGACCAATTTCAAAGTTTGAGCAAAAAGGACCTGCCATCCCGGCCGGTCCTTTTTTTAATATAGCTCTTTTCTCATCCTTTGTTGCTTTATACACAAGAAAATACCGGAACTTGGGTGTTTACAGATGTCCGTCCACCTGTGGTTTAAACTTGAATTCGAAAAGAGCACGTCCACAAGCAACATTCAGGCTACTAGCCAATTTACGGAAAGCAACAATCTTTTAGAAAACAGCCTTTAATATTTAAAAGAAATCATAGAAAAACGGACTTACATCCTTCGTCAATTTTTCCAATTTAGCAACTTCCGGCAAGTCTCCTTCGATCTGTCCCATATCCATCAGTGCTTTTGGTGAATAAACTCCAAAAATGACAGCTGTTAGAGTGTTGATATCCATGACTACAGTATTGTCTGCCGGTTCACTTTTCTTCACACCGTGTGCCGACACTGTAAAGGTACCATTATTCCATTCAGCTTGATCATCTTTAATTGTTAGCGTTAAGTGGTCATCAAACTCAATATGCTTCAAATAGGCATTCAAGAAGCTTTCCACATTCACAATTCTATTCATAAAATAAGGAAAACGCTCCATTTTCACGCGGGGATTCCTGAGCAGAAATGACAATGGCTCATTTGGATTCAGCACCAGTTCTGAATCGTTGATCATCGAATCATGCTGACAGATAAAGTTCCATAATCCGTGTCTCGCCTCAGCGTTCAATGGAACGAATTCCTCTACCTTCATTTTTTCATTCTTGACTTCATAACTAAGATAGCCTTGCGGCACATGATTTTCATCATAGTATATCGCAATCCATAAATCCCCGATACTTCTTTCCTTCCACCATTCCTTTGTGCGTTCAAGCATTCCACTATGATTAGAGGCATAACGGTCATACAATTGATGAAGTTCTACAGGGTAAGTTTCCTTTGTAAATCTTTTGATGCTACCATTTGTTTTTTTTATTGGGATTAAATCTTTTTTTGTTAAATATAACTTGTTAAAATAAGCGAAAACCTCCCACCCGAATTTCCTGTAGAAATCGATATCAAATGGGTGCAGCATCGAGATCGTCTGCCCCTTATTATTCATTTCCTCTAGCGCATGAGACAGTAAACTCCTTACTAATCCTTTTCGCCTGTACTCCGGGTAAGTTGCAACACCTGCTATTCCCCCCATCGAATACTTCTCATTTCCAATCCATACTTCCAGGGAAAGCAAATGAAGCTTGGCCGCCAGGGAACCCTCAGAAAAGATACCATAGACATCCTGCACCTTTAACTTTTGAAGTCTTTTATCTCTCTTCTCAGAAGGTACTTTGTATTGAAATGCATATTCGGATAACTGTAAAGATTCTTCATAAAGTTTTTGTTCAAGTTTTTTTATACTGTGTGTCATAGTATGATTACCCCCTTTCTCACTTGTTTAATTCGACAGAAGAACCGCTTATCCTTTTCTGCAATAAAAAAGCCCGTATAAGAACGTTCTTATACGGACCGGGAACTCAGCTCCCTATTATTGCCTTTATGACAGATGTCGTCTCCCCGCCTTCATAAAAGACATAGAGCAGCATGTATACAGCAACCCCGGTGATCGCGGTGAAGAACCAAATGATGCTGGTGACAGGTCCCAGCTTTCTATGTCTTGCCAATTTTTCTTTATATCCTGTCCATAAACTCATTAAACCGAACACAGCCCCTACAGTCGCGAGGGTGATATGGAAAATCAAGAAGATTGTATAATAAATCTTGATATTATCCGGTCCCCCAAATGAAGTATTCCCGATGAAGATGGTTCTGCTTGCGTAAATAATAAAGAAAATCAGTGCAAAAATCCCTGCAAGGGTCATCGTCCCTTGATGCTTCTCGATTTTCCTTTGTTTGATTTGCCACCAGCCAATGGCTACAGTGATAGCACTTAGAACGATGAAACTGGTGCTGATTGTAGGTAAAATTGGTACACCCATTTTTACAAGTCCTCACTTTTCTGTATTTATTCTATGTACGGCAGGAATGGCGGCAAGCTATCCCTGCAAGTATGATCATTATTCAGTCCTTGTTTGGTCTACAACCGGATCATACGAAAGTCTTTCCTGTTTTTCCATATCTTTTCGATACCATTGAAAGAAAAGATTAAAAAGCATTACTCCGAAAACAATCTCCTGAATGATTTTCATAATGACTCCACCCAACTGCTGGTCATTCAAGGTCGACATAGAGGTGAATAACTCGGGACCGGTCAGCGTCATGCCCTGTAACGTGTCAACCGGCACACAGAGGGCCAAAGATTGCATAAACGCTTCAGGATCATAATAAGGTGCATACAAGGGATTCTCTGCGAAGATAATCAATCCGCAAGCCGGTGTCAATAAAACCGCACTTCCCAATATATATCCAATTCTCTTTAAACCTTCTAAGTCGATATCCTCATCCGCAGGGTTCAAGAGCGGCCACCACATTACAATGGATAATAAGAACAAGATGACTGTAGCCAATCCGTGCGCTGTAACATCTGTTCTGACATGATCAAATACCAGCGGAATATGATAAACCGAAAACACAACATTAAATGAAAGCAGAGCAATCAAAGGCTTTGTCATGAACTTAAATATTGGTTTGACAACTGGGAGGTTTATTATTTCCTTCCAGACCCAATTAGGAATTCCCATGATAATCAGAGGTGTTACTACTAAGTACAGAAGGGCCATCTGAGTCATGTGAGCAGAAAATAATATCGTGCTCATTACTTCAACAGGCGAACCTTTGATGGCATATAAAAGGAGGATCGCCACTATAAAATAAGCTGCTTCCTTTCCAGTCAGCGGAGTACTTTCCCTAAAGCTTGTTCTCCACTTCACGGTGACCAAAAAATAAACAACTGTGATAAACACCAATGCCAAAATAAAAAATGGGCTCCATAAAGCCATAAAACCAAATATACCCAACGGCATATCCTCACCTCATTTCACTAATAACCGCTACCCCCATTATACTGTCAACTCCCCCCCACTTCAATCCAAGCTAATGACAAGTTCATGAACAATTAAGAAAAGCGGAGGCGGCTCGCTCAGAGGCGACAAGCATAAGATGAATGGGCCGGGAAGGCGTTCTTTGCCTTCTTGGTCCATTTAGCTTATGACCTCGAGCCTCTAGCCGCCGGAGCTGGACAATAGAAATGCGGAAGGGCTTTGCTCAGAGGCGGGTGGCATAAGACGGGCCGGACTTGAAGGCGCTCTTTGCCTTCTTGGCCGGGTTGGCTTATGATATGTGCCTCTAAGCCCTGCAGCTGGACAATAGAAAAGCGGAGGCGGCTCGCTCAGAGGCGACAAGCATAAGATGAATGGGCCGGGAAGGCGTTCTTTGCCTTCTTGGACCATTTAGCTTATGACCTCGAGCCTCTAGCCGCCGGAGCTGGACAATAGAAAAGCGGAGGCGGCTCGCCCAGCCAATATGAATGGGACTTGCAGGAAAGTTGTTCTTTGCCTTCTTATATCATGCAGTGGACAGTTTGGATGTTTTTGGTAAGTGGTGGAATAAATCCTAAAATTAAAAGATTATCTCCCAGAATTCGAAGATTATGGCCAGGAATTGAAAGAAAAAGTCCAGTTTTCGAAAGATTACCGACCAAAATTAAAAGATTACCCCGATTCCACCCGTTCCGCAGGCTACAATTAAGCGCTTATAGAGCCAAAACGCTGATTTCCCCTATTAGGACGGGGGCAGCCATATAGAAAACAGCGTCAAAAAAGCCTAAAACTAAGTATACATCCTTAAATAAACCATGTATGACATGAGCCTCCGGCAGCTGAAGCAGAACAATAAAAAAGCCAGCCAATTAAATTGGCTGGCTTTTCTTAATTAGATCCATACGATCGTCAAGAATGTTAACACTGTGATAAACGCTACAAGTGCCCCGGAATACAAGAACAATGAAGGAGCTTCATGTCCTTTGTGACTCATGTGCATGAAATAGTATAATTGGAAAATCAATTGTACTACTGCAAGCAGCAGGATGAATGGTACTACGAAGTACTTATCAAAATCACCTGCAACAGCGATGAAAGCAACAAGTGTTAAGAAAATCATAAACATGAATGAAGTTACCTGCATCCTCATGTCTTCCGCGTTTTTCTTACGTTTATATTCGTAATCTACACTTGGGTTACCTGAATTTGATTGTTGATTCGCCATCAGTTTATCCCACCATTCCCATTAAGTATACTACTGTAAAGATAAATACCCATACAACGTCGATGAAGTGCCAGTATAGTGAAGCTAAATAAAACTTCGGAGCGTTGTAAAGGTTAAGTCCGCGTTTCGCATTACGAAGCATCAGACTAATGATCCAAAGGAGCCCGAATGCTACGTGCCCTCCGTGGAAGCCAACAAGCGCATAAAATGCCGAGCCAAACGCGCTGCTAGTAAAAGTATGCCCGTATTCATGAACATAATGATTGAACTCATAAATTTCCAACCCTAGGAACCCTGCACCCAATAATACAGTGATCAGTAACCAGGCCTGCATTCTCTGGAAATTGTAATTTTTCATATGGTACATTGCATAAACACTTGTTAACGAGCTTGTTAAAAGAAGCATAGTAGCCACGAATGAAAGAGGCAGATCAAATAAATCAGTCGTCAATGCATGGCTTTCACTAGGCACTTTGTTCTTAAGAGCAAGATAAGTAGCGAACAACGAGCCGAACAGAACTGTTTCTCCGCCAAGGAAGAACCAGAATCCCATGAACTTATTTTTCCCCTCAAGGGTTGCCTTTTCAGGGGAGGCCGGCCAGGTCTTCGGCGTGAATTTTTCTTCAGCGTGCATTATGCCTTACCCCCTTTATCATCATCCATTAAATCTTCTTTGTGAACATGATAACCATGATCGTCGATTACAGATCTCAGGAACATTGAACTTAATGTGATCAGCATACCGATAATCAAAACAGGCAGTGCCCATGCTTCTCCATCCGGACGGTACATGGCACCGAATGCTGCCACAAACAAACCGAATGAGATGAATACCGGAAGAATTGAATTATTCGGCATATGGATATCACCGATCGGTTCTGCTGGTGTAAGCTCTTTCTTGCCTTCCATTTTCTCAAGCCAGAAAGCATCCAATCCACGGATAAGAGGTGTCTGCTTGAAGTTATAGAATGGCGGCGGTGATGGAATTGACCATTCGATGGTACGTCCATCTCCCCAAGGGTCATTACCGACTTTAACACCTTTAACTTGCGTCATGATGATGTTAAATAACAGGATGATTACAGCAACTCCCATAAATCCTGCTCCGATGGAACTAACCAGGTTTCCTGTTTCAAACCCTTGACCAGGCAAGAACTTCCAAATACGACGCGGCATCCCCATAAGACCGAGGAAATGCTGGATAAAGAACGTTAAGTGGAATCCAATAAAGAATAACCAGAAAGAGATTTTCCCAAGGAAATCATTTAACATCGTACCGAACATCTTCGGCCAGTAATAATGCGTTCCAGCCAATAGTGCGAATACAACACCACCAACGATTACATAGTGGAAGTGTGCCACTACGAAATACGTATCATGGAATTGGTAGTCAGCTGCTGCTGATGCAAGCATGATACCTGTGACTCCCCCAGCAACGAATGAAGGAATGAAAGCAACCGCATACAACATAGGTGTAGTGAATCGCAAGCTTCCTCCCCACATTGTGAGAAGCCAGTTAAAGATCTTAATACCTGTCGGTACGGCAATCGCCATGGTAGCAACTGCGAAGATTGCATTTGCAATCGGTCCAAGACCAACTGTGAACATATGGTGAGCCCATACCATGAATCCAAGGAAACCGATCAATACGGTCGCAAATACCATGGATGAGTAACCGAATAAACGTTTTCTTGAGAAGTGCGGAATGATCTCTGAGAAAATTCCGAATGCCGGTAATACAAGGATGTATACTTCCGGGTGTCCGAAGATCCAGAAGAAATGCTCCCAGATAATCGTGTTACCGCCATTGGCAACATCAAAGAAATTAGAGCCGAACATACGATCGAACATCATTAAGAAAAGACCGACTGTCAGGGCTGGAAATGCAAATAAGATTAGTGCTGATGTAACAAACGCTGTCCAGGTGAACAGTGGCATACGCATATATGTCATCCCAGGGGCACGCATATTAATGATGGTAACAAGGAAGTTGATACCGCCAATCAATGTACCTGCACCGGCAATCTGTAAACCTAAGACGTAAAAATCAATTCCATGACCTTCAGAGGCCATTGACAGTGATGCATAAGATGTCCATCCTGCATCAGGTGCTCCACCCATGAACCATGAAAGATTCAGGAATACTCCACCGAAGAAGAATAACCAGAATCCTAGTGAATTCACAAATGGAAATGCAACATCACGAGCACCGATCTGTAAAGGTACAACTGCATTCATAAATGCAAATATCAGCGGCATGGCTGCCAAGAATATCATCGTTGTACCGTGCATCGTTAATACTTCGTTGTATAAGCCTGCACTAATGAAATCACTATTAGGCACTGCAAGCTGTATACGGATAATAAGAGCTTCTAATCCACCGAGTAGGAAGAAGAATCCTCCTGCCATAAGGTAAAGGATGGCGATCTTTTTATGGTCTACTGTAGTCAAGTAATCCCAAACAGTCGCACCGAAGCCTTTTTTCTGTGCTAAGCTACTCACGATTTAACCTCCCTTTTAACTTATCCCCTATTAATCTTGAACTTTCAGACCCATCAGGTATTCTGCAAGAGCATCCTTTTCTTCTTCAGTTAACTCTCCATATGTACCTGTCATTTTGTTTCCTGGCTTATACTGTTCCGGATCTGTCAACCAGTTTTTGAGTTCTTCTTCATTATGTTCGAGAATCCCAGCAATACGGTTACGCTCGCCGAAAGTTGCTAAGTTCGGAGCAAGGCGTGCAGATTCGGGACGGCCATCTTCCGGGGAAACCGCATGACAGCTCAAGCATTTTTGATTGAAGATATCTTGTCCTTGTTGCGCTAAGTCAGAAGCAGGTTTTGGATCTCCTGCGTTTTGCATATCGTCCACCCATGCAGTGAATTCATCTTTTGGTAACGCTTTAACTTTGAAGTCCATTAATGCGTGGGAAGGACCGCAAAGTTCGGCACATTTACCATAGAATACCCCGCCGGCTTCTTCAGCCTTTTTACCATCAAACTCAAGGAAGAATGTGTTCACACCATCAACGTTAGTATCAATCTTTCCTCCTGCTGCTGGAATCCAGAATGAATGTTTTACATCAGAAGCTGTTACATTGAAGTAGACCTTCTGATCGGTTGGAACAACCAAATCTTGAGAAGTGATGATTTTTTGGTCTGGATATTCGAATTCCCACCAATAAAGGTTGGCACGAACATTTACAACCAGCGCTTCACGATTACCGTCAGCGTCTTTTTTGTCCATTGCTTTTGTATCAGCAAGCTGGAATGTTGCAGTGACTGTAGGAACTGCAAGGATAAGCAGAAGGATGATTGGAATGACTGTCCATAGGATTTCCAACGTATGGCTTCCTTCAACTTGTTTTGGGATCGCAGTGTCTCCTTTTTTTCTGCGGAAACGGATGATCGCCACTGCATAGATGATTACTACTACAATAATAACCAATACCATTATTGATGTAGCAAGAATCATTAGATCATATTGTGTCTGTGCTACTTCCCCTGCCGGCTGCAGTGTAGATAGAAACGGCTCACCGCAACCGGAAAGAATAAGTGCCATCATGGCTACAATGGAGAATAAGCGCCACTTAGTTAGCCTTGCTTTCATAGCTTAATCAAACCCCTCTTTCGTGTAATGTACTTCCTGAAATAAAACAAGGACTCAAAAAATATCTATTTGGATTTCTTATCAGAAAGAATTCCCACTAATCTTATATAACGGTAACAATAACCATTGCTACAAACAAGATAGTCAAATAATTAAGTGAATATACAAACATCAATTTAGACCACTTAATATCATCCTTCATTTTATAGCCTGCAAGGCCAAGTGCTAACCAGCCGATATTGAAGGCTGTGGCAAGAATGAAGAAAAACAATCCAAGATCCATTAAGAAGAAAGGAATCGGCAGTAAGGCAGCGACCCAGGCAACGATATGATGCTTAGTCACGGCAAAGCCTTTTACAACAGGGAGCATAGGGATATCCGCTGCACGATATTCTTCCACGCGTTTCATCGCAAGCGCATAGAAATGCGGCGGCTGCCAGATGAACATCATCAAAAACAGCATCCATGCTACGATATCAAGGTTAGCATCTACGGCGGCCCACCCAATCAGTGGAGGGACTGCACCAGATATGCTTCCAACAATCGTGTTGCTTACATATTTCCTTTTGGACCACATTGTATATAATACAACATAACTGAATACACCTATAAGTCCTATTACACCTGCAGTCACAGTTGTCATGAACAGCATGATGATTCCGAATGCAATCATCAGCAGCCCCAATAATGAAGCTTTCGTTCCATTGATCTTCCCGGTAACTGTCGGGCGTTCCTTTGTACGTTCCATCAGATGATCGATGTCGCGGTCATAGACATTATTGATCACACATGATCCGGCAATGATCAGAGATGAACCCACTAGAGTTAGGAACATGATATCCAGAGAATTCAGAAAGTGTGTATTAGTAAAATAAAATGCTAACCACATCCCGGTAAAAGTAGTGATTAGATTTGAATTAACAATTCCGACCTTAATAAGTGCCAAGAAATCTTTCCATACAGTGGATGTAGAGATCTCAGCTTTTTCAACATTTGTCATTATTCGACTGTTTGACATTTTACCCCTCCTCACGTTAAAACCAAACAGAGGCAGATGACACCTCTTACTACTATAAAGTAAATGATCTGCCATTTCTATATCAAATTCAAATTTTTAGCAAAGATAAGAAATAGTAATCATGCTATCAATATTATATTAAACCATATATTTTTTCCTTTTTGGGGTGGAAAAAAATAATATTGTGAAGAAATTGTGAAGAAGGCAGTCGGCAATGCTTTCGACATTGTATAAGGCATCGTCTTTATCATATCATACTTTCTGGATAAGCGCTTACACAATTACAGTAAAGTAAAATTCAGGAATTTCGGCTGTCTGCAAGTAGTCTTCCCGACTTGATGGTGAGTAATGCTCAATATTCTGTAACATTTTATACATTGAGTTTTAGCTTTCATTTCGTTATTATCGAAAGGCGACAAACTATTTTTCTACTATATTTTTATTTTCTACAACTCTAAAGACTTAAACTAAGAAGGTGAATTGATTGCATAAAGGATTAAAGTGGCTTGCCGTCATCACGACACTCGGTATGCTATTTGTACTATTAGGCGGTGCCCTGGTGACCAAAACAGAGTCAGGCATGGGCTGCGGCCGGTCCTGGCCATTGTGCAACGGCCAGCTGATCCCTACGGACATTACTGTGGAACTTGTCATTGAGCTTGCTCACAGAGTGGTTTCCGGAGGAGTGGGTCTGCTGGTCCTTGCCCTTTCGGTATGGTCCTGGAAAGCCATCGGATATAAGCGCGAAACCAAGTTTCTATCCGTTCTATCATTCTTTTTCCTCCTGCTGCAAGGATTGATAGGGGCCGCTGCAGTTATCTGGGGTCAATCAGACTTCGTACTTGCACTGCATTTCGGAATTTCACTCATTTCATTTGCAGCCATATTGCTGCTGACTTTACTCATTTTCGAAGTTGATCAAAAATTCGAGGCAAGCTCACTGGTTATCGATAAACGTATGAGATTTCATATGATCGGTGTGACCATTTACAGTTACATGGTCGTTTATACCGGGGCTCTAGTCCGCCATACAAATTCAAGTCTGGTCTGTAAAGACTGGCCGCTTTGTGTGAATTCAAGTCCGGGACTGCCTTCAAATATGTATGAATGGATCCAAATGGGACATCGGTTTGCAGCCGGGATGATATTTATCTGGATAGGTTACATCACATATATCGCGATTAAAGAGCACAAGCATCAGAAAGTCATTTATTGGGGATGGATCATAGCGTTCACCCTTGTATCCTTACAGGTTATATCAGGAGCTTTGGTTGTCTTCACAAGGTTGAACCTAGGAATTGCATTGCTTCATGCTTTGATCATCTCCTGCTTATTTGGGTTGTTATGTTACTTCATACTCCTTGCTTCCAGGAGTAAAGTGACAAATGAATAAAAGGGATGCCGGTAATGTACCGGCATCCCTTTTTTATGATGTTATTTTTGCATTTCTATCAATAAATCCCCCGGACTGATTGCATCTCCGCTTCCTACATAAATGTCTTTTACGGTTCCAGAGAATGGTGCCTGGACGGTGGTTTCCATTTTCATGGCCTCTGTGATCATCAGGTGATCACCTTTTTCCACCTTTTCGCCCTTTTCTACAATCACCCTGATGACTGTTCCCGGCATAGAAGCCCCGATATGAGTTTCATCCTTAGGATCAACTTTTCTTTTTGCGGCTACCGTGGATTTGATATTTTCATCTTTGATTACAACCTCACGCGGCTGTCCATTTAACTCAAAATAAACGACTCTTGTACCATCAGCCTGAGCCTGACCAATTGATACCAGTTTTACGATCAAGGTTTTTCCAGTCTCGATTTCAACTTCGATTTCCTCGCCCAGTCTCATTCCGAACAGGAATGTAGGTGTATCAAGAACGGAAATGTCACCGAATTGTTCAAGTGTTTGTGCATAGTCGGAAAATACTTTTGGATATAGTGCATATCCAAGTGCATCAAAGCTGGTGACCGGACGGTTGAGTTGTTCATAGAGCTTTTCTTTCAATTTCGTAAAGTCTACGTCATCCAGCAGTTCCCCAGGACGTACGGTTAATGGGTTTCTCCCTTTAAGAATGACTTTCTGCAGTTCCTCAGGGAATCCTCCATGCGGCTGCCCGAGATATCCTTCAAACAGTTCAACAACTGAATCCGGGAAGTCTATCTTTTCACCCTTTTCAATGACATCCTGTTCTGAGAGATCATTTTGCACCATGAATAGAGCCATGTCCCCTACCACTTTGGAGGAAGGTGTAACCTTGACGATATCACCAAATAGATGATTGACCCTTGCATACATCTCTTTCACTTCTTCCCAGCGTTCGCCAAGCCCGACGGCTTTTGCCTGCTGCTGAAGATTACTGTATTGGCCGCCTGGCATCTCATGCTTATAAACTTCAGGATGCGGTGACATCATACCGCTTTCGAAGTCGGTATAGTATTTACGCACATCTTCCCAGTAGTGGGAAAGTGATTCAAGGGATTCAACATTGACTTCCGGCTCTCTTTCAGTACCTTTTAAAGCATAATAGAGTGAGTTCGCACTAGGCTGTGAAGTCAGTCCAGACATCGTGCTGAGAGCGGTATCTACGATATCTACACCTGCATCAATCGCTCTTGCATAAGTATAAATACCATTTCCGCTTGTATCATGTGTATGCAGGTGAATAGGGAGGCTTACAGATTCTTTCAGTTCGGAAATAAGCCTGTATGCAGCCTGTGGTTTCAATAACCCTGCCATATCCTTGATTGCAAGGATATGCGCTCCGCTCGCTTCAAGTTCCTTTGCAAGATTCTTGTAATAGTCAATATCATATTTGGTACGTGTCGGGTCATCGATATCCCCGGTGTAACAAATGGCTGCTTCAGCAATTTTCCCGCTCTGTCTTACGGAATCAATTGCGACTTCCATTCCTTTCACCCAGTTCAGACTGTCAAAGATCCTGAATACATCGATACCTGCAAATGCAGATTTCTCCACGAACTCCCTGATGACATTATCCGGATAATTCTTGTAACCAACTGCGTTGGAAGCCCTTAACAACATTTGGAATAACACATTTGGAATGCGTTCCCTCAACGTCAACAAGCGGTTCCATGGGTCTTCTTTCAAGAAGCGGTAGGCAACATCAAATGTAGCCCCTCCCCACATTTCAAAGGAGAACATATCAGGAAGAAGATGGGATGTCGGCTCTGCAATCTGCTTCAGATCATTCGTTCTGACACGGGTAGCCAGGAGTGACTGGTGCGCATCACGGAATGTAGTATCTGTCAAAAGTACCTGCTTCTGGTCCTTAACCCAGTTTACCAGCCCTTCAGCGCCATGCTGATCCAGTATTTGTTTGGTTCCGGGTTTTGCTGTCCCTGTAGGATCGAATTCAGGCATCCTTGGTCTGGAGAATACCGGCTTTTTCTTCTTTTCCACTCCCGGGAAGCCATTGACGGTCACATTTCCTATATAAGAGAGCATTTTCGTTCCGCGGTCTTTTCGTTTAGGAAAAATGAATAGTTCAGGAGTCGTATCGATGAATGATGTATCATATTCTCCAGTGATGAACTTTTCATGTTTCACGACGTTCTCCAGGAAAGGGATATTGGTCTTGATTCCGCGAATTCTAAATTCTTGAAGATTTCTGACCATTTTCGATGCAGCTTGTTCAAATGTCAAGGCCCATGTCGAAAGCTTTACAAGCAGGGAATCATAATATGGTGTGACGATTGCACCCTGATATCCATTCCCGGCGTCAAGCCGGACACCGAATCCTCCACCTGATCTGTATGCCATGATCTTTCCTGTGTCCGGCATGAAGTTATTTAGCGGATCCTCAGTTGTTACCCTTGACTGAATGGCATATCCATGCAGCTTGACATCTTCCTGCAGGGGTATGCCCACTTCACGGCTGTGCAGGGCATGTCCTTCGGCAATGAGCAGCTGGGATTGAACGATATCCACCCCTGTCACCATTTCTGTGATGGTGTGCTCGACCTGTACCCTCGGGTTCACTTCTATGAAATAAAATTGGTTGTTTGCAACTAGAAATTCAACCGTACCGGCATTCACATATTTCACGTTATCCATCAAGCGTACTGCCGCTTCACAAATATCCTCTCTTAATTTGTCATCAAGGGATACGGAAGGGGCGATTTCCACAACCTTCTGGTGCCGCCTTTGAATCGAGCAGTCCCGTTCAAAAAGATGAACAATGTTTCCATCGGCATCCCCAAGGATCTGAACCTCGATATGCTTTGGATTTTCCACAAATTTTTCTACATAGATTTCATCATTTCCAAATGCCGCTTTTGCTTCAGACTTGGCACGTTCATATGCCTCTTTCAGGGTCTCAAGGTTTCGGACGATCCTCATGCCGCGGCCTCCCCCGCCAAGGGATGCTTTGATGATGATTGGGAATCCTGCTTCCTTTCCAAAGCTGATCACTTCTTCAAGGCTTGTAACCGGTCCGTCACTTCCGGGAATGACAGGGATATCTGCCAGCTGGGCTTGTTTTCTTGCCTTGACCTTATCCCCGAACATGTCCAAGTGAGTTGAATGAGGCCCAACGAAAATGATGCCCTCTTCTTCACATCTTCTGGCAAAATGAATATTTTCAGAAAGGAATCCGTAACCTGGATGGATGGCATCCACATCTGATTTTTTTGCTATTTTAATAATGCCTTCTATATCGAGATAGGCATCGATCGGTTTCTTATCTTCACCGACTAAGTAAGCTTCATCTGCTTTATACCGGTGATAGGAGCCTGAATCTTCTTTACTGTAGACTGCAACAGTCCTGATGTTCAATTCCGTACAGGCACGGAATACGCGGATGGCAATTTCCCCGCGGTTTGCGACTAATACCTTTTGAATTTTCTTCAATACAATCTCTCCTTTAAGTTAGTTCATGATTGAAAATCTTTCATTACTAGTCTATTAAAAAAGGACTGACCCGAAAGATGGATACTAGCGTATCTTAGGGGGCAGACCCTAGACATAGAGATTTTAAATTCCCTATTAGAGACCTACATTTTTACACCATATATTCTCTTGTTACTAGACATATTCTCCAAAGGTTCGTCATTTTCCTTCTTTGTTTTATATTTTTCTTCATATTTCACAAACATCGAAACATTCACAAGGACACCGAGCGATAATGAAAGGACCAGCAGTGAAGATCCCCCGTAACTGATGAAAGGCAGGGGCACACCGGTGATCGGGATGAGTCCGGAAACCCCTCCTAAATTGATGAAAGCCTGTATACCAATCATACTTGAGATCCCGATCGCAAGCATCGTCCCAAATGGATCCTGGCATTTCACACCGATATAGATGCCTCTTAACACGATATAAGTAAGACCCAGAATAACAAAACTGACTCCGAAGACACCCAGTTCTTCCGCAATGATCGCCATGATGAAATCAGTCTGAGGTTCCGGTATGTAGCCGAGCTTCTGGATACTCTGTCCAAGGCCAAGCCCCTGAACCCCGCCGGAACCAATCGCAAGATAGGAGTTTACAAGCTGATAACCTTCCCCTTGAGCGTCCTTAAATGGCGAAAGATAAGCCTCGATCCTGCTCATCCTTTCAGTGGTAAAGATGAATCCCCTTGCCAGATAGATGAAGGGAGAAACGATGACCAGCAGACCGGCTCCTATACCTGCAAGCTTTGAGATCGTCCGGAAATTGATTCCCGAACACAGGATGACGATTGCCCCGATCATAAAAATAATCGCTGCCGTCCCAAAATCCGGTTCAAGAAAAACAATGAAGCATATGAACCCGAGAAAAATCAATGGCGGAGCAAGCCCCCGATTCAAATCATTTATATAAGCCTGTTTCTTTGAATACACGGAACCTAAGTATATGACAACCGCCAGCTTGGCAAATTCAGAAGGCTGAATCCTCATGAAACCCAGATTGATCCAGCTTCTGGCATTATTGACTTCACTTCCGAATATATGTACTGAAACGAGCATGATGATGATGACGGTCATAAGCCCTTTTATGATTTTCCCTACTTGAAAGGCTTTATAAGGGAACCAGGCAGCAACTGTAAATGCAGCAAATCCTATGAGTACGTTGATCAGCTGCTTCTTATAGAAATAATCGCTTGTAAGATCAAATCGTTCCACAGCCATCACCATGCTGGCACTGTAAACCATCACCAATCCAAAAAAGCACAGGAATATGTACACAGCTATCAAAGAATAGTCATAGGACTTCAATATTTTTTTAATCATGACAATTCAACCCTTTATCTATTTCATTTTCTTTTTCGGCAATTTATGCACCTCTATAAAAAAACTCAAACAACAGTGTTCATTATTGTTTGAGTTGTCATGACTATTTTACTTTTTTGTGGACGCTTCATGAAGGGCAGAAAGTTCCCTTTCCAAAGAATCAATCAGTTCCTTCCCATCTCCGTCATCCACCAGTCCCAACCGGACAGCAAATTCTATTTCACGGGATAATCCGAACATTTGGGTATCCAATACTTCCTCGTAAAGAGGACATTGGGGCATCGTTAAATTATCCATTTGCACTTTAATTAGCTGTAAAATCTTTTCCGCATCAGCCTTTAATAACTCATAGGCTTTTTCTCGATGATTAACTGTCATTTCTGACGCCACAGTGATCCCCCCATTCCGTACAAATAGCATTCCTGTCTTAAAATTTTATCGTTAAACTGCACAAATTGCAAGAATAATTAACGTTTTTGTAAGGAACGAATTTGGATTGAAGGGCCGGTTCACAATTAGCCGATGCTAGAAAATACTCCAGGAATATTTAGCACTGAGCCCTTCCAGAAGCTTGGTGCCGGCAATACTATTCCCTACTTCATCCAGAGCAGGGCCGAAGATGCCGATCCCGCATTTTCCCGGTACACTCCCCATGATTCCGCCGGATACCCCGCTCTTTGCAGGGATCCCTACCTTAATGGCAAACTCACCCGAACTGTTGTACATTCCACATGTCACCATAAAGGTTTTACATATCCTTGCGACATCTTTGGATATAAGCTGCCTTCCGCTTTCGGGATCCAGTCCGTCATTGGCAAAGACAGCCCCCATTTTGGCCAAATCCACACAATTCATTTCCACTGCACATTGCTTCGTGTATAACACCAATAAATCCTCTATATTCCCCGTTATCACTCCATGCTGCTTCATAAAATAGCAAAGCGAACGATTCAGGTTGGCGGTCTGGAGTTCTGAATAAGCAACATCTTCATTGTATGTAACTTGCTGCCCTGTCAAATGAGAGATGAATTCAATCAACCTGTCCCATTTTTCTATGACTGTATCTCCTTTGATCATATGCGTCACTGCCAAGGCGCCTGCATTGATCATTGGGTTGAGGGGCTTCGAAGGTATGTTCGTTTCTAATTTGGCAATTGAATTGAATGGATCGCCCGTGGGCTCCATTCCTACTTTGGAAAACACCTCATCTTCTCCATTATCCATTAATACAAGTGCCAGGGTGATGACTTTTGAAATACTCTGCAGGGTGAATTTTTTAAGATGATCTCCTGCATAATAAGATTCATTTTCAATGGAGTATATACAAATAGCTAAATCATCCGGATTTTGATTGCTTAACGCAGGGATATAATCTGCGACCTTTCCATATGGGGCAAAAGCCCTCGCGATATCGACCAGTTCTCCCAGTAGTTTTTGATCTGACATTTTTCCTCACTCTCCTTCATTCTCTAGTAAGTTTCCCTAAATCGGTAAATTGAAAACAGTGAAAATGCTTACACAAAATCATGTGACAAAAAGATTTATAACCGATATACTAGAACTATTGAAAGGGAGGAATCTGTTGTGGAAAGCATCGTACCGATCAAAGGTAAAGTTAAGTTTGTCATCACGTTAGATTCCGGAGTATGGATTTTTGATGACAGAAAAATTGATTTAAACACTTTCTTTGAAGAAGGAAGTATAATGAAAGATGAACTGGAAGAATATACAAAAGCGGTGTCGAAGCATTGGTCCCGCGAAATCCAGGAGGGTGCCACATATCCTCCTACATTGAAGACGGAAAAGAAGTATGAAAAGGAAAAGGTTCTTACCGGTACTTTCGCCATACCATTTGCACCATTTTTAAAAAACGCGGAACCGCATGAAGATGCCTCAACTATTATTATCGAGACAGAGTCCGGTGAATTCAACTTCCCTGTTGAAAAAGCCGAAGAACTGCTGATGGCCTTTTCAAAGGACGGGAAACCTTTGAAAGAAGACGGACCTGTTCATATCCTTCTTAAAGATGGGTCCAATAAAGAAAATCCAATTAAAAATGTAAAAGCCTTTCGACTGGAATAAAGATCAAATGGTTTCTACATAACTAAACCCGGCGCAGGAACCTCTGCACCGGGTTTTTCATAAGGTATAAATGTAATTAATTTCCACCAAAACAGATTCGCTTTATAAGAGATCTGCCGCAAGCTGGGCAAGCCCGGAACGTTCACCTTTCATCAATTTCACATGGCCCGCTATCCGTTGCTCTTTAAATTTTTCTACTACGTAGGTCAGACCGTTGTTATATTCATCAAGATAAGGATGGTCGATTTGTGCGGGGTCACCCATCAGGACGATTTTACTTCTTTCCCCTACCCTTGTTAATATCGTTTTCACTTCATGCTTTGTGAGGTTTTGCGCTTCATCAATGATAATGAATTGATCAGGTATGCTTCTGCCTCTTATATAAGTCAGTGCTTCAACTTCAATCGAGGCCATACCGGCTAATATATCATCAAGTTCCCCAGGTTTTTTTACATTGAACAGATACTCGAGGTTATCATAGATCGGCTGCATCCATGGTCTGAGTTTTTCTTGTTTTTCCCCCGGCAGATACCCTATATCTTTACCCACTGGTACAATCGGACGGGCTACCAATAGCTTATTGAATTTATGAAAGTCCTCTGTTTGAAGCAGTCCCGCTGCCAGAGCAAGGAGGGTCTTTCCCGTACCCGCTTTACCAATCATCGTGACCAGTGAAATATCATCCCTAAGTAAAAGTTCGGTTGCCATCGTCTGCTGGACGTTCCTCGCTTTAATCCCCCACATATGGTCATGATCATACACTAATTTCTTCAGCTTCGTCCCAGAGCCATCCACCATCCCGACAGCAGAAGCAGAACTGCCCAGTGCATCTTTCAATATGATAAATTCATGTGAATAAAATCGCTGCTTCGTTATATCTTTAAGGGTCAATTCCCCATTTTCATAAAATTTGTCCACTGCACCTTTTTCAACAAATAACTCATTGAATCCGGTATATATATCGTTGACCTCCACTACCCGGTCGCTCAGAAAGTCCTCAGCCTGCAACCCCAGTGCATCAGCCTTGACTCTCACCAGCGTGTCTTTACTTACCAATATAACCGATTTTCCGTTTTCTTTGGCTTCTTCCTCCAAAGAGAGGTTTTTTGCGACGGCCAATATCCGGTTATCATTTGTTTTTTCCACAAATATCTCTTGCAGTTCCTGGAAGGAACGATGGTTTAACTCTATTCTCAGTGACCCGCCTGTGTACAACGGAATCTTTTCATGGAGCTTTCCTTCTTGCCTTAAATTATCGATCAGTTTCGATACATGTCTTGCGTTTCGTCCGATTTCATCCATATAACGCTTCTTCGAATCCACTTCTTCTAATACGACCGCTGGTATAACCACCTCATTGTCCTGAAACGAAAAGATGGCTTGTGGATCTTGTAATAAGACATTGGTATCTAATACATAAATTTTTTTCAAATCGATGCCTCCTGCTCCTCATTTCTTATTACTATTGTATGTAGCCAAAGTTGATCCGGTTATTCCCAGCTACTCAAATAGGACGGCCCGTTTCTTAAAATATATGAATAAACGTATAAAGATAGAAGAAAATTACACAATAAGAAAAGATAATGAAATTAACCCGGGAGGTACTGACATGAATAAATTCATCTCTCTGCTTGGAATTGTCCTCTTTCTGACGGCTTGCGCCAACAATAAAGAGGTCGGTTACAATAAAAATCCACAATCTGACCCAAACAAACCGATCACGGTCCAAGACAGCAACATCCAGCATGTTGAAAGAAAATCCGGACAGCAAATTTCAAAACATCTGGTTAACCTGACTACAAGAGTTCCGGATGTAAGAGATGCAACCGCCGTCGTCATAGGAAAATACGCTTTTGTAGGAATCGATATCGATTCCAATGTCGAACGTTCTGAAGTCGGTTCGATTAAATACTCTGTTGCAGAAGCCTTGAAAGATGATCCTTATGGGGCACAGGCAATCGTAGTCGCAGACCCTGACGTAAATGCACGCTTGAAAGAAATAAGCAAGGATATCCAGCGCGGAGAACCTGTACAGGGAATCATGAACGAACTCTCAGACATTTCCGGCAGGCTCATGCCTGAAATTCCACGCTCCCTTAAGCAGACAGACCCTGAAAATGCTCCAAAACAACCAAAGAAAAAAATGAACCAGACAAAAGAAAATCAGCTAAACAAAGAACAGGAAGACCAGAGCGAGAATCATATCGAATAGGCTCTGAAATATAAAAAGCCATGAAAAAGCTGATTCAGGCTTTTTTCATGGCTTCTATTACTTGGCGGTCCAGGCGTTCCGCAGCGGCTTTATCATACGTCTTCTCATAAGCAGGCTCTGCTGAGATCCTGGAGCCGTAAAACATGACATCCCTCACCTCTTCGATCTTCATCTTAATCAAAGTGAGTTTCAACGGTACACCTTCAAGCTGTACCTGACTGATTTCCGTCTTCCCGGCAATCGAATAAGTTGATTCATTTGCAATTAAGTTAATAACAGCAAGCGGATTCTTCTTGATATTCTCAACGATTTTGGATTTCTGATTCACAGTGAAAAGTACTGTTTCTTCATCCTTCGCCAAAATCCATGAAACTGCATTGACATTCGGTCCTCCCGTTTCATGATCTACGGTGGACAAGGTAACAAAGCGTTCAGATTGAAGTTCCTCGAATAGTACCGGGATCAAGCCCGGTTCCACTTGGTTAGCCAAAACAATCACTCCTCCCTGGTCCTTCATTAAGAAAAATTCGTCATGAAATTTAATTGTCCTTCTTTTTATTTTGATATCATTATACATCATATAATGAAGATTAAAAATGTGCTGTAAGTAAATTGAAGCGTTCTCTCATACTACATGATATACTAAAATGAGAAATCTTATGAGAGAAAAAGCAATGAGGTGTTAATATGCGTGTTAAATGTGCTCTATGCGAAGTAATAGAAAATATTGAAGATTATTCGCTGCAGGCGAAAAGATTAAGGAACAGACCCATTCACACTTATATGTGTGACCCATGCCACAAGCGTATCACTAAAAAAACAGAAGAACGTGCCGCAACAGGTAACTTCAAACTTTACCGCTCTCCAAAAGTAGAAGATGAATTCTAAAGAGTCCCTCAAGGGAATCTTTATCGGCATCGTATCGGGAATCCTGCTGGGCCTCACCCTGAAACTGCTGCAGGGACTGACTGGAATAAAAGTATACATACTCCTGCTCAATGTGGATTTCATACCTTATTTAGGGGCTGTCCAATGGCCGGAGTTGATGGAATTCATTTTCCATTTGATTGTTTCCTGTCTGATCGGAATGGTTTTTGTGATGATAGTCCACCGATTTAAACTAGCCGGCATATCCGTATGGATAACATCATTTGCGTTGACCCTGCCCGCATTCTTGTTATACTTTCCGCTTTCTTCACTTGCCATAAAGGATGTCCCCGCTCCTCATGATCCCACAGCCATCCTGCTTTGGCTGACCGGCCATTTGGTATATGGTGCATCCATCCCCCTTTTATTTCTGGCTATAGAGAACCATAAGGGGAAAACCAATTAATAGAAAAAAGCTGCAGTTATAAGCCTGCAGCTTTTTTTCTATACATTTCCTTTTTTCTTTTCATTGTTCAAGCGGACCTTATAAATAATCAGGATAAGAGCCGCTACGACAAGACCCTCTGCAACCGGTAAAAAGATACCCAAAAACGTCAGAACCGTACATCCGACAATCAAGAATAAATAAATCACGATCGATTTACCAAGCGGCAGCTTTTGGGCAAAACCAAGCTTGTACACTAATATAGAGAGTCCCACAATGGTTAAGTAAAGAAGCCACATCCCCAATTCCGCATTTTGATCAACACGGTAAAGGGATGCGAAAAAGGACAAACGCTCAGTTACATCCATTTCCTGCTCCCCCTTCACTCAGTTTATTGAGATACCTTGCTCTTTTTCTCCGCTCTTTCACGTTCATTCTTATCAAGAATTTTTTTACGGAGGCGGATTGATTCCGGCGTTACTTCACAGTACTCGTCATCATTCAGATATTCAAGGGATTCCTCAAGCGTCATGATGCGAGCTTTCTTAATCGTAACCGTTTGGTCCTTATTTGCTGAACGGACGTTTGTCGCCTGTTTAACCTTCGTGATATTAACGGTAATATCATTTTCTCTTGTATGCTCTCCAACGATCATACCGCCATATATTTCTGTACCTGCTTCAACGAAGATAATTCCGCGATCTTCTACTTGCATGATCCCGTATTGTGATGCCTTACCTGTTTCCATTGAAACCAATACACCTTGACGACGTCCGCCGACACGGCCTTTTTGCAGCGGCTGGTAGCTGTCGAACGTGTGGTTGATGATACCATATCCACGTGTAAGGGTCATAAACTCTGTAGAATAACCGATTAAACCACGAGCAGGAACCATAAACATTAAACGTACTTGACCATTACCGTTGTTAACCATATCAAGCATTTCACCTTTACGCTGTCCAAGGGATTCAATGACTCCGCCCATATATTCTTCCGGTATATCAATTTGAACACGCTCTACAGGCTCGCTCTTCACACCGTCAACTTCTTTGATGATGACTTGTGGTTTAGATACTTGCAATTCGTACCCTTCACGACGCATGTTTTCAATCAAGATGGAAAGGTGAAGCTCACCACGTCCGGAAACCGTCCATGCATCAGGTGAATCTGTTGGTTCAACACGTAAACTTACATCTGTTTGGAGCTGAGCCAGCAATCTCTCTTCAATCTTTCTTGAAGTAACATATTTACCTTCTCTGCCGGCAAACGGACTGTTGTTCACAAGGAATGTCATTTGCAGGGTAGGTTCGTCAATACGAAGGACCGGCAGCTGGTCCTGATGTTCAACCGGGCAAACCGTTTCGCCCACGTTGATATCTTCCATTCCTGAAACAGCGATTAAATCGCCTGCTTTTGCTTCCTGAATTTCTTCACGCTTCAGACCAAAGAAACCGAAAATCTTTGTAACACGGAACTGTTTAACAGAGCCGTCAAGCTTCATAAGTGCAACCTGCTGACCAACTTTCATCGTTCCTCTGAACACACGTCCGATTCCGATACGGCCGACATAATCATTGTAATCAAGCAATGCCACCTGGAATTGAAGAGGTTCCTCAGAATTATCGACTGGTGCAGGGATATGCTCAATGATTGAGTCATATAAACACTGCATGTTCTCATCTTGTTTGGCAGGATCTGGATCGGTGCTTGCAGTACCGTTGATGGCAGACGCATAAACAACAGGGAATTCAAGCTGTTCATCATTCGCATCCAGTTCAATGAATAATTCCAATACCTCGTCAATAACTTCTTCAGGACGCGCTGAAGGCTTGTCAATCTTATTAACGACAACGATCGGTGTAAGATTTTGTTCAAGTGCTTTCTTTAGGACGAAACGAGTCTGAGGCATACAGCCTTCGTACGCATCGACAACAAGCAGAACACCATCTACCATTTTCATGATACGTTCCACTTCGCCGCCAAAGTCAGCATGTCCCGGTGTATCAAGAATATTGATTCGTGAATCTTTATATTGAATCGCCGTATTTTTCGCCAAAATTGTAATACCGCGTTCTCTTTCCAAGTCATTCGAATCCATCGCGCGCTCTGAAACTTGTTCATTTTCGCGGAAGATTCCAGATTGCTTTAACAGCTCATCAACCAATGTCGTTTTACCATGGTCAACGTGAGCGATGATAGCAATATTTCTAAGATCATTTCTTAAGTTCATATTTCCACTCCTGAATATATTGGATTTCTTTCCTGGAAGGCTAAAGATAATGGGTAATTCTGTTCAACTAGACCATTATAGCACAGCACAGCTGAAATCCCTAATAAATATTGAATGAATCGGTCCCGGGGTTATTGAAAGCTCTGATAACACTCTTTTATATTTGCCGTTGCACATTCCTGTGGCTCTATGTAGAATTTAAGTAAGCAGTTTCATTTGCTATTTGTTTTTTATTCGCATAACTATCATTGAAATACATATTAGCGGAGGTGTTTATATGGGTAATATCAAATGGATCTTCGTACTTTATTCTGTTTTGGCCGCCGTATCCCTGATGGGCGTCGCCATATCAATAAGTCTGGCAAGCCCTCTTTTAGCAGCGGGAAGCATCATTGCTCTTACGATTATCATGGGGTTCGGTTTCACTACAAAAAAGAGATACCGGGAAGAAGGCAGGCTGTAATAAATATTTTTAAAATGCTGCTATGAAGATAAAACACTATCTAATGACGATAGGCTCTAATCATCGCTATTGATTTCCGTGCAAGACTTCGCTTTCCGCGGGTAGCCCGTGAGCCTCCTCGGCAAGCCTGCGGTTAGAAAAGCGGAAGGGCTTTGGTTAGAGGCGGGTGGCATAAGGCGAATCGTCCACTAAGGCGTTCTTTGCCTTCTTGGGCTAGTTGACTTATGACATGTGCCTCTAAGCCCTGGAGCTGGACAGGTCTCACCTAACCCGCTGTTCCCGCAGGAGTCTTCGTCTTACACTCCAATCAACCGCTTATAGAGAGCTTACAACTAAAAATGTACTTTCAAACTAAAAATCCGATAATAATTGACTGATCAGTCAATTATTATCGGATTTTAATTAGACTAAAACACTTTTGCCCCATCCTCTTTTTAATCTATAGAATCAGTTCTTAAGATAGTTGTTCAAAATCTTCCCGTGCAGCCCTGGTTTTCCTACAAATAAAGAACTTTTATTCAGAGGGTTCAGTTCATTTCCTTCTAAATCAGTAACAACCCCTCCGACTTCTTCAATCAGGATCTTTCCGGCAGCGAAATCCCATGGCGCCAGGCGCATGCTGATATATGCATCGAGCCTTCCAGAGGCAATGTACGCCATTTCAATCGCAGCAGAACCATATGAACGCGTCCCCCTCACTTTTTGAACCAATGGTGCCAATATTTCAGGGTCAATGCGCTTGTTAGTGGTCATCCATTGAGCATTTAAAGCAATGACGGAATCTTCCACGGCAACCTCATTGAGAACAGGCAGCTTTTGATCATTCATATAAGCTCCCCTCCCCTTTTCAGCATGATACAGCTCATCGTGAACGACATCATAAATATATCCAAGGACACCTTGCTTACCATCATACACCCCTATGGATATAGCAAAATTCCTTTGTTGATGGACAAAATTCATAGTGCCGTCTATCGGGTCGATAATCCAGGTCACCCCGGACAATTCGCTCAATTCGTCACCGAATCCTTCTTCTCCCATGATATGATGATGTTTATATGTACTTCTGATTTTCTCAATAAAATAACGCTCTGTTGCTTCATCCATATTCGTGACCAAATCATTGCGGTTGGACTTTGTTTTTATATTCAGTTCATCTTGAAAGGAGTCGCGGATCTTCTTCCCCGCCTCCATGATCCAATCTCTGGCATTTCGGTCCAATTCTTTCCAATTTGTCAATTTAATGACCTCCAATACTAGTCTTCATACCAACTTGAAGTGTTCCTTTAGCTCTTTAGCTTAATGGAAAAAAAGGGGAGATTCAAGTTTTTAACCTTTTCGCGCCATATTAAGCGGACAAAAAAAAGAACTCTACGTATGTAAACGGAAGAGTTCGCCATAATCGTTCATTTCGAATCCTTTCATCGTATACCCTTTCTGTGTTCAAATCATTATAAAGCCTTCATTTTAATTAATTCTTCACGGATATTCATAAGCTTTTCTTTTGACTTTGATTGATTTTCTTTGTTTTTAGTCTGGATCGCCTCGAACAATACAGCTAATTCATAATCCATTTCAAGTCTCAATACGTTTAGACGCTGCTGCTGGACATCCCGTTTTTTTGACGTGTTCATCACTTGTTTCAATGTCGTGCACCCCTTCCGTGTTTTTCAATTTATCTGATTGTTCTGATAATATTTAATACATAATATGAAATTTCATCTCATCATGTAACTAAAATGTGCAGACACCCATTGGTGAAACGGATCATTACATTTTATCCCTTTCCTTGTGTTAAAATATGAACATCAGGTAAGGAGGCTGCACGATGAAATTCAACGGATTTACTGATAATGACTTTGATGTGTTTAAAATTGATGGATTAGAAAATAGAATGGAAGCCATTCAACAGCATATACGCCCTAAACTTGAATATCTTGGACAATATTTCACACCTGCGCTCAGCACGTTGACCGGCGACGAAATGTTCTACCATGTAGCCAAGCACGCACGCCGTTCTGTAAACCCTCCAGATGATACATGGGTGGCATTCGCCAATAATAAGCGTGGGTACAAAAAACATCCTCATTTTCAAATCGGTCTTTGGAATACCCATTTATTCATCTGGTTCGCAATGATTTATGAAGCTCCCCATAAGGCGGAATTCGGTAAAAAAGCTGAAGAAAATGTGGATGAAATAAGGGATATGATTCCCTCGGACTACGTATGGTCAGGTGATCATACTAAGCCTGATGCCATAACATTTTCTTCTATGTCCCGGGACGAATTCCTGTCTCTTTGTCAAAGAGTACAAAATGTAAAGAAAGCGGAACTTCTTTGCGGTCTGCACTTGGATCGGGAAACCGTGACTGAACTTAACGGTGATGAGCTGATCCAAAAAATTGATAATGCCTTTGAAACACTTTTACCCCTTTATAAAATGAACTAAACCCTTTGTAAAGAAAAACGACAGCCTCGAGGGGCTGTCGTTTTCACTTCATGGCGACCAGTTCTGAATCACCTGTCTCTTTCATCTTTTTTACAACATGATAGGAGGAGTAACCGCTTGACTCTTCAAATTCACTGCAGATCTTTTTCTCTTCCGATTTACTCGGTACGATCTCTTTGAATTTTCGGTAACGGCCCATTAAGTCCTCTTTTTTAATACCTTTTTCATACGCTTTTTCAACTGCTTCAAAGAAAGAAATAACATCGATTACTTCTTCAGTTGTCCAGTCTATCGAGAATGGATATTGATATTCCATGTTAAGTAACACTCCTTGATTAGTTCCATTTTAAACGGATACGTTCTGCCTCACTGACCATTCTCTTTATAAGCTGATCAACGGTCGGGATATCGTTTATGAGCCCGATGACCTGCCCTGCCCATCCGAACCCCTCTTCTTTTGTACCATTATAGATATACCTTTTGTTAGCTTCTCCGCTGATGTATCCTTTTAATCCTTCATATCCCGCACCAGCTTGTTCCGCCTTAAGGATTTTATCGGTCCAGGTATTGGAAATGGCTCTGGCAGGCGCACCCAGAGAACGTTTAATCACAACTGTATCATTCTCGCTCCCTTCCAACAAGTCTCTTTTATATTCTTCTGAAGCGTGGATGCATTCTTCAGTGGCTATAAATCTGGTACCCATTTCAATGCCTTCTGCCCCGAAACTTAAAGCTGCCATAAGTCCTCTTCCGTCACCGATGCCGCCTGATGCTATCACTGGTATCGAGACGGCATCCACGACTCCCGGTATTAACACGAAGGTACCGATATCGTCTTTCCCTAAATGACCGCCTCCTTCATGGCCAACCGCCATGACGGCATCCGCTCCCAATTGCTCGGCTTTTACCGCCTGTCTTTTGGATGCAACCAGCACCATTTTAATGATATTCGTCCCTTCCAATTGCCTGAATAATGGGGCAGGATTCCCCCCTGTGATTGTCACAACAGATACTTCTTCATCAATGGCAGCCTCTACAAACTCTTCATATGGCCGCCCGTGCTGACCGATTGCAAAATTGACACCAAATGGCTTATCGGTGAGTCTCTTTACTTTTCTGATCTCTTCCTTCAGATCATCAGGGTGATCCAGGGACATTGCAGTGATTTGCCCAAGTCCGCCGGCATTCGACACTGCAGCGGCAAGTTCGGCATAAGCAAGATGAGCAAGTCCTCCTTGAATGATGGGATATTTAATGTTTAATAATTCTGTCACTCTGGTCGTCCAGTTCAATTTAACCCCTCCTGTCATACACGTATTCTTTATTGGATAAATAATTTCCTTCAAGATGATTAAAATGATTAAAGTATGGGCAAATACCACTATGCAAAGGAATACCTAGATGCTATAATTCTTTTGTTTGAAAAAAGACCATGACTCTAAAATGTACGTTATAAATATGTACTAACATATCAAAGAGGTGTTGAATGCATTGTCTCAATATGAAACCCCGTTATTTACCGGCTTAGTTGAACATAGTAAAAAGAATCCTGTCCAGTTTCACATACCCGGACATAAAAAAGGCGCCGGCATGGATCCCGATTTCAAAGAATTCATCGGTGAAAATGCCCTAAGTATCGATTTAATCAACATCGGCCCCCTAGATGACCTTCATCAGCCGAAAGGAATGATCAAGGAAGCCCAGGACCTTGCTGCAGAAGCCTTTGGAGCAGATCATACCTTCTTTTCAGTACAGGGAACGAGCGGTGCGATCATGACCATGGTAATGAGCGTATGCGGACCAGGGGATAAAATCATCGTTCCGAGAAACGTTCACAAGTCAGTCATGTCCGCGATCGTTTTCTCAGGCGCAACGCCTATCTTCATACACCCGGATATAGATGAAGATTTGGGTATATCCCATGGAATCACTACAGATGCAGTTGCAAAGGCATTGGAGCAGCATCCAGATGCCAAAGGGGTGCTAGTCATCAATCCAACATATTTTGGAATCTCTGCTGATCTAAAGAAAATCGTTGAAATTGCTCATTCTCATAATGTACCAGTCCTCGTGGATGAAGCACATGGGGTTCATATTCATTTTCACGATGACCTTCCCCTCTCAGCCATGCAGGCAGGTGCCGATCTTGCAGCGACCAGTGTACACAAACTAGGCGGTTCCATGACCCAAAGTTCGGTTTTGAACATGAAGGAAGGATTGGTTTCCGCCAAACGAGTGCAGACGATCCTGAGCATGCTGACGACCACATCCACCTCTTACCTTCTTCTTGCATCTTTGGATGTAGCAAGAAAACGCCTGGCTACAGAAGGGCACGATTTAATTAGTGACACCATACTCTTGGCGGAGAACATCAGAAATGATATCAATAAAATCGATGGTCTGTATTGCGTGGGCAAGGAGATCCTTGGCACAAAGGCTACTCACGATTATGATCCGACAAAATTAATCATATCGGTAAAGGAACTGGGAATCAGCGGTTTCGATGCTGAAAAATGGCTGAGGGAAGCTTATAATATCGAGGTCGAAATGTCCGACCTTTACAATATTCTTTGCATCATAACCCCCGGCGATACTGAGACGGAAGGCAGCCAGCTGGTCACCGGATTAAGAGAACTTGCAGCCCAGCTGAAAAAACATGGAGACATCACTCCTGTAACCGTGATGCTTCCTGATATCCCTGTCCTCTCGATGACACCCCGTGATGCATTCTATGCGGATACCGAAGTCATTCCGATCGATCAAACCGTCGGACGCACCATTGCTGAATTCATCATGGTATATCCGCCGGGCATCCCCATTTTCATACCGGGAGAGATCATTACACAGGAAAATATTGATTATATCAAAACCAATATCGATGCCGGACTCCCTGTACAAGGGCCGGAAGATTATGATTTAAGACACCTTCGTGTCATAAAAGAACACCATGCTATCAGATAAATCAAATGAGGCCCCTATTACGAAAGGGGTCTTTTTTGTTCATAACAAAAAGGTGAAGAAGGTCATCCCGATCCCTCTTCACCCCTACTTTATATTTACCCCTTTTTGTCTGACCGTTTCGAAGTTTCCCCTGTAACTTAATCGTCTATTTCTACATCATCATTACATTCGCAGCAGTTAGAGAATAAAACAGAAACCTTCTCATCTTCGTAATGTTCAATAGTGTTAAGGCATGATTGACAAACAATTGTTCCCATCTTTTTTCATCTCCCTTAATGATGTTTTGTAAGCGTTTTATCTTAACTGATTCTATAATAATATAACACATTTAAAAAATCAACCTTAAATTGTATAACATATTTAAGTTTTTATTCTTTTAATAAATCATATTAATTATCTTTATACGGTATAAGAGTATATAAGACCTTATAGACTTCTGAACACCGCAGGTGACCCGTGACAAAAATACTTAGCCCCACTGGTTTTAGTTTTTAGATAACCTT
The DNA here is from genome assembly GCF_045897515.1 of Rossellomorea oryzaecorticis. Lineage (NCBI taxonomy): Bacteria > Bacillati > Bacillota > Bacilli > Caryophanales > Bacillaceae > Rossellomorea > Rossellomorea oryzaecorticis. The sequence goes on along the minus strand of NZ_JBJOSA010000002.1, from coordinate 100,208 downwards.
AAATAGAGAAGCCCCTTTGACTTCTCAACTTATTTGATTCCATTTATCAACGCTATTGATTTCCGTGCAAAACTTCGCTTTCCGCGGGCGGTTGGTGAGCCTCCTCGGCTTCGCCTGCGGGTTAGAAAAGTGGAAGGGCTTTGGTCAGAGGCGGGTGGCATAAGGCGAATCGACCACGAAGACGTTCTTTGCCTTCTTGGGCGAGTTGACTTATGACATGTGCCTCTAAGCCCTGGAGCTGGACAAACAGAAAAGCGCAGGCGGCTCGCCCAGAGGCGACAAGCATAAGGCGAGCAAGCCGGAAAGGCGCTTTTTGCCTTTCTGGATTGATTGTCTTATGACCTCGAGCCTCTAGCCGCCGGAGCTGGACAAGTCTCACCTAACACGCTTCTCCCGCAGGAGTCTGCGTTTTGCACTCCAATCAATCGCTGGAACCGGTTATGAATCGGAGAAATTTTCACATCATGAATATTTTAATTTTATGGAACAGAACAGTAAGAACACTGAACGAAGTCAAAAACCTCGATTAACTCTTATCCACTAACTCAAAGCTTGAGTAATTTATTTCATACAGGAGGCTCATTGGTTTTACTCTTTGCTTTCGATCCCTATTCTCAGACTTCTATATAATTTTTATATACTTATCAAGACATTCCTACCAAAAGAAACCTATTAAACGTCTGGTGAATTTTCGACTTTCATAAGCAATAAAATCTTTAATTAATGAAAGGTAAAAAAACCCTGAATGGCCGCATTCAGGGTTTTGATGTGATTATGGGGTTTTGATTTTTGTTGGGTCGAGGGTTTCGTATCCTTTTTCTCTTAGTCCTTTTACGATGTCTGTTAGTGCTTCGCTGGTCCAGGTCCTGTCGTGCATGAGGAGGTTTGCTCCGTTATTAAGGTATGGACTGTTAACCATGATATCTGTGATGGCTTCTTTTGTTTGATATTCCTTGTTCCAGTCATATCCGAAGGTCCAATTCATAAGGGCCATTTTCTCTTCGGCTGCGACCTGTCTACTGTAATCCGTATTTTGCCCAAAAGGCGCCCTGAAGAATTTTGGGCGTTCACCGGTAATTGATTCAACGAGCTCATTTACCGAAACAATTTCTTCTTTTTGTTCCTCCGGTGAAAGGTCAGGAAGTGAACTGTGGCTGTATGTGTGATTGCCGATCATGAAGCCCATGTCATAGATCTTCTTTAATACCTCTTTTTCCTCCGGGGTATCAAGAAAATGTCCATTCACAAAGAAGATGGCGGGAGCGTTCACGGCCTTCAAATCTTCAGCCATGTTCAATGCATGCTTATCAGGGGCATCATCAATCGTCAAAAGGACGACCTTAGCATTTTGACCTGCTATTGGTTCAATACTCCAATTGTTTTCATTAATCTTGTATTCAGGCTCCTGAACCACATCTTCTGTTTCTTCAGGTTCAGATTTATCTTCGTGATTTTCCATTTCTGTCTTACCGGATGATTCTTTACTATCAGTATTTTCTTTAGGATGATCAACCGTGCCGGCTTCTTTCGTGACAATGGCAGGTTCATCGTTACATGCAGTCAATAACATCAATGTTAATCCTGTTGCAATAATCTTTTTCATTTAACTCACCTTTCATGATTCGCTTTGAATATTTTAACATATTCTGCGCAAAACTGGATAAGTTTTAAAAGAATTCCATCAGATATTCAAATAAAAATTTGAATGCAAAGAAACAAGATAAACTGAAGGACGTTATAAACAATGTAAGCCTCCTTGACTGAATAATCTTCCTTGCAGCAATAAATGCTAAATAAAAGAACAGAACAAACATGATCCATTTATATTCAATATGATCTTTAACAGACAACCATTCAGCAACATAAAAAACACTCCACAGTATCATCTGAATGGTGAAAGCCACATAAAATTTCATAAAAACACCCTCTATTTAGGAGTATTTTCAAGTAGTACATCTAATAACTAAGTATATTCCTTGAATGTTACTTTCATTATTGATGTCTTTTCATTTCTGTAACATTTCAGTGACTTGCCTCATTTCGGCGAATCCATATGATAAAATGTGACCAACGAATAGGTCTTTATGCGTATTAATTACTTTCGTTCATGGTGCATCACTAAGAAAAGAGGATGATGTATGAAACATTTACTTACCTTGCTTATGCTGGCATCGACAGCCTTGCTTCTCACTTCATGCAATGATCTGGCTGCAGATAAAGTAGTGTTGGCGGAGGATCGATTTATTGAAAAACAAATCATATTTTTCACTGATGAACGCAATATTTCAAAGGAAGTCGCATATTATGATGCCATCATTGAACTTAAGAATGAATACCCCGAAGACTTAAAACATCTGGAAGTCGTAAACTTCAGCACAGACAAATCGAACCCAAAAATCCAATCCACTTCTTATCCTGCCATTGTCGTTGTAGATAATAACCAGGTTGTTACTAAGATTACCGGAAAGGCACATAAGAATCAGATCATTAAATCTGTTACCCATGCAATCAGTAATTGGTGAGTGTCTTTGTACCATTTGTATGCAGCCAGTGAACTTATTTTCGATATAAAAAAATGACCCTCCATTTGGAAGGGTCATTTTTATTGGTCATTATTTTACAATGTGGATTGGGCTTCCCATCGCAACTTCTGCTGCTTCCATTGAAATCTCACCAAGGGTAGGGTGAGCATGGATCGTCATCGCAACGTCTTCAGCCGTCATACCGGATTCAATCGCAAGACCAAGTTCAGCGATCATGTCAGATGCGCCGGCACCTACGATTTGAGCTCCAATGATTAGACCGTCTTCTTTGCGAGTCACAAGCTTCATGAAGCCTTCAGAAGAATTAAGAGCCAAAGCACGACCATTTGCAGCAAATGGGAATTTAGCGGCAACCACTTCAATTCCTTCTTCTTTTGCTTCAGATTCGGAATAGCCTACTGTTGCAAGTTCCGGGTCTGTGAAGCAAACTGCAGGAATTCCAAGGTAATCAATTTCAGCCGGCTCACCAGCAATTACCTCAGCAGCGATTTTACCTTCATAAGAAGCTTTATGAGCAAGTGGTGGTCCATCAACGATATCACCAATTGCAAAGATGTTAGGAATGTTTGTACGGCATTGTTTATCAATTTTGATAACACCGCGGTCTGACATTTCAATTCCTACTTCTTCAAGACCGATTTCATCAGTATTTGGACGGCGTCCAACTGTGACAAGCACATAATCTGCTTCCACTGATTTCTCTTCACCATTCACTTCGTATTTAACGACTACGCCGCTGTCGCTTTCGTCAACGCCTTTAGCCATTGCTTTTGTAACAACTTCCACGCCTTTTTTCTTAAGTCCTTTTTTGACAACTGATGTCAGTTGCTTTTCGAATCCGCCAAGGATATCGTCAGCACCCTCAAGGATTGTCACTTCAGAACCGAGGTTGGCATATGCAGTTCCAAGCTCTGTTCCGATGTAACCTCCACCGATGACAACGAGCTTGCCTGGTACTTCCTCAAGTGCCAAAGCACCAGTTGAATCAAGAACGCGTTTAGAGAACTTGAAGCTCGGAATTTCAATCGGGCGTGATCCGGTCGCAAGGATCAAGTTGTTGAATTTATATGTTTGCGCAGAGTTATCATCCATCACACGAAGAGTGTTTTGGTCTACAAGATAAGCTTCTCCGCGAACGATTTCCGCTTTGTTCCCTTTTAGAAGTCCTTCAACACCGCCGGTAAGCTTCTTAACTACGCCAGCTTTCCATTCTTGGACCTTGTCAAAGTTAACTTTTACATTCTCTGCAACGATCCCCATATCATCTGAATGCTGGGCTTGATGAAAACGGTGTCCTGCAGTGATAAGTGCTTTTGATGGGATACAGCCCACGTTCAAGCAAACCCCGCCCATGTTTTCTTTTTCAATGATCGTTACCTTTTGTCCAAGCTGTGCTGCACGGATCGCCGCAACGTATCCTCCAGGACCTGAACCGACTACAATAGTATCTGTTTCAATTGGGAAATCTCCTACTACCATCTCATTACGCCTCCATTAATAATAATTCTGGATCGTTCAACAAACGCTTAATGTGGTTAAGTGCATGTTGAGCAGTAGCTCCATCAATCATACGGTGATCGAAGCTCAATGATAATGCTAACACAGGTGCTGCTACAATTTCACCATTTTTAACTACAGGTTTCTCAGCGATACGGCCTACTCCAAGGATTGCAACCTCTGGGTGGTTAATAACCGGAGTGAACCATTGACCGCCGGCAGAACCGATATTGGTGATCGTGCATGAGGCACCTTTCATTTCGTCACCTGAAAGTTTACCGTCACGTGCTTTACCGGCAAGCTCATTGATTTCATTTGAAATCGAGAACATTGATTTACGGTCCGCATTTTTAACGACAGGTACTAAAAGACCTTTGTCGGTGTCAGCCGCGATACCGATATTGTAATAATGTTTTTGTACGATTTCACTAGTAGAATCATCAATGGATGTATTCAATGCCGGGAACTCACGCAATGAACTTGTCAAGGCTTTTACGATATATGGCAAGAAAGTCAGTTTCACACCTTTTTCCGCTGCAACTTCCTTGAATTTCTTACGGTGAGCCCACAGCTTCGTTACATCAACCTCGTCCATAAGGGTAACGTGAGGAGCAGTGTGTTTGGAATTAACCATCGCTTTAGCGATTGCTTTACGCATTCCGCTCATTTTCTCGCGAGTTTCAGGGAACTCTCCTTCAGGTGCTTTAGGTGCAGCTGCTTTTCCTTCTTCTTTGGCAGGTGCTTGTTCTGTTTTCTCTTCTGTCGCAGGGGCTTCAGCTTTAGCTCCGCCGCTTAAGAATGAATCGATATCTTCTTTAAGGACACGGCCGTTTTTACCTGAACCGGAAACCTGGCGGATTTCAACACCATTCTCTCTTGCGTATTTACGGACAGATGGCATTGCGATGACACGCTTGTTAGGATCAACGTCAGCTTCTGCCGCTTTTTCCTGTTCAGCTTCAGGTGAAGCATCTTTGTCAACATTTTGACCTTGTTCCGCCGTACCTTGGACTTGGCCTTCTGTTTTTTCTTCCGCTTTGGCTTCTTCTTTCTTGCCTCCGCTTTCGCTGTCGCTTCCTTTGAATTGAAGATCCTCATAGCCAGGAGCATCGAATTTGATCAATGTGTCACCGACTACTGCTACAGTACCTTCATCAACCAGCAGCTCTTCTACCGTTCCGGCAACTGGAGATGGAATTTCAACTACTGCTTTATCATTCTGGACTTCACATAGTACATCGTCTTCTTCTACTTTATCGCCGGGTTTAACAAACCACTTTACGATTTCACCTTCATGGATACCTTCACCAATGTCCGGTAATTTGAATTCGAAAGACATGGATTCTACCTCCTGTATTGAATAATGATATAGATGAATGTTTTTGTTTTCTGTCTAGTATCTCTATTTAAAAGGGAAAAGAGAAGGGAAGAACCCTTCTAATTCCTTTGATCAATCAATTAAAATTCAAGTACTTTCTTTGCAGTCTCGAGAACATCCTTATGGTTTGGTAGCCATACAGGTTCTGCTTGAGAGAAAGAATATACAGTATCCGGTGCCGTTACGCGAAGTACAGGTGCTTCAAGGCTAAGGATCGCACGGTCGTTGATTTCAGCGACTACATTCGCAGCAATACCTGCCTGTTTTTGAGCTTCTTGTACGACAATAGCACGGTTTGTCTTTTCTACAGACGCCATGATTGTGTCAATGTCCAGCGGGCTGACAGTACGAAGATCGACAACTTCTACTGAATATCCTTCTTTTTCAAGTTCTTCTGCAGCTTTGATGGACTCATGCACCATTGCTCCGTAAGTAATGATTGATAGATCTTTACCTTCACGCTTTACTTCCGCTTTACCAAGTTCAATAGTATATTCCTCTTCTGGAACTTCCTGACGGAAAGAACGGTATAACTTCATGTGCTCAAGGAAAATAACCGGATCATTATCACGGATAGATGAGATCAGTAATCCTTTTGCATCATAAGGTGTGGATGGAATAACCACTTTAAGACCCGGCTGTTGAGCCATTAAACCTTCCAAGCTGTCTGCATGCAGTTCAGGTGTATGTACCCCTCCGCCGAATGGTGAACGAACAGTGATCGGGGCAGTGTAAGTACCGCCTGAACGGTAGCGCATACGTGCCATTTGGCCAGAGATGGAATCCATCACTTCGTAAACGAAACCAAAGAATTGAATTTCTGGAACTGGACGGAAACCTTCCAAGGCAAGTCCGATTGACAAACCGCCGATTCCGGATTCTGCCAGTGGCGTATCGAATACCCGGTCTTCACCGAATTCTTTTTGAAGTCCTTCCGTTGCACGGAAAACACCGCCGTTTAGACCTACGTCTTCACCAAAAACTAATACGTCTTCGTTATTACGCAGTTCTGTGCGCAGTGCATCAGTGATTGCTTGAATCATTGTCATTTGCGCCATGGCTTATTTCGACTCCTTCTCTGTGTAAATTTCTAATTGCTCTTTTAAGTTATATGGAAGCTCTTCAAACATGTTATTGATGAAATCAGTAACTTTTTGTTTTGGCTCTCCATCAGCTTTCTTGATTGCCTGCTTGATATCTTCTTTCGCTTCTTCGATTACTTCATTTTCTTTCTCTTCGCTCCATAAGCCTTTTGCTTCAAGGAACTTGCGGAAACGAACCAATGGATCTTTCTTTTCCCAGTCAGTATCCATTTCTGAAGTACGATAACGTGTAGGGTCGTCCCCTGCCATTGTATGCGGACCATAACGGTAACACATTGTTTCAATAAGTGAAGGCCCTTCACCATTCACCGCACGTTCTCTTGCTTCACGGGTAGCAGTGTAAACAGCCAATGGATCCATTCCATCAACTAGGATACCAGGGATTCCTGCAGCCACTGCTTTTTGAGCGATTGTTTTACCTGCAGTCTGCTTGTCACGCGGTGTGGAAATCGCGAACTGGTTATTTTGGACAACGAAAATTGCCGGAGCGGCATAAGAACCTGCAAAGTTGATTCCTTCATAGAAATCACCTTGTGAAGATCCACCGTCACCTGTGTAAGTGATGGCAACTGCTTTCTTGCCGCGTTTCTTAAGGCCAAGTGCCACACCTGCAGTCTGGATATATTGCGCACCGATGATGATTTGTGGAGACAATACATTTACACCTTCAGGAGGCTGGTTGCCTTTGAAGTGCCCGCGTGAGAATAAGAAGGCCTGGTATAACGGAAGTCCATGCCATACGATTTGAGGTACATCACGGTAACCCGGAAGGATCCAATCCTCTTTTTCAAGTGCAAAATGAGAAGCAATCTGTGATGCTTCCTGTCCTGCTGTTGGTGCATAGAAACCTAAACGTCCTTGACGATTCAGGGAAATTGATCTTTGATCGAGAATACGAGTGTAAACCATGCGGCGCATTAATTCCTGAAGATCCTCATCGGAAATTTCAGGCATTGCGTCTTCGTTCACTACTTCGCCTTCTTCGTTTAAAATTTGAAACATTTCAAACTTGTCTTCAATCTGCTCGAGCGTTTTAACCGCATCGAATTGTGCCTTCTTTGATTTAGAAGCCATCGAAGTCACCTATCCTTTCTGTTTACATTTATTTTGGTTTTTTACATACAAAGTTTAGATTACCCAAATTCAGTATGACCTACCACAATACTTGCGAATCACATTATAGATAGTTTTCCACAAATAATAAGAAAGAAAACCCAAATTTATATATTAGGTTATCTGTATTAGTCTGTTTTACACTTTCACTAATACAACTTTGACTACCTTTCATATTTTACAATATAAAAATTCATCTCGTCAACGAGAAAGTGTTATAAATTCAATATCCTCACTATAACATAAATAGTTGAGAATTCTATTTTGAAAAAACTGTATTAGTTAGCCTTTCTAAACTGTTATATATAAACTCCCTCACCTGGTCTTCTGTTATAGAGTAAGCATTAAGGCTTCCTGTAAATAAAAAAAGAAAGGCTGGCGGATCGCAGTCCGCTGCCTTTCTTCCCTGTTCATTCTATCGATTTGTTATTCCACTTCTATACCGGCGGTTGAATAAAAACCTTGTTTCAATTCATTGTATTGTTCAGTGGCAGTATTATATTCTTCATTTAAATCAATTGTTTGTTCATATGCTTTGTTGATGGAACTGATTTGTTTTTCTAGTTCTTCCATCGTTAAATCTTTTTTCTTGAACAATTCGTATAGTTTTTTATCTTCTGACAATGCATCCAAGTATGAATCCGTAAACTTTTCATGAAGCTTATATCGGTCTTTCATTGTGTCTTCCAATTTCCCCGCTTCATCTTTTAGTTTTTTATCATCCAATTCTGCAATAAATCCATCAAGGCCTGAAAAGGTTTCTTTTGATTCCTTCATGGCTTTACGTTCTTTCTCAATATAATCTGTCCGTTCAGAAATATTTTTAAGAGCGTCATCAGATAGTTTAACTATTTTATCAAACTCTTTCATTCCAAGGTTCATGATTTCGCTATAAATTTCTTTTTCTTTCTTTTCCAGTCCCTGAAGCGGTTTTTGGACTTCAACGTATTGTTTTTCCTTGGATACGGTTTCTTCCAGAACATCATAGATTTCCTCTTCGGGAGAAGCTCCCCCAATACATCCCATAAGAATAAAAATGGCTGCCCCCAAAACGAAAGCAAAACGAAATTTCGACACAACAAGATCCCCCTTAACTATATAACATCTTCTACTATATATCCGTCTACAACATTTGACAATAGGGATTTACAACTGTGGAAAATTTTGTCGATTAGACTATTCTACTATTCACATAATTATGTACTGGCCCTAAAAAGTATTCCGCCATTTATCCATACTGCTCTGTTAACTTTTTGAAGGAAAAATGCTAGACTTATTTTATGCTTATTGGTATATCTTATTAGATGTAAATACATATATTCTTACTGAGTACAAAATAATCACTTTTATTACAGCGCCGCTGTTTGTCGTAAGGAGGAAGATTTATGATAACGATGAAGGACATCATCCGCGAAGGGCATCCCACTCTCCGCAAAGTGGCTGAAGAAGTAACACTGCCCCCTACGGAAGAGGACAAGGAGGTATTGAGGAGTCTTCTTGAATATGTAGTCAACAGTCAGGATCCGGAAGTCGCAAGTAAATACGGTTTAAGACCAGGAATCGGCCTTGCCGCCCCTCAGATAAATGTATCCAAGAAAATGCTTGCTGTAAATGTTATCGATGAAAAAGGGACGCTTTACAGCCATGCTTTATTCAACCCTAAAATTATCAGCCATTCCGTTGAAAAAGCATATCTGACTTCCGGGGAAGGCTGTTTGTCAGTCGATCGTCAGGTTCCTGGACTGGTTCCGCGTTACGCCCGCGTAACCGTAAAGGGATGGAACATCAACGGGGAAGAAGTGAAACTGAGACTGAGAGGACTTCCTGCCATCGTATTTCAACATGAAATCGACCACTTGAACGGAATCATGTTCTACGATCATATCAATGAAGAGAATCCATTCGAACCGATCCCGGGTGCTTTGCCTATAGAAAGGTAACTCACAAAGCCGCGGGAAAGCAAAGGACGCACCCACCCCGGATGCGTCCTTTCCATTTTATATAAGTTCAAGTTCTTTAAGGCCGAAAAAGATGCCATCTTCATCTACAGGCTTTGTTATCAAATCAGCATGCTTCTGTACTTCGGTGACAGCATTGCCCATCGCAACCCCGGTTCCTACTGATTGCAGCATTTCAATATCATTTAGGCCGTCTCCAAATGCATATACATCTTCCATCTCGAAGCCGAGACGATCGATCATTTTCTTAATTCCCTCCGCTTTCGAACCTCCTGCCGGAAGAATATCCATTGAATATTGATGCCAGCGGATGAAAGTGAATTCCTTATACTTTTTCCTGTAGAAACTCTCCTCTTCCTCCGTACAGAATAGCAGTGACTGGTATATATCACGGCCTTTGTAGAAGTCGGGTGAATAGCCGGGGTGAGGAAATTTCAGGCTCCCCATGCTTTCTTCAATAAACCTGTGGTGTTCATGATTCGCTTTCATCGTTTCATGGTTCAAATGAACGACAGGATGTTCACTTCTTTTGCTGTCTTCAAGCAGTTCCTCCAGTTTTCCGACATCAAGAGGATTTGTATAGATTACCTGGTTTTCAAAAACGACATATTGCCCGTTGAACGAAACAAAGGACTCAATTCCGAGCTCTTCCCTTAAGCCCTCATACATGAAAGGAGCTCTGCCTGTCGCGATGGCTACATATATTCCATTATCCTGAAGGGTCTTGATTGCCTCTTTTGTCGCATCGGGAAGTTTTTTATCATGGTCAAGCAAAGTCCCATCTATATCAAAGAAAACGATTTTTTTCATGACTGATCTCCTTTTACCTCTTTTAAAATATTCGTTAAATAACGTAAACCTTTCAAAATCAATTGTCAAACTACTAGATCACACCGCCATTGCCATACTTATCCATGTAAGAGAATCTAAAAATTCCGTACACTATAAGTAAGACAATAGAGACGTTAGCTTGATTGCACCTTTACTTCATTGCACATTCTCGGTAAACTAATAATAAGGAGTGAGCCATATGTTAAAGAAGCTGAGGAAAAAGCTCTTAAAACAATGGAAAGATATTCTCAAAAGAAAAACAATCGCTTAGACTGACTCCCTTTTACACTAGTTTCTTGCAGATATAAAAGAATGTGATACGTTTAGGGACTGAGGCCAATTACGAGCACTTTTGTCGTCTCCTTTGGTTTCGGTCCCTCTCTTATTTACATGGATATATCACCAGTGGTTCTTCGAAAAACTTTATTTACTTGCAAGAATCCTTTATAATCAAAACATACATAATCAATACTATCATTGTAGATTACATTTTATTATTGTTTATTTATAGAAGACTTAAGGGAAGAATTACCCCTTGAATGAGAGGCAGGCTTGTGTCTGCCCTGCGGATATAGTTGATAACTTTTTTATCATAGATGAAAGTTAGATTTTTTGAAAACGGATAAGGAGAGAGAAAAAACATGATTTTCAAAGTATTTTATCAAGACAGTAAAGCTGAAGTGCCTGTTCGCGAATGCACAAATTCACTTTACATGGAAGCAGAATCAGAAAGAGAAGTACGCCTAAAACTTAAAGACAAACCTTACAACATCGAATTCGTACAGAAGCTAGAGGGCGCTTTTTTAGAGTACGAACAAGAACATCAATCTTTCGAGCTGGAGAAATAATCGGATGAAATTTGTGAAGAATGACCAAACCGCAGTATTTGCCCTTGGCGGTTTAGGTGAAATCGGTAAAAACACATATGGCGTACAGTTTCAAGATGAAATCATTTTAATCGACGCAGGGATCAAGTTCCCTGAAGATGAGCTGCTCGGTATTGATTATGTAATTCCTGATTACACATACCTTGTAAAGAACGCGGATAAGATCAAAGGACTCTTCGTCACTCATGGCCACGAAGACCATATCGGAGGGATCCCATATCTTCTGAGGGAATTGAATATCCCGATCTACGGCGGCAAACTTGCTCTTGGCCTTATTAAGAATAAACTTGAAGAACACGGTTTATTAAGAAATGCCAAGCTTAATGTCATCCAGGAAGATGATGTGATCAAGTTCCGTAAAACATCCGTCACTTTCTTCAGAACAACTCACAGTATCCCGGATTCTTATGGAATCGTCGTAAAGACACCACCTGGGAATGTCGTTCACACTGGAGACTTTAAATTCGACTTCACACCTGTCGGCGAGCCCGCGAACCTCGCTAAAATGGCTGAAATCGGAAAAGAAGGCGTGCTTTGCCTGTTGTCCGACAGTACGAATGCTGAAGTTCCAAACTTCACAATGTCGGAACGCAAAGTCGGAGAAAGCATCAATGATATCTTCCGTAAGGTTGACGGACGTGTCATCTTTGCTACATTCGCTTCAAACATTCACCGCCTTCAACAGGTGGTTGAAGCAGCTGTTTACCATAACCGTAAAGTAGCCGTATTTGGCCGCAGTATGGAAGCAGCCATCACCATCGGACAGGAATTAGGATATATCAGAGCACCTAAAGATACATTCATAGAACACAATCAGATCAATCGTCTGCCTGCCAATGAAGTAGCGATACTTTGCACAGGTTCTCAAGGTGAGCCGATGGCTGCCTTATCAAGGATTGCGAATGGTACTCACCGCCAGATACAAATTCAGCCTGGCGATACCGTCGTATTCTCATCTTCCCCGATCCCAGGGAACACGATCAGTGTAAACCGCACGATCAATATGCTGTTCCGTGCCGGAGCCGAGGTCATTCATGGACCTCTAAGTGACATTCATACATCAGGTCACGGCGGACAGGAAGAAATGAAATTGATGCTGCGCCTCATGAATCCAACTTTCTTCATGCCGATCCACGGTGAGTTCAGAATGCAGAAAATGCATGCCCAGCTCGGTGTCGATTGCGGAGTGCGTGAAGAAAACTGCTTCATCATGGATAATGGAGAAGTGCTTGCATTAAGCAATGACTCTGCACAAGTGGCAGGTAAGATCCCTTCTGGGAATGTCTACATTGATGGAAGCGGAATCGGGGACATCGGTAACATCGTATTGCGCGACCGCCGCATCCTTTCTGAGGAAGGCCTAGTCATCGTAGTCGTAAGCATCGATATGAAAGAATTCAAAATTGCGTCAGGCCCGGACCTGATTTCCAGAGGATTCGTTTATATGCGTGAATCCGGCGATCTCATCAACGAAGCACAGAATCTGATTGCCAAGCATTTAAACAAAGTACTGGAAAGAAGAACATCACAATGGTCTGAAATCAAGAATGAAATCACTGATACCCTGGCTCCATTCTTATATGAAAAAACAAAACGCCGTCCAATGATCCTGCCGATCATCATGGAAGTATAATATTAAAAAGGCACAGAGTGACTTCACTCTGTGCCTTTTTCTTTCATAGATAACCTCAAAATATTAAACTGAAAATACCTTCTTTTCAAATCGATTGATATCAGAATCCGCACCAATTACAATCAAGATATCCCCCACTCTGATTTCCTCGTCCGCCTGTGGAGAAACAATGATGTCACGGTCACGTTTAACTGCAACAATATTAATACCGTATCTGGCCCGTATGTCAAGGCTGCTCAGCGTATTCCCCGCCAGATGATCATTTGCGACAATTTCGACAATCGAGTGTTCATCTGAGAGTTCAAGATAATCCAATACGTTATTGGAGACAATATTGTGAGCAATCCTCCTGCCCATATCCCTTTCAGGATGGACAACCTGATTCGCCCCGATTTTCCTGAGGACTTTTTCATGATAGTCATTTTGTGCCTTTACGGTTATCTTTTCCACACCTATTTCTTTCAGCATAAGCGTTGTCAGGATACTGGACTGAATGTCATCCCCGATCGCAACGATCACATGGTCGAAATTTTTGATCCCCAGACTTTTCAATACCGATTCATCCGTTGAATCAGCCATAACGGCGTGAGAAGCAATGGACGAAAATTCATTGACCTTGTCTTCGTCCTGATCGATGGCCATCACTTCCATCCCCTGTTCGGTCAGCGACCGCACGATGCTTCCGCCGAAGCGGCCCAACCCGATTACCACAAATTCTTTTTTCATCTTCATTCCCCCAGATTTTCCAGTACCATACTACCTATATATTACCATGAAGTATATCGGAAATTCGATTATTGTCTTGAAAAAAGCGGAGAATCTCACAGACGTAAGGAATTCCCCGCTTTTTCTTTCAAACTATATAGAACACGTCATTTTTTACCTTTTACGTAGTCTGCATCAAATAAAAACAATCTCATCAATAAAATCAGTGAAGGAATCAGCAGCAAAAGCCCTGCCACGAATGCAATCACGAGCGCCATCCCCATCGTTGGATTTGTCACACTGGATTCAATCGTAATATAAGGCTTCAAGATATAAGGCAAGTGGGATGCTCCGTAGCCGAAGAATGCAAAGAAGAATTGAAACATCACAAGCACAAAAGCAGTTCCGAATTTCTTTCGTTTGTAAATCAAGAACGATGCCGCCAGGAAACTGAGAAGTGACAGCCCGAACATCCACCAGATATCAAGCGCATTTGTGAAGTGTTCCTGATTATGTTCCCTCAGTCCGACAAATACTAAGAAACTTGCAAGGATAGTAGGAGGACTCCAGAATAACGAAAACTTCCTCAATACCTCCCTTGAATCCATATCCCCCGCCCGATCTGCGTAGTAAGTCAAAAAAGCCGCACTAATAAACAACACTGAAACAATAGACAATACGACTACTCCCCAGGAATAAGGACTTGTAAACAGTTCTCCAGCCAGGAACTCCACCTTCCCGTCCGTGACCTTGAGGAAACCTCCTTCTGAAATCGTCAAAGCTGTAGAAAGCGACGCGGGAATCAATAATCCTGTTGCACCATAAAGAAAAAGATAAATGATATTTTCCTTGGAACCGTAATTATTGAACGCATAAAAGCTCCCCCGTATGGCAAGCAAAATAATTGCGATGCTCCCCGGGATCAAAAGTGCTGTCCCGTAATAATAGGCTGTATCCGGAAAGAAACCGACAAGTCCCACAAAAAAGAATACAAAGAAAACATTCGTCACTTCCCATACAGGTGACAAATACCGGCTGATCAACTCATTCAATGTATGCTCCTTATTCTTCAACCTTCCATAAAAAGCAAAGAATCCGGCGCCAAAATCGATGGATGCCACTATTAGATAACCATAAAGGAAAATCCACAAAACTGTGATCCCCACTATTTCCAAACTCATAGCCATTCCTCCCTCTCAACACCCTTACCAGCCCCTTTCATTTCGTTTCGTTGAAAAGGCTTGTCAGGGTTATTTTGTACGTTCAGGAAATCGTTGTTCTAACTCCGCTTCCGCCGGTTTATTCTTGAACATCTTAATTAACACTACAACACATAGAATACCGAGCAGAATGTATAATCCTACAAATAGTGCGAACGTCAAGCCAACACCGTCTGCCTTTGTCGCTGCGTCCGCAACCTTCATGTATCCTCGTAAAATCCAAGGCTGGCGGCCGACCTCCGCATAAATCCACCCGAACTCAATGGCCAGCATGGCGAGCGGACCGCTAGCAACAATCCCCCATAAAAGCGGCTTATTCCATTCATTCCGCTTTTTCCATTTCCAAAAGAGAATGAACAAACCTGAAATGAAAATACTGAAAAATCCTATAGAGACCATGCCATCAAATAAATAATGAATCCACAACGGCGGTCTTTCATCTTCAGGAGTTTCATTCAATCCGATTACCTCATGTTCAAACGAACTCCCTGCCAGAAAGCTGAGGAATCCAGGCAGCCTGATCTCTTTATGAACCTCATTGTTTTCATCCAGCGTACCGAATACAATCAAGTCGGCATTTTTTTCAGTTTCGAAATGCCATTCTGCTGCAGCAAGTTTTTCAGGCTGATACTCTGCAAGGAACTTTGCAGATAAATCCCCTGCCAAAGCGGTCGCAAAGGCAAAGATAAGGGCAGATACCATCGTTAAACGCAAAGCCTTTTTGTGATACTCGCTACCCTTCTTTTTTAAAATCGTAAAGGCCGTGATACCTGCCAAAATCAACGCTGAAGTCAAGTATGCTGTAGTCAGAACATGAAAGACTTTTGTAGGAGTCGCCGGGTTCAGCATGGCAGCTATCGGGTCGATATTGATCGCTTTCCCATTACTGAGTTCAAATCCCTGCGGTGTATTCATGAACGCATTGACTGTCGTAATGAACAAAGCAGAAGCAGAAGATCCGATCATGACCGGAATCGTCAACAGCCAGTGAATCCACTTATTCTTAAAACGGTCCCACGTATATAAATAGATTCCTAGAAAAATTGCCTCAAAGAAAAACGCAAATGTTTCCATAAACAAAGGCAGCGCAATAACCTGTCCGGCAACCTGCATGAAAGCCGGCCAAAGCATCGACAGCTGAAGACCTATCGCCGTGCCCGTGACTACCCCAACAGCAACCGTGATCGTAAACCCGCGCGCCCATCTTCTTGCCAATAAAGTATAATGAGGATCATTCCGCTTGATTCCCATGAACTCGGCAATCGAAATCATTATCGGTACACCTACCCCGATCGTTGCAAAAATTATATGAAACGCAAGGGTGGTGGATGTCAGCATCCTGCTCAAAATCACACTATCTAATTCCATAATTATATCCCCCTGACAGTTAATAGCGAATACTTACTATTTATCACTTAATGGTTATTATAAAACCTATCAGTAAGTTTGTGAAGTGTTGAACATGTATATTTTGTGACATATTTCACAAACTTTTGTTTGGCTTTAGTATAGATTGGTTTTTGGGGTTGGGCAAGGGATTGGTTTGGGGAATGCTCCCTTGCCGTTTTAATTATTTATTAAAGGAAAGTCAATTTGGTTGAGAATACTTAGTCCCTATCCCTGATCCGCTTGAAATAAAAGCCATGGACTTTAATAGATATTGAGCGAGGCGGGGCGATGAGATTTGGAGGAAGTCCCTGGCGTCATGATTTGTAATTTCAGGACCCATGAGAAGAAAATAATCATTAAATGCCTGCATATGGGCTCTTTTATCATACGATCCGCATGGAGCACAAAGCCAGGAAGCCTTATTTCTAACCATCGAAAATTCTTTACATCTCGTGCACTGAATACCTTTAATGTAATCGACTTGGAATTTATTAATTGGATATGGCCGGTGCTCTTTTAAGAGCATTTTTGAAGTGCGTCTCAATTCCTTTTCTTCGATAAAGTGAGAATTGGAGGTATTCATTAGTTCCTGAATTTTAGGAAGGAGGTTTTCTATCCTCAACACTTTATGAACTACTTCTGTATCGTGGGGAGATGCTGAAAGTATTGACGAGGGGTTTGTAAAAACAACCAAAAACTCTATGGGAAGGCTGGGCAGCTTCATTTTCTTTAACCAGTTCTTCAAGTGAATCTTGTATTTTTTACACTGAGCGATTGGACTGGGGAAAGCCGTTATCTCTCCATTAATTGTTCTTTCTATTTGACCGAATTCAGGGGAGATTTTAATCCGGCCTGAAATATTTTTAATCTCAAGGATGAGAGCCAAATATTTCGTCAGTATCAATGTATCAATCTGAATATAGGTACTGCCTGTTTGCAGGCATAAATCATGAATAATATAAGTATCCTTTGAATCTATAATACTTAACAATCGGTCTACTCTACATTCACCAGAGTAGCCTGCACGTGCTTTCAATAGGGATTTTTCTATTTGGGGGCGAAGATCTGATAGCGGCGGGAGTCTTTTTAATGCAGCTTCGTTATATAGGATCGTTTCGGGGACGGGTCTTTCTCTGAGTATCACTTTTCCACTCCTTTGTTTATAATTTTTCACTTACTTGTTTTCTTTTCTCCATACAGGTACCAATACCCTTTATTATTGGTGAATTTAGTTTGTTTTTAATTGAAATCCGCCTGAATAAGGCGGCCAAATTAACGTACTTCAACGATATTGTAGGAATCAGTGAGTTTGTCGGATGCAATAAACAGGGAACTTTGCGTTATCAACAAAATTTGGGATTTACCAACGTTTTTTCCGAATTGCCAACAAAAATGAAGCTGGTATCAACGTTTTTCAGGGTTTACCAACAAAAAACAGGCACTTACCGACAATTCGACACAATCCATCAAATTCCGCGACACCACTGCTCCATTCAAAAACCCCACACCAAAAGTGCAGGGTCCCCCAATTAATATATCGAATGAAACTACATAGCATCCAACATCCTAAACTGTGATTTCACCAATTCGTAATAATCGCCTTCTTGTTCCATGAGTTCATCATGATTGCCGGATTCTTTGATCTTGCCGTGTTCCAGTACAAAGATGTTGTCGGATTCACGGATGGTCGATAGACGGTGGGCAATGATGATTGCCGTTCGTCCTGCCAGCAGTTTTTTCAATGCGTTTTGAATCTTGACTTCAGTTTCTGTGTCGATGGAAGCTGTGGCTTCATCCAGGATGATGATTCGCGGATTTGCCAGCAGGGCGCGGGCGAACGACAGCAGCTGTCTTTCTCCGACGGATAAGACGTTTCCTCGTTCTTCAACTTCCGTTTCGTAGCCGTCTGAGAGTTTCTCGATGAATTCATTCGCTCCTATGGCTTCTGCAGCTGCGCGGACTTCTTCATCCGTGGCGTCCGGTCTCCCGAAGCGGATGTTATCCTTGATCGTTCCCGAAAAGATAAATGTATCCTGAAGTACAATGCTGATTTGGCTGCGCAGGCTTGCGACGGTCACTTCACGAAGATTGACACCGTCAACCTTTACTTCTCCTTTAGTAGGATCGTAGAAGCGGCTGATCAAATTCGCAATGGTTGTTTTACCCGAACCGGTGTGCCCTACCAGTGCGACGGTCTGTCCAGCCTTCATTTCAAGATTGATGCTCTTCAGGGCTTTTCTCTTATCATCATAAGAGAATTCCACATCTTCAAATTGTATTCTTCCCTTGATATCATTCAACTCGATAGCATTTTGTTTTTCATTGACAATAGGCTGCTCATCGAGAAATTCAAAGATACGTTCGGAGGATGCCATACCGATAAGAAGCTGATTGTAAACCTGCCCCAGCCTTGAAATCGGTTCCCAGAACATCCCCAGGTAGAATGCAAATGAAACAAACTCCCCAAGTTGCAGTGAGCCTCCCTGGATAAGATGTACCCCATACCAGATCAGCACTGCTGTACCTACGGCATTTGTCAATTCCACCATAGGTCTGAACATCGCATTTTTCTTTGTGGCTGTTTTCCAGCTGTCGTACGTTTCTGTATTCACTCCATCGAAGAAAGCCATGTTTTCTTTTTCCTGGGTGAATGATTGAGTGACACGTATCCCCTGTATGCTCTCATTCAAATGAGAATTCAGTTTAGCCTGCTTGATCCGCACGTCTTGCCAGGACCTGCGGATTTTTTTCCGCAGGCTGGTTGAAATGAAGAACATGATCGGAAGAATGACCATAACGGCCAATGTAAGTTCCGGACTGAGCGTAAACAGGATCACAATGATCCCGGCAAGCAGGATGATGTCCATCAGCAGGTTGATGACCCCGTTCGTGAACAGTTCCTGAAGGGAGTTGATGTCATTCATGATCCGGACAAGGATCGAACCTGCCGATCGCTGGTCGAAGAAGCGGTGTGAGAGCCACTGTACGTGACTGAACAAATGCTTCCTCAAGTCATATATCACACCCTGCCCGAGCTGGTTCATCCAGCGTATCCGAAGGACATTGGCGATATAATTGATGACATAGAGTCCGGCAATGATGCCGACCAGTGTAAAGAGAAGTGTTCCATCCTTCTGCCTGATCGCTTTGTCAAGCGTGTATACACCAATCAGGATCGGGATGATCAGCCGGATCGCGGTTGTAATCAATACGGTGACGATCGACAGGGGAAGCAGTCTCTTTGAGTATGGCTTTAAATAGGTCAGCAAACGCCAGAGTTGTTCCCAGTTGAAGGGTTTGTCGATTGCCTGGTCGGTCGAATAATGAAACCGGCTTAAGACATTCTTATTCACTTTCGTTTTCTTACTCATTCCCCTCACCTACCTTCCTTGTGCCTGGAGTATTTTTTTTTGGTCTTTGTATTGAATATCGTAAATGCGCTGATATGGTCCATTGTTTTTGAGCAGGAAGTCATGCACGCCACGCTCGACGATTTTTCCATTTTCCAGCACGAGTATCTCATCGGCATGCTTCAATGAAGAAATACGGTGTGCAATGATGAAGGTCGTTCGGTCGGACATGACATTTTTGAGTGCCTTTTGGATTCTGAATTCTGTTTCCATATCCACTGCACTGGTTGCATCGTCAAGGATCAGGATCGATGGGTCGGTACAGAGCGCGCGTGCGATGGCAATTCGCTGTTTCTGCCCGCCGGACAGGCCGAGTCCCCTCTCCCCGAGTCTTGTATCATAACCATCAGGAAGCTCGGTGATGAAGTCATGCGCCTGTGCCATCTTGGCTGCTTCAATGATGTCTTCCATCGACGCTTCGGGACGGCCATATGAAATGTTCGCCTTGATCGTTGATGAAAACAGGAATGACTCTTGAAGTACAACCCCGATATTGTTGCGAAGGGATTTTAAAGAGTAATCATCCAGCGCCTTTCCATCAATTAGTATTTCGCCATTAGTAGGTTCATAGAATCGGGTCATTAACTGGGTGATACTCGTTTTACCTGATCCGGTTCCCCCGATCAGCCCGATGACTTTCCCGCTTGCGGCTTTAAAGGAGATATCCTCCAGGGCTGCTTCATCATGTTCTGTATAGTTTAAGGTTACGTGATTGAATTCCACTTCACCTTTCATCCTGTCTACATTGATCACATCGTCATGATCTTTGATTTTTTCATCGACTTCAAGGATCTCCAGCAAGCGTTCTCCCGAAGCTTTTGATTGTGAGAATAGATTGATGGTGAATCCGAGGTTCATGATCGGCCAGATGATATACCAGACAAGGCTGTAGAACGCCACAAGTTCACCGGGCTGGAGGCCGCCGTTCATGACGAGGTATCCGCCATAAGCAAGGAGCGTGACAACACTGACATTCCCCAGGAACTCCATTAACGGGAAATATTTTGCCCAAATATCTGACGTAAACAGATATCTATCTTTGTAGTCTCCATTCGACGTGTTGAACTTACTGATTTGGTACTCTTCACGTGAAAGAGACTTGACTGTATTGATACCGCTGATATTCTCCTGTACATTCGTATTCAGCTTCCCGAATGATTTACGGATTCCCCTGAAAGCAGGGTGGACAGCTTTATCAAATTTATAGACGGCAATTGCCAGGAATGGCAGTGAAACCAGTGTCACAAATGTTAGTGACGGAGAATAATAGAACATGACTCCAAAGCTGACACTGATTAATAGGAAGAAACGTAAAAGTTCCGTGAAACCGAATGACAGGAAAAAGCGGAATGATTCAACGTCTGCCGTCAAGCGTGACATCAGATCCCCTGTCTTTGCATTATCATAATAACTGAATGGCAGGAATTGCAGTTTTTCATATAATTCATTCCTCAGTCTGTAAACGGAAGTGATTCCGAACAGGTCACCGCAATACTGCTGAACGAATGTGGTGATTCCCTTCAATATCATGATGCCGACGAATCCAAATGCAAGATATGGGATCCATTTATAGTTCCCTTTTAAAATGACATCATCAATGGTTTTTTGAAGAATGATTGGATATACAACGGTAATCCCCGTTACAAATAATAAGAAGAACATTGAAATGAAAAAGTACTTCTTATACGGCCAATAATAGGCTTTTAATTTTTTGAATGTTTCCATAATTCCTCTCCCTTCCCCTGGGTGCGTAAAAACGACGTATTATTAAATATATCGGCTTTCGAAATATTTATCTACCCTTTTTTTAGAATTTTTTACTTTTTTGTGAATTGTTTTTAAAGTCTTTCTATCTCGTTCATTTTAGTTTGAAACAAATATAATAAAGTAGGGAAACCTCTTCCGAGGCTTCCCCCTTATCAAACCGTACGTGCCCTATTAAGGCATACGGCTTACCAAATGTTACAATGTTTATCAAGAGGATGCGTTCCAGGCATTTTGCATCTTTTGGATTCTGTGAGGAGTGAAGTATTCCTCACCATTTTCTTTTGCACGTTTAATTGCGTTTTGTTGTTTCCTTTTTCCTAGAATCTTCAATTCAACTAAATATTCGTCAAGACTGTAACCGTAAGCTTTGTTAAGGTAAAGCCAGTAACTCGGTATTAACTTAATACTTACAAAGAAGCGATTATTCCATTTATACCTCATCTTTTGTTCTTTCTTTTGATTCGGATGTTTATGAATAAATGCTACGCGTAGTCTTTTCCTTATGTAACCATCGATTGCTTTCAACTTACTTCGCATCCATCGAGTGATGCATCGGCTCTTTTGTCCTAGTTCTTCATTAGCTTTGATAGCCTTAATGATGGTCACATAGTAGTTGACCTTCCCTCTTATGATTGGATTTACTCGACTTATCCATTCTTCCTTGCTCAAGGTTAACGTCTTTCTAGTCTTCTCCTTAATTTTCAATCGAAAATCTTTTATGGAGTCTTCTTTAGGAGTAACGTGGAAAACAGATTTATTGTCCTTTTTTCTCGGTCTCCAATGATGAAAGGTGAATCCTAAGAAGTCAAAATCATCCTTACTAAAGTTGACTACTTTTGTTTTCTCTTTAGAGATTTCTAGACCCAACTCACCTAACTTTTCCTTAGTTAGGGATGCAGCCTTTTCTATAGTCTCCCTCGATTTGGCGAACAACAGAAAATCATCGGCATAACGGACAAATCGAATTCCGTTTAAGTCCCATTCCCAATCTAGTTCATTCAAGTATACGTTTGCGAGAAGTGGAGATATAACCCCACCTTGCGGTGTCCCATAATCGGAATGAATGAGCTTTCCCTCTTCCATAAATCCAGCTTTAAGCCATTGCTCAATTAAACCTAAGACCGTTCGGTCTGAAATATATTTCTTCAATATTCCAATGAGTTTCTTGTGTGGAATATTATCAAAGAATCCTTTAATGTCGCAATCATAAATGTAATTATATCCTTGTTCGATATTCCAAAGGATTAATTGTAATGCTCTTTCCACTCCACGATTCGGTCTATAACCAACTGACCAATTGTGAAATAAGCTGTCCTCGAATTTTGGCTGAAGTACATTTACCACACTTTGTTGGACAATACGGTCTTCAATAGTAGGAATACCCAGCGGTCGTTTCTTCCCATTCTTTTTTGGAATATATACTCTTCTAACCGGTTGAGCTTGATAGGACTTTGCTTTCAGTTTGTTTAATAATGCCATGATATTATCTTCTAATTTAGCATCAAAACTTTCTATGGTTTCTCCGTCAATTCCCCCTGCTCCCTTGTTTGCTTTTACTTGCTCGAAGCTTTGGGTTAGTTTTCGGTCGAATAATATTTGTCCATAGACACTGTGTAATTTAAACTTCCACTCTTGATTCATTGCGTATTCCACGCCTTTCCTTGATGTACATTCAAACGGTTTTACCGCGGTATCATGATTGTTATCATTACATCTTGTTCATGGCTTGGAGCCATAGGTCATTCCCCTTCCGTTCGCTTGATGTTATGGTCATCAAGTTACTCCCGTACTATGAGAATGTCTGACTACTCCACCAGTTCTGCGTCACTTCGGATTACCCTTATAGACTAGAACCCTGCCTGTTCGGTAAGGTGGAGTCCTCACGGGGTCGTCACATTTCCCTTATAAGCATACCCTGCACCATCACGCTATAAGTCACATTTTCTTGTTCTGACTTCTGAAGAAAATGCCTCTTAAGTGGGCTTCCTCACTTTTCGAAAAGTCGCCAACTTACCTCGCCGCTGTGCTTCACACTTATTGCATTAGGGTCTACCTATTCGCTTACGGGTCTCTCGATTTTCCGCATCTCCTTCAGACAACACCTCACGGTGTTGCCCTAGATTAAGCTTCCCGAGCTAGGTCAGTCTCCTCGGGTATGGATTTTCACCATCTGGGATTGCAAATTCATTATCCTCCCCAAGTCGTTTCATCGAAATGACGTCTCTTTCCGATAATGAAAAGAAGAGTGTTGACTCTAAGTCAACACTCAATGCGACTGCCCGTCGCACAAAAAATCGGTCGTTTGACCGATACATTCTAATCATTCTGTTGGATATTCTGTTCTGCGAAAGTTGTTTATCTCCATACAGGAGGGGAATAAATCTATAGGCTGTTGACAGGTTTCTTCTTTGACATAACCCATCTGTCAATGTGTATACTATAAAGGTTCATAATTTTATTGGAAAGGATGTTTGGATTGGATTACATACTTGGATTAAATGGTTTAGGCGACAGGATTGCCAATTTCAATTGGGGCGGGCTTCTTGTCACTATAGGAATAGGCGCCTTGCAGATACTGGCGATTTGGATTGCCTTCATAATGGTAAAGGCAGCTGCAAACAAAGTGATTGAAAGAATATTTGATAAGTATAGTAAAAGAAATGACGTTTCCGCAGGCAGAGCACAGACGCTCCAAAGCCTCAGTAAAAACATTGTAGGATATGTCCTGATTTTCATCTTTTTTGTTACAATTTTACAGATATTCGGCATTCAGGTAACGGCGATCCTTGCAGGTGCCGGAATCGTCGGTCTTGCAGTTGGATTCGGCGCCCAGGGACTAGTCAGTGATGTGGTGACAGGCTTCTTCATTCTTTTAGAAAAACAAGTCGACGTCGGCGACTATGTCAGCACCGGGAATTTCTCAGGTATCGTAGAAGAGGTTGGTCTCCGCACTACTCATATCCGGGGATTCGATGGAACGCTTCATTACGTTCCTAACAGGGAAATCACCAGTGTCAGCAATCATTCCAGAGGGAATATGCGTGCACTTGTGGATATAGGGATTTCGTATGATGATGACATCGATAAGGCAATGGTAGTCATGCAGGAAGTGTGCGACAGGATTGCCCGGGAAGACGACAACATTGTGGAAGGTCCGAATGTCGTCGGGGTTCAGACTCTGGGAGCCTCCGATGTGGTGCTCCGCATTATCGGGAAGACGAGGAATATGGAACAGTGGGGTGTAGAAAGAAAGCTTCGTAAAGCATTAAAAGAAGCTCTCGATCAAAACGGTATTGAAATTCCATTCCCTCATCAAGTCTATATTGAAAAGAAAGAGCAATAACAAAAAGGTCCGGCGCCGATACTAACGGCTCCGGACCTTTTCCTTTAATTCTTTCCATTCAGTGATTCGAAATAGTCCGTCAATAACGAGATGGCAAAATCAATCGCGCCTTCATCCGGAACGAGTTTAGAATGATGCAGGCCGTATGGAGAATTCACACCCAGCCAAAACATAAACCCAGGTATTTTCTCCAGCATATAGCCAAAATCTTCTCCGGTCATGGCTTCTTTGCAGATAACAAGATTCCTGTTTTCTGTTTTCTCAATAAACGTAACGAAGTCCTTCGTCCATTTGGGATCGTTGTACACTTGCTGATACATGCTGCCGTAATCAACTTCAATATCACAGTCATAACTGATTTTCATGCCTTCGACCAAAGCTTCCAGCCTCGTTTTCACACTTTTCATCGATTTGGGGGAAAGTGTACGGATAGTACCTTCGAGGGTGGCTGTTTCGGCAATGATATTTTGGACGGTGCCGCTTTCCATCTTTCCAATCGTAATGACCGCACTGTCAAGCGGATCCACATTCCTTGATACGATTGACTGAAGCTGTGTTACAAAATAAGAAGCAGCTACAATCATATCTTTGGTTTGATGGGGATAAGCAGCATGCCCTCCTTTCCCCTTGAATGTGATGAACAATTCAGATGTGTTGGCAAACAGCAGCCCTTCTTTTATCGCCACCGTGCCGACTTCATATTCGGGTGCAATGTGCAACGCGAAAATGGCATCGGGCATCCATTCGTTCAACTCGGAACTATCCAGCATTGGCTGTGCTCCTCCGGGTCCTTCTTCTGCCGGTTGAAAAATGAACAGCAAATCATCTTCTATAGGGGACTGAACAAAATGTGTCAGTACGCCAAGTGCAATGGACATATGAAGGTCGTGGCCGCATGCGTGCATCCTTCCTTCATGAGTGGAATGGAACTCCAGACCTGTTTCTTCCTTGATCGGCAGTCCGTCTATATCGGAACGGTAACCGATGACTCTTGAAGGGTTTGTACCCGGCACTTTTACAAGCAGGCCTGTCTTCCATTTCTTCAACTGATATCGATGTGCAGGCAAATCTGTAATATAATCAATCAAATACTTCTGTGTCTTGAATTCTTGAAATCCCAGTTCCGGGATTTTGTGAAGGTCTCTTCTGATGGTCTTGAAATCTTTAGCAATCATCCTGCCGCACCCTGCCTTTCTGTCACCACTCTAGACAAAAAGAACAGACGAAAGATTTTTCTTTCCGCCCGTTCTTTCATGAGAGTGTTTCTAAAATATGAATTCCAGCTTTTTCGACAGTCGTTTACAGCTGACGAAGCTCCTGCTTGATTTCAGTTTTTGATTTGGTCTTGTCATCGATGTCTTTAAGCTTTTTGGCAGGCGTACCTGCTACAACCGTATATGGTGCCACATCATCAACGACTACTGCACCCGCTGCGACCACTGATCCTTTGCCGACTGTTACGCCTTCCAATACCACGGCATTCGCCCCGATCACTACATCATCTTCAATGATGACCGGTTTTGCTGAAGGCGGCTCGATGACACCTGCAAGCACGGCTCCTGCACCAATATGGCAGTTCTTACCTACTGTTGCCCTTCCGCCTAGGACCACATTCATATCGATCATCGTCCCTGCACCTACGACTGACCCGATATTAATGACTGAGCCCATCATGATGACGCAGTTTTCTCCGATTTCGACCTGATCACGGATGATGGCACCAGGTTCGATACGCGCTTTGACACCTTTTAAATCCAACAGTGGGATCGCTGAGTTCCTGCGGTCATTTTCAAGTACATAATCCTCAATTTTATCACTGTTATCTTCAAGTACCTTGGAAAGTTCATTCCACTCTCCGAATACAACCCCTGTCTTTCCATCAATGAATGTTTGAGAGGAAGCGCCAAAATCGATTCCGTCCAATTCCCCTTTCACATAAACCTTTACAGGTGTTGATTTTGTACTATTTTGAATAAACGAAATAATTTCGTTTGCATCCATCATTTTCATGTATTTCCCCTCCAAAGTTATGTATAAATTCAGATTCTTTCTTGAATTACTTTAACAAATTAAAGGGTAGAAGACAACCCAAAAATCCTGTTTATTGTGAATTTCCATCAAGGAATTCCTTTACGACCTCAACAAATGCACTGACCTGCCTGAGTTCAAAAGCATACTCGTAGCCGAGCAGCCAGGTATCCCTGTGAATGAGGGCATCATGATCATCGACCAGTGGAATTTTATATATATTTTCTTCCATCCCATCATCAAGAGTGATTGCAGGCAGTATGGCATATCCGATTCCATTCAGGGTCATCTGTTTGCAAGTCTCGATCTGATCCACTACGATAGTGCGTTTCGGGGTCGTCTGGAACTGTCGGTGCCACCATTCCTGTATTTCCTGATAGTAATTCGAATCACTCTTGAATTGTATGAACGGTCTGTCTGTTTTCATCACTTCTTCAATTGACTGGATTTCACGATCCACCAAGTACAAAGTGTCCTGGAATAAATGATGTTTCGGGCCTTTCCAATCTGGCGTTCCCCTAATGATACCGATATGTACCTCATCCTCATAGATCGCCTTCAGGATTTCGCTGCTCCACCCTGTCATAAGAGATATTTTTGCGTGGGGATAGGTCTCGACAAAGCGCTTCAGGACTTTCGGCAGCCAGTTCTGACCGACAATCGACGCACAGGCAATCTTTAATGTACCGTGAACCTCATTTTCAAGTGCCTGGATCTGTTCTTTCACAAGTTCCTGCTTCCCCAGCATTTCTTCTGCCAACCTGACGACAAGCTCACCGGCCGGGGTCAGCGTCAATCCTTTTTGTGAGCGGAGGAAAAGTTTGGTTCCCCATTCTTTTTCGATATTTTGCAGCCGCTGAGATAGTGCAGGCTGAGAGACAAACAGTCTTTCGGCTGCTTTTCTCATATTCATTTCCTGGGCTAATACTTGCAGTAATTGATATTCCGTAAATGCCATGCTCATTACCTCATAAGTTTTTCTTATATTATATCTTAAAATAATTAAAATTTCATTATCATTAATATTGGAATACACTTTAAGTACAAAGAACAGCGAGGTGGGAAAAATGGAACTGCTATTGTTTGCAACAGGTATGACTGTCGCTTTTATCGGGACACTTGCAGGAAGCGGGGGGTTGATCGGCATGCCGATGATGCTGCTTCTCGGCATCCCTGTCCACACCAGTATAGCGACTGCAAAATTTTCAAATATCATCAGTTCATCATCAAGCTTTGTTTACTTGCTTAAAGATCGTAAAATAACCCTGAAAGAATGCATCCCCATCGTTCCGATTGCCATTACAGGCGGACTTGCAGGAGCTCTCCTTTCAGACAAGATAGACCCGGAAGTGCTCGAATGGATGGCTTTTTTCTTCTTATTGGGTGCATTGCTCTTAAGCATATTAAAAAGAAACAAGACTGAAAAAGCAGCAGAAGAACATAAGCTTCCTTTTGGTAAACTTTTTTTGATCAGCAGCTATGACGGATTATTCGGCCCCGGCCAGGCCACTATCCTCATGTACACATATTTAAGGCACGGTTTCTCTTATTTAAAGACCGTTGCATTGACGAGGTTCCAGACCTTTGTCAGCTGCCTTGGGGCATTCATCATGTATTTGGTCAATGGCCATGTCGACTGGATGACTGCTGTCCCTTTTGCTTTGGGTGCTTTGATCGGCGCTCAGCTCTCTGTCAGATTGGCATCTAAAATCTCCATTAAACAAGCTGGGATCTTATTGAATATCATTACGTTGATCCTTATCTTACAAGTTGGACTCCGCCTATTTCTTTAAACTCTTGTCTTTTGGGATGAACATGATTCCGATAAGACTGAATACTGCAAAGAGAAGGACGACAAGGTAGACGGTGTGTAGTGATGATGTCAAACCGTCCTGAAGAGTTTGTATCAGCTCGGGGCTCATTGCTGCCCTCTCTGATTCGCTTAATAAAGCATTCACCCCATCTATTGATAGATCACTGTCTGCATTCGTCTTTTGGAGATAGTCCTGCAATCTGCTGTTCAGGATCCCTCCAAGGAGTGCTGCACCTATCGTGGTCCCAAGGTTTCTCATAAACATATTCGTTGCTGTCGCGATGCCCCTTACCTTCCATTCGACAGTGGACTGGATGGAAACGATAAAAGCCGTGGATGAAAGCCCCATCCCGACCCCGATTAAAAAGGAGCCTGATGCTGCCCATAACGGCCCGTATGAAGGCTGCATAAACACAAAGACAGCTGCACCCGCCACGAGTGCAATCCCCCCAATCAAAGAGGTGATGAAATAACCGGCCTTTATCAGCAGCCGCCCTGCAATCGTTGCTGAAATCGGCCAGCCTATCGACATGGCTGTGAGGGTGAATCCAGCAACAGTAGCGCTTCTTTCCATGACTCCCTGTACAAAGGCGGGAAGAAAACTCGAAATCCCAATAAGCATGATACCAGTAGTAAGTGACACCACATTCGCTACGAGAATGGACCTTACTTTCCACAAATCAAATGGCATCATAGGCTGGGGTGTCCTCATTTCATGATAAACAAACACAGCCAGACCCGTGACAGACAAACCGATCAGAAGGATCGTCTGCCAGGAATCCCACGGCAGGCGCACACCCCCTTCTACCAGTACAAACATTAATGTGGATACGGTCAGCACAAGCAATGCGGCACCGCCGTAATCAATTACAGGTTTCTTCTTCTCTATATCCTCATGCAGGAATAACCATAGGCCTGCAATGGCGAGGATTCCCAACGGGATATTGATCCAAAAGACAAACCGCCAGCTCACATATTCTACAAGAATTCCTCCGATGAGCGGTCCGCTGATTGCCGAAATCCCCCAGACACTCGACAGATAGCCTTGTATTTTTGCGCGTTCCTCTTTTGAATAAATGTCACCGACGATCGTCGTTGCCATAGGGAGCACCGCGCCGGCACCGAAACCTTGAATAAACCTGAACACGATGAGCTGTGTCATTGATTGGGAAAACCCGCAAAGGATCGAACCAATCAGGAAAATGATGATGCCCACTGTAATGATCGGTTTCCTCCCAAATAGATCCGATAGCTTCCCATAGATCAATACCGTAACAGCATTCATTAATAAATATGCAGAAAATACCCAACTGTAAAGTGAGAACCCACCCAGATCCCCTACGATCGCTGGCATGGCGGTAGAAACGATCGTAGCTTCAATCGCTCCCATAAACATTGCAAGCATTACTGCTCCCAGTACATATGGTTTTTTTGTCTGTTTAATAGTTTTCTTCCCCAAACTGCTCATATCGTTCTCCTTACATCATTCTTCATTGAAAGAGGATGACACGTAATGCCATCCTCCCCGCTCTGCAAGCAGGTTCACCCTGCCCTCCATATAATCTCCCCCAAAAAATATCAGGAGGTATAGATATTGCGTTTTAACTGCTTCAACATCACTCTTCTTGTCAAAATCCCTTCAAAAGAATCATCTTCTGATATCACACACAGAAAAGGATGATTGATCAGCAGCTCTAGTGCTTTCTTAAAATCAGAATCCAGCGAAATGGAAGGGAATTCCCCCGTCATCACTTCTTCAACTTTCATTGATTCAAGCCTTTCAAATTCAAAGCGCTCGAGCCCCAGCACTGCATCTGTTATTAACGAGGAACTGATAAGTCCTTGCAAACGAAATGCGGGATCCAATATGGGTATAGAAGAATATCCGCTCTTAGTGAGAAGCAGCAAGGCATGTTCCAGGGAGTTCCCGATCTGGACATGAGCGACTTTCTCTGATGGAATGATAAAATCTTTAATGTTCGTTTCTAAAAATTCCTTACTATTCAATGAAATCATGCAAAACCCCTCATTTTTAATGTTTCATTTACCTTGTTACTTTTTTAAAAATCATGTTGTTTTAAATATCAATTTTTCAGCAAGTGCCAAATTAATTTTAACACATGAACAGAAAAATGTTGTAATAATCAATCCTAAATTACAATAAATGGGTAGAATCCAAAAAAAATAACCAAATAAGATTAAGATCTCATCTGGTTATCTTTGTATTATTCTTGATTTGCTTCCTGCAGCAATTCATAAATTTCGATTGCCGTGATGTCGATGTTGTCAAAAGGAAAACTGCTCCCTTTTTCATTCATGACTTCAATTTCAAAGGTATCCTGTTTCGGCAGATACTTTACCTCACAGATCTTCTTTCCGTTGTATTCAAAAAAACGCTGTTGAGTTTCCCCTTGTTCACCTTGTTCTTGCAATGTCTTTAATCTTTGTATGATTCCAAGAAGCTGAGACATAAGCAGTCTCTCCTTTCCTGTTCTATTTCTTTTTTCATAGCTTTTGCATTGTACCAAATTCTATCCTGTTAAATCTAATGTTTTGCCCTAATCACCTGAAAAATCCTATATAATGAAAAGAAAGATAACTGTTAAGAAAGGATTTGTTACGATGTGTATCGAGCATTTGGATTCTAGGATATCATTAGTCGACCTGATGGATTTGTCATTAAAAGGACGTACCGGAAGCTATATCATTCACGAAGAATCGCTTACGATCATTGAAACATCTGCCAGTCCCTCAATTCCTTATCTAAAAAAAGGTCTCTCTAAGTTAAACATTAAATTAGAAGATATTCAATACATAATTCTGACCCACATCCATTTAGATCATGCCGGAGGAGCAGGTCTGTTCCTGGAAGAGTGCCCTTCAGCGACAATAGTCGTCCACCCAAAAGGGTACAGGCACCTGAATGATCCATCCAGGCTGGCTGCAGGTGCAAAAGCGGTTTACGGAGATGATTTCGAACGATTATTTTCTCCAATCAAACCCATACCAAAAGAACGGATGGTGGTTAAGGGGCACGGGGACACTTTAAGACTCAGTGAGACATGTACGCTTACCTTTTATGACACACCTGGTCATGCCAAACATCATTTCAGCATTTACGATCCAGTGTCAGAAGGTATGTTCACAGGTGATACCTGTGGAATACAGTACCGGACTGAAGGAAAATCCTTTTATCTCCCTTCCACTTCCCCAAACCAATTCAGCCCTGGTGACATGAAGGATTCCATTCAGTTTTTCAAGGGCAAAGACTTGAAACGAATCTACTTTGGGCATTACGGCATGTCAGAAGAACCGGCCCATGCTTTAAGCGAAGTTGAAGTGTGGCTGGATCAGTTCATGGCCATGGCCGAAACAGTGTTTTCTTCCAATGCCTCTTTCAATGAGAATGTTGAGAAGCTTTCCATTGAGCTTTTTAACATGGTGAAAACTTCATTCTTCCGCAGCGGTGCTGATCCGGATCACCCCATGTTTAACTTATTGAAACTCGACATGAAGGTTTCAGCGATGGGGATCGTCGATTTTTTAACCAAGAAAGGAGAAATGAAACGTTGAAACATGTTACGTTGTACACACAGCCTGATTGTCCTCCATGTGAGGTGGTCAAGCTTTTCATGAAAGAATATAAAATCGAATACATTGAAAAAAATATTAAGGAAGACAACGAAGCAAGAGATTACTTAATAAAACAGTTAAAGGCCTATTCGACTCCTACAATCACCGTAGACGATACAGTCATAACCGGGTTCGATTTGGATGGACTCAAAGCAGCATTGGAAATATGAATGATTTCCAGAAAAAAAAAAGATACCTCGCGTGGGTATCTTTTTTCTGTCTATTTAAGATGATCCGGTATTTCATTTGTTATGGAAGCTACCTTCCAGTTTCCTTTTTCCTTTGTTAAAACCACTGCTTCCACTCCTGAAGCTGTGCTTACAGGACCTTCATCTTCCCCTGTACGCTCTTCCCATATGTACCACTTTCCGTTTTTGTAATCAACATTGGTGGACTTGTCGTAAGAAAAGAAAGGAATATAATGCGGTGCAAAGTCTGAACCGAACGTCATATAGCCTCCTTCTGCCATTACAACATTATCTTCTATGAATGAGTTTGTCAGTTCCTCCGTAAATGATTCGTTAAGCTGCTTTTCGATGTCCTCCATCGGTTGAGGCTTTTCACTTAAAGAAACCTGGGTTTGGAATGCTTCCTTCACCATAGCCATTGCCTGCTTGTCTGTGAACGTGGACGCCTGTGTCTGTTTGACTTGTCCGCAAGCTGCTGAAACGAGGCCGATGATCAAAACAAGGATAAATAATTTGCTTTTAGCCATTTTATTCCCCTCCTTAAAAAAATAGGTGAATCTATTGTAGCAATTGAACTTTGTCGATTGGCTAAGTTTTGTTCGAAAAATAACAACACTGATTGACATCTTTTTCACTTATTTGCCATTTTCCCGGATATCTATATGTTAAACACGAAGAATACTGGAATATTAAACCAACTTAAAAAAAGGGATATAGGAGAATAGGCTTTTTTTCCGCTATTGATTTCCATGCAAGATTTCGATTCGGCGGACGGGCGCTGCGTCTCCTGGCGTTCTTGAAGCAGTTGATGTCAAGCTTGGACGAGAGCGCCTCGAGGTGATGATCTGTTTTATATGGAGGTTTACGGAGGTTAAAGGCGTTCTTAGTGCAGTATATGGAATAGTTGTATTCGCCCCATCAGGTTTAATGAGCATCTTGGGGCTCTACAAGCGGTAATGCGGGCTTTGGAACGGGGTGAATAGGGAGGGATTTTTGGGGAATCTTTTAATTTTGGCCCTTAATCTTTCGAAAACTGGACTTTTTCTTTCAATTCGGAGCAATAATCTTCGAATTCAACGGGGAAATCTTTGAATTTTAAGATTTATTCCGTCACTTACCAAAAAAATCCAAATAACTGGATTCCTCCCCCCCCTTCTGGTCTAGGCTTGTCGCCTCTAAGCAAGCCGCCTCCGATTCCCGATTTAAAGGTACACTGAACAAATTAAAAACCAGAACTAATTTGCCTGACCGCATGCAAATTAGTTCTGGTTAACTTAGACTAATATCAATAGGCAAATTTAAATGATAGATAAAGGATCATGACTACCACGAAAACAGTAAAAACTAATATCGCCAGGAAGACCGGATTCCGCATAAAAGGATGCGCCTTAACAGATTCCGGTATGTCTGTGTCATATTCACCCTTTAACCTTTTTTCCTGCCCAGCGACTCTAAATGTATAATAAACTGAATAACCTGCCACTCCCACAGCAATCAAAGTGAGCAGTATAATATAAATACTCATCCATGCCCCTCCTTCAATTTTCCTTTAATGATAATTTCCCCTAATGGAAACACACTATTCAAAGAAATATGAAAAGGCAGGCAGCTGAATAAAGATGTCAAAATGCCGCTTAATAAAGAAGGCTTTCCTCTTCAAATAAAAATTCGTAAGACAGATCGATGAACAGGTACATGCCGTCACCGTACGGATATGAATAAGTTCGGATCGGCTCACCCGAATCGATATCACTGTAGATATCAGACAATAACCCCTTTTTGTTTATTCTCATCCTGATGATATTTTCCAAGAAATAAGGGCGCCAGCTCCAGTTTTTTCCTTTGAAGCGTTCGTGAATTTCCCATTTGCCATGTACTTTCAAAATATTGCTGGTGACCTGGAACCCATTTTCATCGCACATATACAAGCGGAAGCACTTATCCGTAAATGCGTCAGCAAGTCCGGTGAGCAGTTGATCATAGTCTTGTGTCTGTTTCTTCAGAAGTGTCAGTATACGGTTGATTTCCTTATGTAAATCTTCAGCAAATTGATATCCTGCCTCTAAATGCTTTTTTTCGTAGCGGATGAAATTCTGGCATCTCTCTTTTAATTTGTCTTTAAGGATGTTGGATTGCACGAATTCATTTGAAGGATGCCTGAGGTAATAACCCTGGTAGTACCTGCCGCCATTCAACCATGCGAACTGCAACTGATAATTAATTTCGATATGCTCGAACAGGAGGGATGCACCGATTTTTCTTGCAAGCACCGATAAACTGAATAAGATATCTTTATACATTTTATTCCCTGCATCGTTACGGAGCTGTGAAAGATCGACCTTAATGATATCTGGAGAAAAAAGGGACAGTCTGTCAAGTTCACCGATATTCCCCTTCACATTGTCAATGGCTACTTTTATTCCATACGTTTTATAATAGAGCAATACATGTACAAGCTGTTCAAAATCACCCTGAAATGTCTTCTCGGACAATTCCAGCACAATGCGGTTCAATTGAAGTCCTTGCGTTTTAAAGGAAAGCATCTGCTCAAGGAAGGATTCACCATGGTCAAGCATGAGGAGCCTTGCATCCTTGTTTATAAAAATCAGTCCCTGCTGATCGGATTTAATGAATTGGCGGATGGCCTCTGCCGTCACTTTCTGGTCCACTTCGATTTTATATTCGTCAGGAATATCATTCCCCTTAAAAAAAGGACCAAGGCTCACTGCCTCGCCATTGTCCTTGAGAATTCTTCCCAGCACTTCATATCCGATTATCTTATGTTCATCAGCACTGAAAATCGGTTGATAATAAGGAATGACCTTGTCAATATTGCTAATTACATCCAATGGATCCATGTGCACTCCTCCAACCTGATACATTTTTTGCATAATTATAACACATGATGGAGTCGAATTGTCATTCGTTTATGATTGAAAAAAGAGATAAAAAAAAGAATGCCCCGCATCGTGAGCATTCCGTGAAAGATATCAAAACGGAAATGGGTTCAACCATTGCCCGCCATCCAATGTGATGCATTCCCCATTCATGTAAGCAGCTTGTTCTGAAGAAATGAAGTAAGCAAGTCCTGCAATTTCTTCGGGTGTCCCCAGTCGTTTTAAAGGGACGCTTTCAATCGTACGTTTGGCAGCTTCTTCTGAGGTCCATAATTTTTCTGCCCCTCCAGTACGTTCAATCGGTCCAGGCGCGATGGCATTGGTACGAATTCCATACTTGTGACCCCATTCGACTGCAAGGGTCCTTGTCAAGGACAAGACGCCCGCTTTTGCTGCAGCAGAGTGAGCTACCCCGGCTCCGGCATTCCAAGCATATGTAGCCACCATATTGATGATCGAGCCTTTATGATTTTCTTTAATCCAATAATTGCCCACTGCATTAGAACAATAAAAGGTCCCATTCAAGACGATATCAATGACTGACTTCCAACCATTTGGAGACAATTTCTCCACAGGACAGATAAAATTCCCTGCTGCATTGTTGATCAGAACATCAATTTTCCCAAACTTTTCTGTTGTAAACTTGACCATAGCCTCTGCATGCTCCGGCTCTCTAACATCCATCTGGAACACGTCAATTTCTCCCTGAAGCGAAGCAAACTCTTCTTTTACAGATTGAAGTCTCTCCTCATTACGACCAGTAATGACGACGTTAGAACCTTTTTCCAGAAAATACTTTGCCATGTATTTCCCCATTCCGTTGGATCCCCCGGTGATAATGACCGTTTGTTTTTCTCCCATTTTTTCTCCCCCTTAAAATGAATGAATATTCACTCATTATCTTACCACATCTTTTTCCTAATCAGCCAGCTTTCTTACAAAAAAAGTCCGGTACATGATTTTAAATGTACCGGATCTTTATTTAACTATCCTGATTATTGACAATCGCTTCATGAAGCTGAGCCAATGCTTTAATAATCGTCTTATTCCTTCTGTATCCTTTTGCTTCAACAGAAACATTATGAAATGTAACGCAGACCTGACCAAGAGTTCGGGGCGTATGAAAGCCATAAACATATACTTTTACCGTCCCTCTATCGGTGGGGAGAAAAAGGATTTCCATTTGCTTCTTCTTCATCTAATCCCTCTCCTTTATTAACTTGACTCTTTTACCTAACTGTGGTGACCTCACTTAAACATACGTGATATCACCCGAAACTGTCAAATTAATGGATCGAATCATACTAAGCATAAACATAATGCTCCAATTCTTCGGGTACTTTTGGTTTACTGAAATAAAACCCCTGTGCTTTTTGGCAGTTTGCTTCTTTTAAGAAATGGACCTGGCCCTCTTCTTCAACACCTTCAGCAATCACTTCCATACCAAGACTGTGAGCAAGATGGATGATCGTAGTCGTGATGGCGGAATCTTTTTGACTGGATCCGATTTCCCTTACGAATGATTGGTCTATTTTCAGAATATCAATCGGAAACCTTTTCAGGTAGTTCAGCGAGGAATAGCCCGTGCCGAAGTCATCCACAGAAATGAACACACCCAATTCTTTAAGTTTCTTAAGTACTGACAAGGTTTGCTGGGTATCCTGCATGGCTCCTTCCGTAATTTCGATCTCCAGGCATTCAGCCGGAATTCCATACTTATCAAGGTACTCCCGGATCGTATCCACCAGCTGTTCCTGCTGAAACTGTTTTGGGGAGATATTGATCGCGATCCGAACATCCTTATTCCCTCTTTCCCTCCAGTTTCTGAGCTGAAGGCATACATGCTCGAGCACCCACTCACCAATACCGTGGATAAGGCCCGTTTCTTCCGCCAGCGGGATGAACTGACCCGGCGACACAAACCCGAACTTCCGGTTATTCCAGCGTATCAACGCTTCGAAACTGTCTACAGTGCCGGATGAAAGGTTGATCTGAGGTTGATAATGAATGGACAGTTCCTCTTTCTCAATCGCTTTTCTTAAATGTGATTCCATGATCATATAATTCGGAAAACTTGATTCCATGTATGTTTGATAAAATCTGTAATGGGCCCTGCCTTTTTCTTTCACCTGGAATAGTGCCTGCGCCGCTTTTTGGATGAGAGTGTTCCCGTCAAAGCCATCTGCAGGATACCTGCTTATCCCTATGGAAGGACTGATGTAAAACTCCTGCCCCTCCATCAAGAATGACTGTTGAAATAAAGTCAGTACTTCCGTCGCTTTTTCTTTTGTTTCCTCAAGGCTGCTGTTTTTCAAAAGGTAAATAAATTCATCACCGCCCTGCCTGTAAAGAAGGCAATTATCATTCGTCAACGTCGTTAACCGCTTTGTGATCTTATTAAGCACCCGGTCACCACCTGTCAATCCCAGCGTGTCGTTCACAAATTTAAATCGATCAAGGTCCAGATACAATACCGAGAGCTCACGGCCCGAATCTTCCATGGATTGAACGAACAAGGGTAGATGCTCATCTAAAGCTTTACGGTTCCAAAGACCGGTTAATTGATCATGCAGTGCCATGTAATGGATCATTTCATTTTGTTCAAAAGAAACAGTATTATCTTTGATAATGATATAACACCCGTCGAATTTCTCCTCCACTACAATCGGTACAGCTTTGATGCTTGTGATCTTGTCTTTTCCTGTCACCGTATTCAGCATACAATGTTCCAGTGTAGACGGTATACCGTTTGAAGCCTTTTTTAAGGCCTCTTCTAATTCCTTCTTGACCGATGAATGAAAGAGATCATAAATTGCGGAATTCACCATTTGGCTCTTTTGATACCCTGTCAATTGACAGCCTGCAATATTGGATTCCTTTATTACCCCGTTTGAATCCAATATGAAAATGGCGTCCAAATTATGTTCGATGATTGACTTATACCTA
Organism: Rossellomorea oryzaecorticis; assembly: GCF_045897515.1. NCBI lineage: Bacteria > Bacillati > Bacillota > Bacilli > Caryophanales > Bacillaceae > Rossellomorea > Rossellomorea oryzaecorticis. Next base: position 61,926 of record NZ_JBJOSA010000002.1, on the reverse strand, counting down.
TTCCTTGCATTTGAAAGCCTTTTCTTTTCTCTCATGATTGGAGTAACGTCTCTCGTAATACAAACAACATATTCAATTTTTCCCAATTCATTCTTTATAGGGGTCAAGATCGACTCGTTTATCATCTGTTCCCCGCCCGGCAGCTCGACAGTGTCCCTGAAAATGATTGTCTCCTCATTCTCCACCAGTTGAACATACTTCTCTTTTATATGCGAACCAAGCCCTCCTGTAAGCACTTCATCCAGCAACCGTCCCATATCCTCATTTTTTATATCTGTGCTTTTCCTGGCTGATTCATTTATATATACATAACGAAAAGAAGGTCCCTCTTCGACTTTCATTATAAAAATCATGTCATTTATATATTCCAATACAACGTCTTTTAAAACAACGTCTAATCTATCATTATCTTGTTTCCTATTTAGTGCCTGCATGAATTTCATCCTCATCCGCTTATACTTGTTGATTCTTTTATCCTACATACATTGTACTAGTAAATGGATTCGTTTCCTATAAATATGTAAGAAAATTCAATATTTATTGCGTTTTATTTATCGGAACCGGCAAATTCCCCTATTTTGCTTTTTCATTTAATACAGGCTCACAGTGATTAGCAAGACCATATAATAATAAGAATAGAGAGGAGGTTATTCATGTATCGTCAGTCGTTTATTCCTTATAATACCTATAACTACCCTGCCATGAGAGGATACGATCAACGTTTCTTTCCTTTTTTCGGCCTTCCGTTTTTAGCAGGTGGTTTAGCAGGTTTAGCCATCGGCCCGCTGTTATTTAACAGACCATGCTGCCCGCCATATTATCCGCCTTATGGTGGTGTCCCATATGGGGGAGTACCTTATGGAGGAGTCCCTTATGGAGGAGTCCCTTATGGAGGAGCGCCTTACGGGAACACTTTTGCTCCTTCCCCGAGTTATATGACGGAAAATATCAACATCTACCCGCAAAGGTAAGCTGTTAAAAACTTGAATTAACTTATAAGAACTGGTCAGTTAATGATCCAGTTCTTTTTTTAAATAAATCGCGGCAAAGAATATAAAGAAAAATACCAGTTTTCTAACAATAGATCCCTACTCCTACTTTCCATTGATAGAAAAAGAAGGTATAATAGTAAGGAATATAGTAGAAAGGAGCCAAAAACTTGAGAAATACCAGTAATGATACCCCTTCCTCCACATCAGTAAATACCCTCTCTCAAGCTATTTTCACTGTTAATCGTCATGCAAAGACTGCCGGTAACCCAAAATACTTGTATGCACTGAAGAAGCGTGCATTGATGAAGATGATCCGTGAAGGTAAAGCAAAAAAAGTAGGACTCCATTTTTCTAACAATCCTAAATTCAGCCAGCAGCAGTCGGATGTCTTAGTTGATTGCGGTGAATACACCTTTCACATACCGCCTTCCAAAGAAGATTTCAAGCAGCTCCCGCACTTGGGGACACTCAATCAGGCAATAAGGAACCCGAGAAGTAAAATGGGGCTGCACCAGGCAAAGGGCATCTTGGAAGACTATACAGGAATGTCCGATTCCGAAGATAAACACAAAAGACCAAGGAAAAACAATTATCAAAAACCTGTATTCAAAAAGCTGGGTGACAGCTTCTTTTAATACGTTCGAATTTTAGCGCTTTAAAGCGAATTCCTTTTTTGGCAGATGGCTGCATGTTTCAAAAGCATGCAGCCATTTCTTATATTTCACAGTACGTACTGATCAATTTTTGATATCAGTTCTGCTATTTCAGGTTTACTGACTTGATCTTCTGCCCCCACCAACTCACCCTTATGCCTCAAATCATTTGTAATCAGCGAGGAAAATATAATGACCGGCAGTTTCTTTAATACAGGATGACTTTTGATTCGCTTTGTCAGATGGTGACCGTCCATTTGGGGCATTTCAACATCTGTTAGAACCAAACCGACAGAATCTTCAATAGATCCAGAACCTTCTGACAGTGATTCTAGATAAGCAAATGCATCAGCTCCGTTCTCAAAAAATTCAATTGAATCGTAGCCCGCTTCCGTCAGGGTTTCATTGAGCAGTTTTCGGAGGAGCGGTGAATCTTCAGCTGCCACGATTTTCTTATTCCTTCTTTCCCTTTTACCCAGTTTTTTCACCTGATCAATATGTATCCCTGATTCCGGGTTGATTTCCACCATAATACTTTCGAAGTCAAGCATTAAAACCATTGAATCCTCACGTTTTACTACTCCAATGATCCCCGACTTGATTCCGGAATACATTTCAGAAGGTTTTTCAATCTGATTCCAGGAAATACGGTGAATCTGAGTCACATTATGAACATGGAAAACCACTTTTTGTTTATTGAACTCGCATACGATGAATTTTGACTGGGGAGAGTCTTTTTCTTGAAGTCCAAGTACTCTGGCCATATCCACCACTGGAAGTACTTCCCCCCTTAGTTGAATCAATCCCTTTACATGGGTATGAGAGTGAGGGACGGGTATGACCGCGGCCGGTTGAATGATTTCCTTCACTTTAATTACATTTATTCCGAATTTATTTCCTTGAACTTCAAATTCAACCATTTCAAGTTCATTTGTGCCGCTTTCGAGCAAGATACCTTTAGAATCATTCATTTTGATACGTCCTTCCATTCTTGTTAACAACGATAAATACCTTACCTATTTTATATCGAACAATATCTGCATTTTTTTACACATCAACGCATTTTAAAGGTGATAAAAATTTTTACATACTTGTTTTTCTTAATCAGCAAACTAAAGCCAGGAGGTGTATATATGCCTGAGAGAAGAGATGTGGAGAATAGAAGGATCCTTGATTTTGATGAGATAACAGGTCACATTTTGCCTGCACAGTATTCAAATCCTCTGGTTGCGATAAGCAAGAACAAAGAAGGTCATGACGACTTTGACGAAGTTTTTTATGTTGAAGGAAAAAGCAGCATTGACCAGAGTCAAGATGAAAATGCAAGAAAGTGAAAGACGTTCCAACACAAAAAGCGATTGAAGAACTCAATCGCTTTTTGTGTTTCTCTCTATACCCCCCGCTTATTTCCCCATACAAGCGTATGCAGCTGCGGGAGAACCCTTACATTATTCAATTCGTCATCCATAGATACTTTATCGATCAATATTTCAAAGTCATTCAGCAAGTCTGAAACCAATTTTTCAGTGTTTTCTTCAGCAGTTTCCGGATTTCCCGTTTGAAGGTAAAAAGGCACTGATGGATAACGTTTATGCACTTTCTTTGCATATTGCATATCCCCATCGTTGAAAATCACCACTTTTAAGCTGAATGCAGAATCATTGTCATTTAATTTTTGAATGATTTCATCCAATTTATTGAAATCTGTTATCATGTTTGAACTTGGCGGTTTTGGTGATATCGTTAAATCATCAATGTCATAAAACCAGTCCTGCCATCTGCTTCCTTGTGTTTCCAAGGCGGACTCAATTCCGTTTTCCTTAAAAATGTCGAGCAATTCACCTAAGTTGGATAAAAGTGCAGGATTCCCCCCGGAAATCGTCACATGGGAGAACCTTTTCCCTCCAATCTCACTCAGCTCATTCCATATCTCCTCTGCATTCAAAAGCCTTATATCATCTTTTGCTGATCCGTCCCAGGTAAAAGCCGAATCACACCATGAACAACTGTAATCACATCCTGCAGTCCTTACAAACATCGTCTTCCGGCCGATTACCATCCCTTCACCTTGAATAGTCGGACCGAAGATTTCTAATACGGGGAATTTTTTCATGATACTTTCCCCCTTTTTGGCCTGTATATGACATAGGATGTGGGCGTTTCCCTTAAGAACACTTGAAGGCACACAGGACGGTGTTCCAATGTATCTAAATGCCCCTGGATGATTTCACATACAGTTTTCGCCACGACTTCAGTAGTGGGGAATTTCAAAGGATCTTCATCTGAAAAAAGGCTGTCCTCGTTTAACAAGGTGTGGTCAAAACGTTTATGGATCAGTTTCTTGATATGTTTGAAATTTATGAGGAAACCTGAGTCATCCAGTTGATTTCCACCGATTGTGATATTTGCGTAATAGGTATGACCATGCACCTTTTGACAGGCACCTGCATCTTTATGCGGGATATAGTGAGATGCAGCAAAATGCATATCCTTATTCAGTTCAAATTCATACTCATGAGTAGGAGACGGATAAATTTGCTGAAGCATCATTCCTCTCCCCCTTGTTTCTTTAGTAAATATTGATTCAGACCTCTTTGCCTCAATTCACATGCGGGACATTCACCGCACCCGTCACCTTTCACTCCGTTATAGCAGGTTAAGGTGTTTTCACGTATATAATCCAGTACTCCGAGACGATCGGCCATCTCCCAAGTCTGGGCTTTATCAATCCACATCAGCGGTGTGTGAATCACAAATTGTGCATCCATCGAGAGATTGAGTGAAACATTCAATGATTTCACAAAGATATCCCTGCAATCCGGATAGCCGCTGAAGTCCGTTTCACAGACCCCCGTTATGATATGTTTAGCACCGATCTGCTTCGCCAGCACCCCGGCAAATGAAAGAAACAGTAGGTTCCTCCCCGGAACAAATGTAGAAGGCAATTCCCCTTCCTCATGTGTAATGGCTTCATCCTTCCTTGTCAATGCACTCGGAGCCAGCTGATTCAATAGACTCATATCAAGCGTATGATGTGCTACATTTAAATCCTCAGCTATTTCTTTTGCACAATCCAGTTCAGCTGCATGCCGCTGCCCGTAATTGAACGTGACCGCTTCAACTTCTCTGAATTCCTTTTTTGCCCAGAACAGGCATGTGGTGCTGTCCTGTCCCCCGCTGAATACAACCAAAGCTTTTTCTTGTTTCATTATGATTCTCCTCTCTTTTTGCAGGCATCAACTTCACCTTGAAAAGAAGAAAAAAAGATTCCTTTATTTCTCTATAATCATGCTTTTCCCTCTGAATATCTGATACAACAGAGCGAAACTGTAAATGACAGCTATGAAAATCCGCTTAAACAAAAACAAACGACACCAAAGGATGCCGTTTCCCTTAGTTTTTTATAGAGGGTTGTGCTAGAACCTCTCGGGAATGTTCCTATCCCAATTCTTCTTTTGTCCTCAATCAATATAACGCGTTTTGAAATAAAAATCCACCGTTTTCCCGTATTTTTTTGCTAACAAGCCATTTAGCGAGATCCAAAAAGCCGATTCGGTTTATTTAAGCTTTAGCAGCCTTTTTCTTCTCCTTCTTTTTCTCCCACCAAATTTCAACCAGCCGATTTTTACAAAGAAACCGAACATGACCGCTGCAATAAGAGCCATTACTGTCAGGACAACGAAGTATCCGTTATGTTCATTCAGCTCCGGCATGTATACAAAGTTCATGCCATAAAGGCCAGCTATGAATGTAAGAGGCATGAAGATAGTAGTGATGACGGTCAGCGTCATCATGATATTATTCATTTTGTCTGAATTGATGGATAGATAATTATCCCGGATATCTGCGGAAAATTCACGATAGGATTCCAGCATTTCAACTTGCTTGATCAAATGGTCATATACATCATTAAAATACAGTTGTTCTTCCTTCAATGAATTCAATCTGCTTGAATTACTGATCCTATATAATAAATCCCTCATTGGAATGAGCGTCCTTCTCAACTTGGACATTTCATGGCGGATATCGAATAATTCATCCATCAGATTTGAATCGGATTCTTCATTCGTATTCTCTTCTATTGTATTCAGCCGGTCTTCAATGCTGTAGATCAACGGAAAGTACTCATCGACCAGCCTGTCGATAATTCCATGCATGATGGTGAACGGAGTCAGCTGTGCACCTTCTTCACTTACCATCTTCCACATATGATCGATTTGATTTACCGGTTTCTTATGAAAAGTAACGATAAATCTGCCATTAACAAAAAGATTCACTTCGTATGAATCAAGTGTATGACGATTTATCGCATGCATCAGCACAAAAATATATCCATCATAAAAATCCAATTTAGGTCTTTCACTAAAGTCATCCAGACAGTCTTCTATAGCCAGCGGATGAAACTGAAAGAAACGTTTCATCATGCGGATATCCTTATCTGCAGGTTCGCTAAAATCGACCCAGTACCATTTAACATTGTCTTCCTTCACCCTTGATAAAGGTATATCCTGAAGGATGTCCCCATTATTCAAAATTGCCGTCGTCCTGATCATTGCTGCTCACCTTCAATGCCATGTTATTTTCTTTTCTAACCATTCCCTGATTCTAATCGATTCAAACAAATGCATTCCTTTACTGCAGTAAAAGATGATAAAATATGTAGCAAATGAAAAAAGCAGGTGTGTATATTGGAACAATACTTGAATCCTAACGTGAGAAATATCAAAATATCAGGCATACGAAAATTTTTTAACTTGGTCGCTGATATAGAAGGAATGATTTCACTGACGATTGGCCAGCCGGACTTCCCGACACCTCTCCATATAAAGGAAGCAGCCAAAAATGCAATCGATGATAACTTCACTTCATACACCCATAATGCAGGATTTCTTCAGCTGAGAAAAGCGGCTGCATCTTTTATGAGCAGAAAATATAATGTGCATTATCAACCTGAATCCGAGGTGATCGTCACGACAGGGGCTTCACAGGGAATAGACGTCGTGCTAAGGACAATATTAGAACCTGGGGACGAGTGTCTTCTTCCTGGTCCTGTATATCCCGGATATGAACCAATCATTCATTTATGTGGTGGAAAAGCTGTACATATAGATACCACAAGTAACAATTTCAAGGTTACGGCCGAATCAATCGAGAAGCACATTACAGAGTCTACAAAATGCATCATCCTTCCTTACCCATCAAACCCGACCGGAGTCAGTCTTGATGCAGAAGAATTGAAAGAAATCGCAGCAGTGCTGAAAGACAGGAATATCTTTGTATTGGCAGATGAAATTTACAGTGAACTGACATTTGAAGGCGCTCACCGATCCATAGCTGAATACCTTAAAGAACAAACCATTTTGATTAATGGACTATCCAAATCACACAGTATGACAGGCTGGAGAATAGGGTTTATTTTTGCTCCTGAATCCATCAGCAAACATCTTTTGAAGATTCATCAATATAATGTGTCCTGTGCCTCTTCGGTCTCACAAAAAGCAGCGTATGAAGCTTTGACAAATGGAATCAATGATGCAGTGGAAATGAAGGAGGAGTATAGGGTCAGAAGAGATTATGTCTTTGATCGCCTGAAAGAAATAGGATTTGAAGATGTTGTGAAACCGGACGGCGCATTTTATTTCTTTGTGAAAATCCCGGAGCAGGTTAAGATGTCTTCATTTGAATTCGCACTTGCGCTTGCAAAAGAGCAAAAGGTGGCTGTCGTTCCAGGTGATGCATTCTCAAGCTATGGTGAAGGCTACGTAAGGATTTCATATGCATGCTCAATGGAGCAATTAAAATCAGGTCTATCAAGGATTCAGTCCTTCATTGACACTAACATTTAAAAGAGCAGACCTTGGTTTCGAAACCAAGGTCTGTCTTTTTCATTACTTCGTATATTCACCGTTGTTTTTAGGTGCTTTTTCTTTTTTTGCTTTATCTTTGTGAATCTTGTTTGCTGCTGCACTGCCCATTTCATGCGCGAATTCTTCATTTAAACGGGAAGAATCAAATCCCTTTTTATTTTTCTGCTGAGGATCATTCTTTTTTGTTCGCTTAGCCATTTTCTCAGGTCCCCTTTTCTCTTCTTATGCTTCTTTACTGAAACACTACAATTAGTATTAATCGCGGACTACATAAGTATTCAATCAAATCCTCCCATAAAAAAGAATAAAAAAAGACTGCCGGCTATAAAACCGGTCAGTCAAAAAAAAGGAAAAGGGGGTGTTAGTGAGAAATTAATCTCCAATTTCATGCTTAATTATAGGTTACCCCCCTTTTAAAATAACTAAACCAAAAAATAAAACTTTTATAAAAAATTTTTTTGGTTGTTAATATATACTGATTATTGCTCTACTCCAGAAGTTGATCGGAGTGCAATACGAAGACTCCAATGGATTATAACTTGTGCTCTCTGAGCCCTGCTGCCGCACAAATGCAAATGGCTTTGATTAGAGGCGGAAGCATAAGACGCCCCGGTGTTGAAGGCTTCCTTTGCTTTTCCAGCACGTCCAACCTATTGTTTGGGTATTTTCGGTAAGTGACGGAATAAATTTTAAAATTAAAAGATCTTCATCCCACAGAATTTGAAGATTATTGCCCGGAATTGAAAGAAAAAGTCCAGTTTTCGAAAGATTACGGGTCAAAATTAAAAGATTTCCCCGATCGCACCCCTTTCCGCAGGCCTCATTTTCGCATTCCCCGAGCCAAAACGCTGCTTTTACCTAATCAGGCGAGTGCAGCCATTTCGTCTCCTGCGTCAAGAACGCCTATAACCTCCATATAACCTACATAAAAATCCCGATCATTGCCCTCGAGGGTCTGGACCCTGGACCTGAACAGAATCTCCTGCGAGAATGCCTGTAGGCTCAACGTACGCCCGCAAAAAGCGAACTCTTGCACGTAAATCAACAGGGGTACAAAACCGGAACACTTTCAACTTTTAATAATTAGAGTATCTAGGTAAATTATTTTTGTGAAATACCTTTAAAAAAGCGCTTTCATAAAGTATAATGAACAAGTAAATTTCTGATAAATGGGGTTCGATCATGTATCGAAAACAACAATTTGTCTTCAGAAAAGATCAAATTCACAAGGCCACTATTCGAAACTATACCACTTCGGATTTCAACGGACTCATTAAAATCCAGAAGCGTGCCTTCCCTCCGCCATTCCCTCCGGAATTATGGTGGAATAAGGAACAACTGGCGAGTCATATTGACAACTTCCCATTAGGAGCACTATGTGTTGAAATCGATGGCAAGATTGCTGGCAGCATGACTGGTCTGATCGTCGACTTTGATCCTGCTCATCCTCATCATACGTGGGACGAAATAACGGATGACGGTTACATCCGCAATCACAGCGGGCTCGGGAATACATTGTATGTTGTCGATTTGTGCATCGATCCTGATTTTCGGGGATTCAAACTCGGGAAAGAATTGATGAATGCCATGTATGAAATTGTGGTGCATTTGCAGCTTGACCGCCTTCTGGGAGGGGGCCGCATACCCAACCTACCACAAATTTTCTGAACATTTAACCATTGATGAATATGTATATAAAATAACTTCGGGAGAGTATAAAGACCCCGTAATCACCTTCCTGCTTCAATGTGGAAGAACTCCATTGAAAGCAGTGAATGGATACCTTGATGATAAAGAATCTTGTAACTATGGCTTATTGATGGAATGGAAGAATCCATTCATTTAACCATAAAAAAAAAGGATTGAAAGCTGTACACTTTCAATCCTTTAGAAAAGGGGGAAATGAGAATGAAAAGGCCGTTTGGGTGCCTCAACTTCTTATTCTTTATTACATTACCCCCGCTTCAGACAAATAAACATTTTTTAGTCATTTGAAACAGCTTTTTCGACCGCCTTGATGACTTCATCATTTGTGTCGAGCTGAAGTACCTCTTCAGCAAGCTTTTTCATATCACTCTTGTTCAGACGATGGATTTGAGAACGTGCTCTCAAAATGGAAGTAGCACTCATCGAGAATTCGTCCAGTCCCAAACCTAGTAAGATTGGAACAGCAATTTCATCTCCAGCCATCTCACCGCACATACCTGCCCATTTGCCTTCTTTGTGAGCGGCATCAATGACCATTTTCACAAGGCGCAGGATAGCAGGATTGTATGGCTGATACAGGTAAGACACGCGTTCATTCATACGATCGGCTGCCATTGTATATTGGATCAAGTCATTTGTTCCAATTGAGAAGAAATCGACTTCCTTCGCGAATACATCAGCCATGACAGCAGTCGATGGAATTTCAACCATGATTCCCACTTCAATGCGGTCAGCAACCTTTGTACCATTCTCTTGAAGTGCTTTTTTCTCTTCTTCAAGAATCGCTTTTGCTTCGCGGAACTCCTGGAGATTTGAAATCATAGGGAACATGATTTTCAGATTTCCGTAAGGACTTGCTTTCAGCAAGGCTCTCAACTGCGTACGGAAGATGTCCTGTTCATCGAGACAAAGACGGATTGCACGATAACCAAGGAATGGGTTCATTTCCTTTGGAAGATTTAAGTATGGAAGCTCTTTGTCTCCCCCGATATCAAGCGTACGCACGACAACAGGTTTTCCTTCCATGCCTTCCAATACTGCTTTGTATGCTTCGTATTGCTCTTCTTCGGTCGGAAGCTCATCTCGTCCCATGTACAGGAATTCTGTACGATAAAGGCCGACTCCCTCACCGCCGTTGTTTCTTACACCTTCTAAATCTTTAGGTGTTCCGATGTTTGCTGCAAGTTCAACATGCTGGCCGTCTTTGGAAACTGTCGGCTCATTGACAAGCTTTGCCCATTCCGCTTTTTGTTCCTCATAGCGGGCATGTTCCTTCTTGTACTCTTCAATGACCTCAGGTGTAGGGTTGATATGTACTTCCCCATTTAAGCCGTCTACGATGACCACGTCTCCATTTTCAACGGAGGAAGTAATCGACTTTGTACCCACCACTGCAGGGATTTCCATTGAACGTGCCATAATAGCGGAGTGAGAAGTCCTGCCTCCGATATCAGTTGTGAATCCTTTAACGAACTGACGGTTTAATTGTGCAGTGTCAGATGGAGTCAGGTCCTCTGCAATGACAATCACTTCTTCAGTCACCATACTTGGGTTGGCAATTTGCACGCCAAGTAAATGTGACAGAACCCGTTTTGTTACGTCTCTTATATCTGCTGCACGTTCTTTCATATATTCGTTATCCATGGACTCAAACATATTAACAAACATATCAGCAGTTTCTTTCAGTGCATATTCAGCATTTACACTTTCAGTTTTCACTTTATCTTCAATAGGTGTCAATAATTCTGGATCGCTTAGTACCAAAAGATGTGCTTCAAAGATCTGGGCCTTGTCTTCCCCCAGGTCTTCCCTTGCCTTATCACGGATCGCTTCCAGCTCTGATTTAGAAGTTGAAATTGCTTTCTGAAAACGAGCAACTTCTTCGTCTGCATTTTCAACAGACTTCTTATCGAAGCTTAAATCAGGTTCTACCAGACGGTAGGCTTTCGCGATGGCAATCCCGTTAGATGCCGCAATGCCTTTTAAAATGCTTGACATTACTCAGCTAAACCTTCTTTATTTAATGTTTCTTCAAGGCTTTTAAGTGCTTCTTCTTCGTCGCTGCCTTCTGTAATGATTGTGATTTGAGCATCTTTACCGACACCTAGAGACATAACACCCATGATTGATTTCAAGTTTACTTTCTTTTCTTTGTATTCAAGATGTACATCGCTGTCGAATTTGCTAGCCGTTTGAACTAATAAAGTTGCCGGGCGGGCATGGATTCCTGTTTCAGCTGTAACTGTAAATGTTTTTTGTGCCATTATGAATCGACTCCTTATTCTACAATGTTTTTGGTTGCTTCATAAAAGTAATGGATTATGAAGAAAACGTCAACTATTTCTAGTGATTAATCCATTCTTCCTATAAGCCTGCTCAATAAAAAAGAATAGCATGCAATGGCGATATACACAATTGTAAAGCTTTATTTTTTTAGTATTTCATATATTTGCCACTATTATGTTTGCCATTTTAAGTTTCCCCCAAAAATGAGTTGCTGCGGTTGATTTCCGTGCAGGACTTCGTTTTCCGCAAGTGACCTGTGAGCCACCTCGGATTCATCTCTGGGAAATTAGCTTTTAACAGAGGGAGCAATCCGTCATTTAAACAAAAAATGAGATATTTCAAAAAGATCGAAGTTAGAATCAATCTCTTTTTTCAATATACTTATTATTCCTAACATTAATAGATGTGTTTTTAAGCAGTGTATTATACCCGATCCTGGCTTTGATCACTGTTCCGCTGAGTGTTGTTTGATGGTCTTCCGAGATATTGGTATATACGTTCACGAGGTCACAAATGCACCGTGCGAACAGTTCAGAGACTTGTTTCAGGTCTCTCGCTTCATAGCACGGTTCATCTTTCATCAATTCTTCTATAACATCCATCGCCAGACTCTTCACCCGAAGTGCTTGCTCTGTTTCATACTTCATAAAGATTTCTCCTCCCTATTCTTCTTTCTCTATCATATGCAGACATATAAGGTAAAAAGAACGGGAGGATCCTTCTTTCTATCATTTTTACCAAAACGGGAGATTAACCTAAATATTCAGCTGGGAATGTTTAGTGAAGAGGAACTTATAGCCTAAGTAAATGAATAGGATGACTGTCAGCGCAACACTTCCTACGATTCCAAGAAGAATGGCGATTTGATACTCGATTGCCACCAGCGGGCTGACACCTGAAAGAATCTGGCCGGTCATCATTCCCGGCAGGAAAATGATCCCCATGCCGATCATATTATTCAGAGTAGGCAGAATGGCAGAGTCGAAAGCATCATCGACATATTTCTTGGATGCCGCTTTTGGTGTAGCCCCCAACATCAATGCACCCTCCACTAATTCTCTCTGGTCTTTCAGCCCTCCGAGGAGCGTATTGAGCCCCAACGTGATCCCTGTCATTGAATTCCCGACGATCATTCCCGCTATCGGAATGAAATACCTCGGTTCATACCAGGGAGTGAAGTGAATGACTACGATATTGAAATAAAACAGGCAGCCAAGGGTACCGACCGTCATCGCAATACTAACCGTGGCTTTAAGCTGTTTACTTAACTCGTGTTTCACCTGTTTAAAGACATTCCGGATTGCGAATACCTCCATGACTAAGATGATCAACAATGTCAGCCACGGACTTGGGTTGTCAAAAATAAAAGTCAGGATGTATCCGGCGATGATCAATTGGAATGTCATTCTCAAAGATGCAATGATGATTTGCTTTTCCCGCGAAATCCCCCTTAGTTTTACGATGATTAACAAAAGCAGGATGAACGCATACGCTGCAATAAATCTCCAAAGCTCAATATTAATGATTCCTTTTTCCACCTGTCAATCGCTCCCTACCTTTTTGAAATCCTGATTATTTCGTCACCATATTGTTCAGCAACATTCGTTGAATGAGTCACCATAACCACTGTCCCCCCATGTTCCCGTGCAGCTACAATAAAGCTCTTCATCACTTCTAATTCTGTTTCCTCATCCAAAGCGGAGGTCGGCTCATCCAGCAGATATGCTTCAGGTTTCATCAGAAGCACCCTCCCAAGCGACAACCGCTGCCTTTCACCGCCGGATAGCTCTTTTGCATCCGTATCCAAATCCTTGTCCAGTTTCACAATTTTCAACGCCTGAGTCATTTCTTCACGGCTTGCGGTTTGCTTTTCAGAGAAAATCAATCCTTTCTGAAGATTTTCTTCTATGGTGTCACCAAAGAGTAAAGGTGTCTGAGATATCATTACCACTTCCCTTCGCAGATTCACAGGGTCCATATCCTTGATTGGATTGCCTTTATAATGAATCGTTCCTTTATCAGGTATGTACATTTTGTTGAACATTTTGAGAAGGGTGGATTTACCCGCACCGCTTTCTCCGATGATGCACGTATTTTTGTTTTCAGGTATGTCCATCTCTCCTATTTCCAGTATATCTTTGTAGACCAGGTCTTTGATGGCAAATAACAATAGCCAAACCTCCCTTTCCTTTATACACTGTTATCTTACCCTATGAACAAGCGAATTAAAAAAGCTGATGCAGGCTAAGCCCGCATCAGTTTATTTATCTATCTCTGTCATTCAAAGCAGTCATATGCTCTTTTGTGCGTTTTACAAAAGAGGATACTTCTTTTTCATCCGGGATCTTGGTTCCATATCTGACTGTTTCATATAGTTTAAAGAAAGCCTCATCTTCATTTAACCCCATTCTGAAAAACCAGGCCCGGATGTTTTCATTAGGTTTCCTGCCAATTTTTTTGGCAGCCGCCTCTTTTTCCAGCTCCTTCACCGCTTGTCGGATGGCATTCCCCGCTGCTGAATAATGAATAGCCCCTGAAATCTCTTTTTGTTTGAGCTCCCTCTTTTTAAACTTTGACATTAGAGGGGACATTTGACCACCGGTTTCTATTTCATATGCTATTTTCTTCTTTTTAATGAAATAGATGATGACACCCAGGATAAAGACAGCAATCAATATTTCGTTCAGCCAAGGATAAGACATTCCATCATAGAAAGCCGCTTGCTGTGCCTCATCAAGCTTTTCTTCAGGAAGCTTCAACCCAAAACCGGACAGCGTATCCCTCGAAATCTTACTCATGATCCAATCCCTTACCTTCACTAACAATGCAAATAAAGGATTGACAAGGAAGGAAAAGAGCCAGAATACTTTATTCAAAATCCAGTAAAACCCCATCCTTGCATATGAACTGAAAACCGATAAAACACCTCCTGCAGCCAACACAACGAGCAATACAGCAAAGGGCTTCATAAGATTTCTTTTATTAGAGCTCCCTTCACCGGTACCGCCTATGAGCATCCGCTGGAAGCTGGTCACGGTTGAAACAAGGGAAAACATTAGCAGGATCAGGGTCAGTATAATCATGCCATTACCCAAATCCCTTGCATTCCCTATGATAAGCGAAAAGGCAGATAGACATAAAAACCCTAGAATAATCGGGCTGGAGACATCAATTTGATCATCTTCACTTTGAAAATATGAGCCTATTCTCCAATGAAGAAATAATAGGATAACCGCCGTCATCCACAGGGTAATGTTAAACAGATAGAAACCTGCTGCCCCTGAAAACAGAAGGACTGAGTACAGTATCAAGGAATGAATGCCTTTCTTCTTGACCCAAATGATCATGGCCGGGTAAAGGAAGAGAAACACAACTGACATAAACGGGACGTATCGGGTCAGGATGCCCTCCTGTTCAATCAGCAGGGTTGCAGAGAGCATCACGAACAGAAGGTCCACCCCAAATAATAAACCTATTTTAAGCAGAAGCTGCTGCTCCCTGACGGTTAAGAAGGAATTTTCGATCTTTGTTTCCATATCGTGACGACTCCTTGTTTATCTTCAATATACATTGAGTAAATTTCCCTGTGACCCGCTCTGATCTTACTTAATCTTTTCTCACTTTCCACCGAAAGTATGCCTGCAGTGATCAATACTGAAGGGACAAGCTGACGGATGGAAAGATGCTGCAATACAATATGAAACGGAATCGTCGAATCGTCAGTCGATAATGCCGAAAGCATTTCAAGAGCTCTTTGCTGATGTTTCCTGCCTGTGCCTGACGGTAAGTAATAGAACGGGGTGATCCCCTGACTCCTGATATTCACTACCAGTGAAAAAGAAATCTGCTGCCCGGCAGCAAGATGCATTAAAAATGCAGTATGTTTAATGATCTTTTCGAGGTCCCTTGTAATCGAGTATTTTTCTGAAAGGTTTACGGCAATCATCCACTCTTTCTTCACTGCGGGTGCAAAGACCTTTGTCTGTAACACTTGCGTCCTTGCGCTTGCTTTCCAGTGTATGTCCTGAAACCTGTCACCAGGTACATATTCCCTTGTGCCTATCGGCTGAAATACATCGTAAAATAACGAATGCAGAGCAGGGACCTCGCCAATGTCATGGGAGTCATGATTATTCTCAAGCAAGACAGGAGCCGGGGTTGGGAATACCATGACAGTAGATTTTACTGGCTCCATCAAATCCATAAGCACTTTACCGCTTCCAAATAAATGAGGAATGAGGATTTGTACTTTCGTCAAACGGCAGAGGCCCCTTCTTTTACCTACAATCGGCAGAGAAACCTTTCCACTCTCCCCTCTCCCCATCGAAAAGGGAATCGACACTTCGATGTTTCCCCCGTGATATGTTTCAAAAGGAGTATCGGCCGGTTCTACGATATCTTTGAAAGTGAGTCTCAAAACAGCCCCCCATAACGGCATTCCTTCATTATCAAAATGGATTTCCCAGTTTCCTTTTTCTTCAGGGTGAAGACGTATGCGCTTCGGCAGCTGCCTTATTTTCAACTCTTTCCCGATATTTTCAAGGTACCATTTATGAATCCGAAAATAAGCGATACAGAGCAAAAATATCCCCGCTCCAGGGTAGAACTGAAAGAATAAGCTCGCTGTTGTCAGAATGATTAAAAGAATTTCACTTAATCCGTTATATGGTCCCTCCTCGATCACTTCACGCTTCCAAGTCACTTCCGCTACCTCGTTTCAACTGGAAGAATGATGGTTTCAATCAAGTTTGCTATAACTTCTTCCTCGGACTTGGTCAGTGAAGCTTCTGCGGTCAGTTGGATTCTATGCTGCAGGACATAAGGAGCTGCAAGTAAAACATCTTCAGGTCTGACAAAATCTCTGCCCTCAATAAAGGCCAGACCCTGTGCGGCTTTCAGAAGTGCCAGACTTGCTCTTGGACTTGCCCCTACTTCAATCAATTCGTGTTCTCTCGTTCCCCTTGTCATTTGCAGGATATATGACTCTATATCAGCTGAGACATGTACCTTCTTTACCTCTCTGGACAAAGCTTCTACTTCAGATAAACTCATGACGGCCCTCACCGCATTCAAAGGCGGTTCCGATTTAAAACGGCTCAAAATCATTCTTTCTTCCTCAAATTCAGGATATGTAAAAGGGATCTTCAGTAAAAATCGATCCAGCTGGGCTGCTGGAAGCGGAAACGTCCCCTGCTGTGATTCGATTGGATTTTGAGTGGCAACTACGATGAAAGGCGGGTTTAATGGAACCGTTTCGCCATCAATAGTAATTTGTTTCTCTTCCATGACCTCAAGTAAACTTGCCTGTGTTCTCGGAGTGGCACGGTTGATTTCGTCAGCCAGCAGGACGTTTGAAATCACCGGTCCGGTCCGGAGTTCAAATTCCTGGGTCTTGGGATTGAAGAACTGTATGCCGGTCACATCGCTTGGCAGGACGTCCGGGGTGAATTGGATCCTCCTGAACATTCCTTCTATGCATTGAGAGAATGTTTTCGCCAGTAATGTCTTGCCTGTCCCCGGAACGCTCTCCAGTAAAACATGACCACCTTGCAGCAAGGCAATCAAAAGCAGGTCTATTTCTTTGTCCTTTCCGACCAGTACCTTGTTCATTTCTTTTTTTATCTCTGTTAATTGTGTCATTCTGATCCCCCTTTTTCTGACCTAATTATAATGAAATAGTAAAAATATAGCAAATATTCATTATATTCATCAGTTCAAGAATCAGGAATCTCAAGTGGTTAATGTTCATAGATCATTTTTCTCGTCATGCCTCCGTCTATAACGAGATTTTCACCGGTGATGAAGTCGTTTTCAAGGTCAGCCAGAAAACGGCATGCCCTTGCAATATCTTCCGGTTTTCCTACACGCCCTGACGGATGCTGACTGTGATCTATTTCACGCAAGGCGGAATAGTCACCTGTTTCAATCCATCCGGGGCTGATGGAATTTACGCGGATGCCGTATTCCCCCAAGGTGATAGCAAGGGAGTGAGTCAAGCTTGAGATGCCCCCCTTGGTTGCAGAATAAGCTTCTGTATGGGGTTCAGACATCTGGGCTCTGGTGGAAGCAATATTGATGATTGCACCCCCTTTATCTTTCATTAGCCCGGCAGCCTCCCGTGAGCAGTGGAAGACACTGCTGAGGTTCGCGGATATAATGCTATTCCAATCCTCTGGCGTCATCTCCCAGAATGATTTGAATTTTGATACCCCCGCATTATTGACAAGTACATCGAGAAACTCGTGATTCCTTCGAATAGCTTGAAATCCGTTTTTGATTTCTTCAGGTGAGGAGACATCAATGTGATGGAACACGACTGAGCTGCCCCTTTTCACTTGTTCCCCCTCAAGCCTAACACCGGCTTCACGGTCTTTATCAAAGAAATGGACTACATCACCTAACTTGGCAAAATGCTCCACAAGCGATTCACCGATTCCATTGGCTCCTCCTGTAATACAGACTACACGCTTTGTCATACATCATCTCTCCTTCCTATTTTATACATAGATTAGATTACCCTTTTTGGGCAGGCAAAAAAACAGCTCCCATAAAAAAGATTAACCTGCCATATTAGTAGAATGGCAGGTTAATCGCTTTTCAACATATGTTGTTAATTTTATTATTTTGCAAAAACGTGGTTCCCGATCGTCAATACCGTATCGGTTGAAGTAATCCAGCTGCTGCTTGAAGTATCCGGGTTATAGAAAAACAGGGAACCCTGGCCCTGACCTCTAAAGGCAAGTGCTTCTTCTACGGCTTTTTTGGATTCATCCGAAGGACTATTATTGATTTCTCCATTTTGGACGGGTGAAAAGGCATAATGTCCATTGGAAACCTCGTATACTACTTCTTTAACTGAATCGGGAAACTCATCCGAGTCGACCCTGTTCAGGACAACAGTAGCAACTGCCACCTTGCCTGCATATGGCTCACCTTTTGCTTCAGCTTGAACCAGTTTTGCAAGCAGTGCTTTATCTTCTTCGCTTACATCTCTTTCCGGAAGGCTTATCGTTTGTCCCGGGTGGATCTCATGTGATTTCAAACCATTCTTTTTCATCAAATCTAGTACAGAAACAGAATTTGCTTTACCGATATCCCAAAGCGATTCACCATTCTTCACGGTGTGAACGCCTTCTGCCGCTGCCGCGGAACTAGTAAAAGCAAGCATGCTGATTGCTGCAAGACCTGAGATAATATGTTTTTTCATGTGATATTCCCCCTTAACGAGATTCACCCTATACAATAACAAGGTTGGTTAAGGATTTCATCCGGAAATGGTTACCTGCTCTAATCAAACCTGCCTTTATATCATAATGCTTGCAACACATTCATCACATCTCAGCTTCTCGGGTTCTCCAGATACTGATAACGTACATGGCCGCCGTGAGCGGCAATTCCCCTGAAATGTTTGAAATCCGGTTGTTTTACCAGGACAGCCCTGAAGGAAAGAAAATCTTCTTTTTCTACAGAGATTTCTTCTACTTCCTTATTCCTCAGTGCTTCCAGCATCTTTATGATTTCGCTTTCCATAATGGTATGAGCCTCCTCCCAAATTGTCTAATCTTATTGTAATCCACTCTAAGAATACTGCAAACATTAGTTTTTTTATTAAATTATTAGAAAACTCTTTACCTTTCAGTTCGTTTCAGTCAAAATATTAGTAATTGATTGTAGAATTTTGGCAAAAAGGAGATGCCTCTAATGAAAAAAGCAGAAATTGGAAATGTTATTGAATTTAAAGAAGGGTTAAAAGGAGTTGTGGAAAAAGTAAACGAGAATTCTGTCATTGTCGATCTGACTTATATGAAAAATTACAGGGATCTGGAACTTGAAGAAAAGACAGTTGTAAATCATAAAAACTATAAAATCATTGAGCAATAATCATTCCTTTTATTAGAGGGGGCCGGCTGCTCTATCATTACTTTTCTCTAAACACTAGCCATAATGGCCGGTGGAAGTGGGTACCGGCTGCCTGTACTAATCTAAATTTTTTACCGCGGGCGAAGGGAATGAATAGTTTCTTTTCTTTCGTTCAGGATATTCTTATAGCATATAAAACAAAAGGTGGCCCAACGAAGATGCATCTGAATGTCCATATCCTGAAAAAAGCCCAAAAAAGCTTTTGGTTCATACCGCTCGTTTTTTCATTGATTTCACTCGTGCTTGCACTTGTCACCTTTTCATTTGATTGGTGGCTGAGCAAGCACGACTATCCGCTGCTCCCTAAAGTATTGTTTGCCAACTTCGACTTAAGCATGACCATCATCAGTACCATTGCCTCTTCAATCATGACCATGACCACCATTACCTTTTCCACTATAATGGTTGTACTCACAACCTTTCTGTCCCAATATTCACCCAGGACACTTCAAAATTTCATCAATGACCGGCCAACCCAGCGCGTTCTTGCCATTTTTGTTTCAGGGGTCGTTTACTGCATCACCCTTCTTATTCTCCTGAAAGACGAATCCGGACAGGAGCTTTTCATTTCTGCTGCATTTGCTGCAATAGTGGCAATCATCTGCCTCTTTGTATTTGTTTATTTCGTTCATCATGTTTCGAACTGGGTTAAAGTCAGTAACCTTATTCATAATATTACGATTAAAACGAACCATAAAATTGAGAATAGCCCGCTTTACAGAAAAAAAGATAAATTGGAATCGACACACACTGGAATCGATCCCTTATCTTTTGAGGATACAGAGGCGTGTTACGTATATAGTAATGAATCCGGTTATCTGCAGCATATTGAAATTGAAGGGCTGCTTCATAGAGCGGTATCAAATGACTGCATTGTATGCATGATCAAGACGCCGGGCGAATATCTCCTGGAGGGAACCGCAGCAATGACAATCTGGTCGGAGGAAGATGATATAAAACCTGAAGAATATTTGAATTTTATTGTTCTGGGCCCGGATAAGGAACCGATCGAAGATATTGATCTCGGGATAAGAAAATTGGTCGAAATCGCCCTCAGAGCCATTTCTCCTGCCATAAATGATCCGAACACTGCTAAAAATTGCATCGAGGAGATAGGGATCATCTTATCAAAATTAGCAAGACACAAGCTTCCGGGATCTCATATTGCAGATGAAGAAGGCAATATACGCATCATCCTTGAGCAGCCGGATTTTGAGGATTATCTGTACCAGAGTTTTTATCAGCTGCGGCATTATGGTAAGCATGATATATCAGTGATCGCCGAAATGCTGAGATCACTCAGGATGATAGCAGAAAATAATAAGAAAGACGTTAAGAAGATCATTTGGACATTCAAGGATTATATCTTGGAAGGAATCGATTATGACAGCCTGCAAAACCTGGACATGAAGTTCTTGATGAAGCACCTCGAAGAACTGGCTTCCAGCTGCGGCCTGCCTGATTGGGACCGGGATGCAGTAAGAAATTCTTTTTTTCCAAATAAATATAAAACCGAAGACGCAAATCAAACGGTTGAAAACAATTAGATCAGCAATATATACAATAAAAGGGGAGTGGCCTGGAGCCACCCCCTTTATTATTTTCCTTTATCCGGCTGCGATAACTCTTTGAATGAAGGTACCTTGCCATGCGGTTTTTGGTCCTCTTTCCTTACATTCCATTGTCTTTCTTTTTCATGCTTCGATTTCGTCATTATGTTTCCTCCTTTATTAGCTACATGTTTATGTTAAGCAAAAAAAGAAGAATTAACCCCCCGAGGAGCGATCATTTTTCGCTGTCATGTTTCATCCAGAGAAGTACTAAAAACAATAGACTCAAATAACCGAACAACGGATATAAATATGATAATAATTCACTGTATTCAAAAAAGCTCAGTAAATAGATCATTGAAAAGATCGCCGTAAATGTAACGAGGGAAGGCCCTTTCCAATAACCTGCCAGCTGTTTCTCCAAACCGAACACACCGCCGATGACAGAAGTAAAGATTTCACCATAAATGATAAGGATATAGATAAAATACAACCCAGCAGCAAATGATTTCATCACTGCCGCCATTGGTATTTCATACAAAGTGACCTCCGGGATCAAGACCAGGGTCATATGGCTCGAGATCAAAATAAGCGTCAGAAACAAACCACCTAAATAACCTCCATATTTAATCACTTTCCTGTCCTCTACTTCACTCGCAACAGGCACAAGGACAGCCTGGGCCATAGCCAAATTGAAAGCAACATACGAAAAAGGGGCTACCACTGATTTCCAGCCGTCATCCACAGGCGGGATAGTCAGGAAAGCTTCTAAAAATCTTGCATCTGTAACCGAGTGTCCCATCAGGAATAAATTGAACATGATCATGAGCGGCACAACGAATGTGTTAACGGCAAAGAGTCCTTTCATACCGATCATCATTGTCAGGAAACCAAGCACGATTGTCAAGAGGACTCCAAACTGTTTTGGCATCAGAAGTTGTTCCTTGAATACTGCGCCTGCACCTGACAGCATGACCGCCGATACACCGATCAGCATCACCATCATCATGATATTCATGAATTTTGAGAACCATTTCCCAAAAAGGTATTCGTTAAATTGTTCAAAGGACTTTGCCTTCATATCATGTGACTTGAGCATGATCCGTGTACCCATTGTAATGAATAAGTATCCACTGAATAAGATGGCGATGAAACCGATGAATCCAAAACGGGTGAAAAATTCCACTATTTCCCTTCCCGTTGCGAACCCTGCACCGATTACCGTTCCGACATACACAGCAGCGATTTGAAATGCCCCTGATATTCTTTTCATTCACTCACCTCATACCTCTTCTACTTCACTCTATGTACAAGCTGAAGAAATCAGAAGCAAAAGGACAATAAATTACCTATTTACTTGAATGAGGTACTTGTTTTAACGAAAGTTTAAGAAGTGACTTAAAACACCGCTATTGATTTTCGTGCAATACTTCGCTTTACGCGAGTAGCCTGTGAGGCTCCTGTCATTTCAGATGCTTATTCTGCCCAAATCCGGCTTCCAGCCCGTTGGGTTCATGATGTCGTTGTTTATAGGGGTAACAGGCGTTCTAACGGGGGAATATGAGATTGCTGTACCCGAATAGTAGGTGTTAATCTGAGTTTTGGCTATATGAACGCTTTAATTCACCCTGCGGAATGAGGGTAAATCAGGGGAATCTTTTAATTTTTGTCCGTAATCTTTCGAAAACAGGACTTTTTCTTTCAATTCCATGCATTAATCTTCGAATTCTGTTCAATAATCTTTGAATTTTAAAATTAATTCCGTCACTTACCAAAAGTATCCAAATTTAACACCGATTGGACTAAAAAGGACACCCCTCCTCCCGGCAAACCCATTTTATGCTTGTCGGGGCTGAGCAATCCGCCTCCTCTTTTCTATTGTCCAGCTGCTGGGCTCAGAAAGCCAAATCGTTCGCTCAGGCAAACAACCCCTTCATGACTGGTACGTCTTATGCCACCATCCTTTGACCAAAGCCCTCCCGCCTTTCGGTCAAGAGTCTTCGTCTTACACTACAAGCAACTGCTGGAAAGTAATGACACATCCAATTGAATAATCAAAAAAAGCCGAACTAATCTATTTTCCAGAAGGCAAATTAGTTCGGCTTTTACTCAGATTGAAACACTTTTGTCCTGCTTGCACGTAAATGGCATGTATCCGTTCTCCAATTAGTATTGAGCAATGGTATTAATACATTCGAATAAAGAAAAAAGGAGTGACAAAATCAATTTGAATTGTCACTCCTTTTATGTGTTATTCGTTTGTACTCTATTCAGTATCTTATGAAAATCGACTGTTTAATTATTTTAAAGATTCTTATCATCTATTTGATCCAGCCACTTTGCGATCGGCTCGACCACTTCTTCTACTGCCCCTTCTTTAAAAGGTGAATCAAGGTTGGCTGAAGCTGCAAGCTCAGTGAACGAAAGACTTCCGCCAAGTTTACAAAGATCTACATAATCATTCCATGCTTCTTCACGATTCTCGTTCATTTTTACCCAGAATTGGAATGCACAGATCTGCGCAAGTGTGTAATCGATATAATAAAAAGGCGAGTTATAAATATGCGATTGACGCTGCCAGAAGCCGCCAGCTTCAAGATAATCGATACCGTCATAATCCCTGCGAGGCAGATATTCTTTTTCAATCTCCCTCCAGGCTGCATTCCTCTCTGCGGGACCCGCTTCGGGATTTTCGTAAACGAAATGCTGGAATTCGTCTACCGCGACTCCATATGGCAGGAATTGAAGGGCATCGCTTAAATGGGAGAATTTATATTTGTCCGTGTCTTCCTTGAAGAACAGTTCCATCCATGGCCATGTAAAAAACTCCATACTCATCGAATGGATTTCACAGGCTTCGTATGTCGGCCACTGATACTCCGGAATATCGAAACCCCTGCTGCTGTATACTTGGAATGCATGGCCGGCCTCGTGAGTCAGGACATCAATATCACCGGAAGTCCCATTGAAATTCGAAAAGATGAAGGGGGACGCATAATTCGGTATGTATGTGCAATAGCCCCCTCCGGCCTTCCCTTTCTTCGCTTCCAGGTCCATCAGGCTGCGCTCTATCATAAAGTGAAAGAATTCTTTTGTTTCCTGCGATAATTCTTCATACATCTTTTTACCATTTTCAATGATGAACTGGGGGTCTCCTTTAGGTACAGCATTCCCGGAAGTGAATTTAAACCCTTCATCATAAAATTTCATGGAACTGATTCCAATTCTGTCAGCTTGTCTCTCTTTTAATTTACTCACCAACGGCACCACATGATTTTTTACACCCTCACGGAACACTTTCACCATTTCCGGTGTGTAATCTGTTCTCGTCATTCGGTAATAGCCGAGTTCAACAAAGTTTTCATAACCAAGAGTGACAGCTATTTTGTGGCGGACCTTGACGAGATCATCAAAGATGCCTTCCAGTTCTTCCTGATTCTCTTCAAAGAAACGGACGGAAGCAAGCGTTGCCTCTTTGCGGGTCTCCCGGTTCACAGCTTGAGTGAAAGGCCCCATCTGAGCGAGTGTCCTTTCTTCCCCTTGGAATGGGATTTTTGCAGAAGCCATTAATTTCGTATACTTGGAAGATAGTTTATTCTCTCCCTGGAGCAGCTTTACCACTTCAGGTGAGTAGGTTTTGATTTCACTTTCCGCCAGTGAAAATAACTGTCTTCCAAAGCGCTCCTCCAGATCCGCCCTGAAAGAAGAATTCAGGAGCTCCTTATAATAATCAGTAACGAGACCCTGGAAATCAGGCATGACTTCATCGAAATAATCCTGTTCTGCTTTATAGAAATCATCATTTGTGTTAATTGAATGCCGGATATAGCAAATGTTTAGCATCGTATCGAAATGAAGTCGCAGTTCATTGATTTCCTTCATTGCTTTTACTTGTTCGTCCGCTGTATCGGCTTGTTTAAACGTTTTCAGTGCCTGGTTGATTCCATCTTTGATTTCAAGCAGATTCGGCCGTTCGTATGTATATTGTTCAAACTTCATATAAAATCCCCCTTTTTAAAGTCCATCTATTGTATTCGACCTGTACTTCTGTTTTTCCTACATAAAAAAAGAGTCTTTCCTTGGAAAGACTCTTTATATCTTTCAATATGATAGATTCTTGATGGAAAGCCCCAGCTTCTTGACCAAATCGATTACATCACTCTTTTCTTCTTGAGTAAGTGCCGACATCAATTCATGAATCCTCATTTCATGATTCGGAAAGATCTTGTCGATCAGACTCCTGCCTTCATCAGTAATTTGTGCATACGTCACACGCCGGTCATTGGGACAGGCAACCCGTTTAAGCAGCCCTTTTTTCTCTAATTTATCCACAACATACGTGATGCTGCCGGAGGCTAACAGGATTTTTCCGCCTATTTGCTGCAGCGGCTGATCCCCTTTGTGATAGAGCAATTCCAGAACAGCAAACTCTGTGGGATTCAAACCATTTTCTTGTATGTTCTTATTAATCTCTTCATTTAATGCTTTATAAGCACGTGAGAGTACGATAAAAAGTTTTAATGATTGTTTTGTATCTTGGTTTTCTGTCATGTTCTTCATTCCTTTGAACTAATATCTCAGTTTCAAAATATTATACTAGAAATTAGTGGATTAGTCAATCTCTTAAAGACAGCAGAAAAACCCCTGTACCAGTCCGTTGCCGATACAGGGGTTTTCACATGGAAGGTAATTTATTTTCATTTTTAATAAATGAAGTTGTTGAATTCATAGTTAGTGGTCATTCTGTGAGGTTTCTTATCCTAAAAGGTGTTATTGTGGGGATATTATGATGCTGTTTTTTTGAGTAAGGTTTTAATCGCCTGGCTGAATTCATAAGGAACAACTTCTTGAAAGTTATAAGTTCGTTTAGTACATTTTTGATATTGGTTCAAGAGATCATCCAATTGCTGGCTGCACTCGATCGTTTCCTGTGCTCCCAGCCCCATGTTTTCCCCGAGCGAAATCATTTCAGCACGCTTTTGATTAATTTTTACTAGTAACCACTTCTTTTTAAGATATTGACCCATTTCGTACTAACTCCTTTTTGTTTTGTGACTGTCGGTCTGAAAATCCAACTGAAATACTTATTGTATACAGTGATAACGCGGCAGTTGATTGTTCGAATCACCTTTTCCCTAAAGCTGATTCTATTAATAAAAACGTTACTTAGTTAGTATCGCAACTATTCTCAGAAAAGTAAATAGATTCGCAAAACAAGACAAAATCCCTAGTAATGTCTGTTTTTTTGACAAAAATCGCCACGTCAGTTGACACGCCCTTTCTGAATTTTCTTTCCCATAATGATGTATTCATAGGGTGTATTCGGAAAGAACCCATCCTTTATTACTTGCCAATTCAACTTTTTGTAAAAAAGAATGGCACCGGCATTATCTTTTCGGACAGTCAGTAACGCTGTGGATTCTTTTCTGTTTTTAAGCAATTGTCCGGTTAATGCTTTAGCTATCCCTGCCCTTCTGTAATGGGGATGGACTCCTAATTCGGCGAGTTCCAGGCAGTCTTTTAACCACATATTTTCCCTCTTGAGATGTTTAGCCAGTAAATCATGATAATACTGCCCATCTCGGGAGGTGTAGCCATAAATGAACCCCGCCAGTTTAGTGCCGTCGATTGCGAAATATCCTTCGAATCCGGGATACGTAAAATGTCTTTTGAATTGTTTCTGCATTTCTGATGGATCGCTGCCATGCAGAAGCCGGTATAAGTTAAGCATGTCAACGAAATAGCTGCTGTTTATTGCAATCGGAACCAGTTTCACCCCAACACTCCTCCATAACTAAGAATTACATTAACTTATGCTCTGGGTTCTTTTATCATACTTTTTATGTTCAATCCTCCTTTAAACAAAAAAGGAGGTTGGGACAAAACTAAAAATTCCATGTCTAAAGACGAACACTTCAGAAAGGACTCAAAACAACGCTAGTGATTTCCGTGCAAGACTTCGCTTTCCGCGGGCAGCCCGTGAGCCTCCCCGCATTCTCGCGGCAGATCCTGTCCAGCTCCGGCGGCTAGCCACTTGAGGTCATCTGCTGAATGAGTTAAAACCTAAATGTGCAATGAACAAATTAAAAACCCGAGCTAATTCGCCTCACCTCATGCAAATTAGTTCGGGTTTTACTTATACTAAATCCTTTTTACCGATATATTCCTTGCTGGCGTGCACTTTTCCAGACTGTACAAGATAGCTTGACTGGCAATTGCTGACTTTTCACCAGGGAATACCAACAATCTTTGTGAAAAGAGCTTACTTAATAGATCGGTACCCAGCCTTCTTGTGTGACAAATATACGGATGGCCACCACTTGTTTATCATCGCTCAGTGTAAAATAATGTCGAATATTTTCCGGTACCGAAATCAAGTCACCCGGATTCAAATGAACCTCGAAGAATCTTCCGTCTTTGCCTTGAATGATGAAGACACCATGCCCGCTCACGATGAAACGGACTTCATCGTCAGTATGATGATGCTCCTGCTGGAAGTTTTTAAGGAGTTCCTCAAGATTTGGTGTAGTGGGAGACAATGAAATGACGTCCCATGCCTTATATCCCCTTCTCGCGGATATATCTTCTATTTCTTCCCTGAACGCTTCGATGATGCTCTCCTTTTCGGAATCGGATAAATCAAACTTTTCATGCAGACTGTCATCCAGCTTTGAAAGTGTCCAGCTTTCATAAATGACCCCCTGGCCTTGTAAGAAAGAGACAACTTCTTCTTGGTTATCTATTATCTCCCGGGATTCCTGTATCTTGATTGTAGTCATATTGATTCCTCCTAAATGGGCTGTTTGATGTTTTTTAAAGTTAATAGTGATAGTTGGTACTGAAATAAAAATTCGCATGCTTCAAGAAGTTTCTTAGCCTCAAAAGCATTGCGTCCCCACACGGTGATTCCATGATTGCGGATCAGCACGGCCCCTTTATCCCCTTTTACATAAGGGGAAAACTCTTCTGCCAGACGGGGAATATGTGCGTGATTATGAATGATCGGAATAGTCAGCGTGTCATCCTCTTGCCATTTATCAAAAGCCTTAATCAATTCCTGGTCCTTGAAAGTAATTTCCCCTCTGTCACCGTACAGCTCACTCACTACGTTATTCGGGACTGTATGGACATGAAGGCTGCAACCAGCCTGACTGCTCTGAAAAATTTTGCTGTGAAGCAGTGTCTCCGCAGATGGGCGCAGGCTGGTTTCTTTAAGTGGTTCTCCTCTTTCGTCTACCAGCAAGAAGTCTTCATCCGTTTGCTTCCTTTTGTCTTTCCCGCTTGCTGTAACGAGAAAGGCGGTCGGAGA
The DNA here is from genome assembly GCF_045897515.1 of Rossellomorea oryzaecorticis. NCBI lineage: Bacteria > Bacillati > Bacillota > Bacilli > Caryophanales > Bacillaceae > Rossellomorea > Rossellomorea oryzaecorticis. The sequence continues at coordinate 33,642 of NZ_JBJOSA010000002.1, read as the reverse complement.
AGTACTGACCCTGATGGCCAGGTTCCCGCTCGTCCCCATGAACCAATCCCGGTCTGCAAGCTCTTTTTTCACTTGTGCAAGCTCATCCCATTGAGTACTATAATCATTTCTTGACACTGACAGCAGCCCCCTCTCCCCATAACTTGAGGGCTTCATCCAATTCTTTATTTGCAAATGCCGCCTCAACAAGAGTCGTTCCATCCAATACAGCTTCTATTGCCTGCCGGAAGGCCTTCCCTCCTCCTGCAGCACCATCCGGATGGCCATGCACTCCTCCCCCTGCATTTATGACACACTCATGCCCAAAGTCAGCAATCAACTGTGGTACCAGCCCTGGATGAATCCCTGCGGAAGGAACCGGGAATGTCTCATTGAATTCATCAGGTTTAACTAATTCATCCCTGATGGCCAACACTTGTTTTTTGTCTAATGCCACACTTCCATAAGGAGAAGGGAATAAAGATAAATCTGCGCCGGTCATCCTTAAAAATTTACCAAGCCACAAAGAATAACTCACCCCGTATTGAGGGGATGCAGCTGAAGCACCGGAAAAAGAAGGATGGGCCATAATAGGAAGGCTGATTTCTTCATCTTCCCTTAACTCCTGCAGTACATCCAGTCCATATGTAAACACATTGAACAATAAGGCATCAGCCCCAAGTTCTCTCGCCCTTCTTGCTTTTTCCCTTAATGTGGCTGTCCGTCCGGATAAATTGACTGCGTAGAGAGTGCGGGCCCCTGTTTCTTCAAAAACCTCTCGAAGAATGTTGGTGCCGGCCTTTATCCTTTCTTCAAATGGCGTCAATTCATTATCGAACAGGATTTCATCATCCTTTACCAGATCCACACCACCCAGTGCCTGAGCTCTCAGCTGTGACTGAAGGTAATCAAGATCTCTTCCGATCACCCCTTTAAAAATACTCATTAGAAGCGGTCTGTCGAAAACATTCACTTTTTCCCTGATTCCTCCAATCCCGAACCTTGGCCCGGGATATGCTTTCTTTAAATCATCGGAAAACTCAATATCCGTCAGTTTCACTCGGCCATCTAGAGAAAGTTTGCCAAAGACGGTCGTCAGGATGGCAGGTATATCGTTTGAGTAGTTACCGGATGGATACGCAATTCGAATTTCTGCCGTATCGCTTTCCAGTTCGTTTATTTCCACTACCCTTCCTTTGTACTTTCTTAATTGTTCTTGTTCCAACTGGGGAAGATCTGTCCATGAACCTACCGTCAGTCCAAGTGCGATTCCTTCCGCTTTCTTCTCGAATGTACCGCTCTTTCCGGACAAAACATATGTTGCAATCACTTCACTCATTCACGCTTCCTCCGATCATGTATGTTCTTTTAACGCAACTTTTCAACAAAAAAACCCCTTCGATAAGAAGAGGTTTTTATACAATACTCTGTCTTATCTCTCAGCAAAAATAATGCTGCAAGAATTAGCACCGTGCTTTTTTAAAAGTCGGTTGCCGGGCTTCATAGGGCTGGTCCCTCCGCCTGCTCTTGATAAGAAAAATCATTTGCTATTAATTTAATTTCAGTTGGATTATGGCATCATTTTTCATTTCTGTCAATCTATTTATCGAATAATTTTAAATTTTCAATTCTCTTCACGGCTTCAGAGAGGCGTTCTTCACTGGTCAATAATCCTGCTCGCACATACCCTTCTCCATATTCACCAAATCCCACTCCGGGTGCTACTGCCACATTGACTTCCTCAAGAAGAAAATCTGAGAATTCCACAGATGAGAAACCTTCAGGGACCTTCAGCCAGGCAAAGAATGAACCAGCCGGTGCCTTTACATCCCATCCGATTTCCCTCAGTCCGTTGATAAATGTCTTCCTTCTGGATTCATAGGAAGCCACCAGTTCTTCCACACAATTCTGGGAACCGAGCAAAGCCTCCACTGCCGCTTCCTGGACAGCACCGAAAAGACTCACATACATGTGATCCTGCAAGATATTGATAGCGTCGATCACACTTTTATTCCCGACTGCGAAGCCCACTCTCCATCCTGCCATATTATAGGTTTTAGAGAGTGTGTAAATTTCAATGCCCGTGTCTTTTGCCCCGTCGGCTTCCAGGAAACTGACAGGCTTTTTCCCATCGAAACCGATGGCACCATATGCAAAATCATGCACAACGCAAATCCCGTGATTCTTTGCAAAAGCTGCCGTCTCTTCAAAAAATGTTCGGGAGGCAACCGCTCCTGTGGGGTTATTTGGATAGTTCAAAAACATGAGCTTGGCCTTTTCCCTTTCCTCCAATGTTATATCTCCATAATCAGGCAGGAACTGATTTTCTTCTATGAGCGGCATTGTCACCATTCTGGCCTCTGCCAGGGATACCCCTGAAAGATAATCCGGATACCCCGGGTCCGGTACCAACACCGTTTCCCCAGGATTCAGAAGACATTGAGGCAGTTCAACCAGTCCTGCTTTTCCCCCAAACAACACGGCAACCTCTTCCTGTGGATCGATATCCACACCATACTCCCGCTTATAAAAAACCGAGATGGCTTCCTTGAATGAATCCAACCCCCGAAATGGGGAATATTTGTGGTTGTCCGGCGAGTTTACCGCCTTTATCATCGCATCGACGATATGCGGAGGTGTCGGTTGATCCGGATTTCCCTGACCCAAATTGATTACATCGTGCCCTTGTTTCATCACTTCCTGGACTTTCCCAGTAAGCGACGCGAAAAATTGCTGCGGCAGTGAGTTGATTCGTTCTGCTTTTTTAAAGGTTGTCATCTTTTCACCTTCTGCACTTTTTAGAAAATTATTTACTTTCAAATTCTAGTCACAAATGATATAACGTAAAGTAATGATTGTAAAGTGAAAATTTCAAAAATGAGGTGTTACTTTGAGTATGAAGATTGGACTGGCACAAATGGATATCACATTTGGCCGCCCTGATGAAAATAAAAAACGGGTTCAGATGTGGGTTAAGAAAGCCGTCGAAGCAGACTGCGATATCGTGGTATTTCCTGAATTGTGGACGACCGGTTATGACTTAACAAGAATCGGTGAAATCGCTGATGAAGATGCAAGAGACATTTCTGCATTTCTTTCAGATCTTTCTTCCCGATATTCCATTCATATTGTCGGCGGCTCGATTGCAAAGAAAACAGCAGATGGTGTGTCAAACACCCTCCTTGTTGCCGACAGCAGCGGTAACATCATTAAGCAGTATAACAAACTTCACCTATTCAAGCTGATGGATGAACACCATTATCTTCTCCCAGGTAAGGAAGACGGCCTGTTCAAAATACTGGATACAGTGATGGCCGGCATGATCTGCTATGACATCCGATTCCCTGAATGGTTCAGGAAACATGTCGTCAATGGGGCAAGAGCCGTATTCGTGGTGGCACAGTGGCCAGCAGAAAGAATTTCACACTGGAAGACCCTTTTAACAGCACGGGCTATTGAGAATCAATGCTTCGTCATCGCATGCAACCGTGCCGGAAGCGATCCAAAGAATGAATTCGGTGGCCATTCGCTGATCATCAGTCCGTGGGGGGACATCATAGCGGAAGGAAGCCTTGAAGAGGAATTGATCATTTCGGAAATCGATCTGAATGAAGCAGATGAAGTGAGGAAGAAGATTCCGATCTTTCAAGACCGCCGACCTGAATTCTATTAAAATAAAATTTTCCTAAAAAGTTATTGACTCTGTATTTCAAATAATGATACTATTCAAACCACAAAGCTTACTAACTGAGTTTACACTCGAATGAAACTAAATAACTCTTATCAAGAGCTGGCTGAGGGATTTGGCCCTGTGAAGCCCAGCAACCGACCGTAATACCGTTGTGAAACGGGGCGCTTTTTGCGCCGGAGATTCCATAAGGCACGGTGCTAATTCCAACAGAAAGGTTACCTTTCTGAGAGATAAGAGGCGAATAAGATTCGTTCTTAAAGCCTCTTTCCCCAATGAAAGAGGCTTTTTTCATTTTAGAAAATAAGCCTCCTGACTTTTCAAGAAGATTAAGGAGGAACCATAATGTCAATCAAAGCGATATCCAGCTATCAATCACTAAACGAGCAAACCGCTAAAGAATTAGCGGTCAACCTGAACTTTTTTGAAGAAGATGCCGATTTGACCTGCTGTGAAATAGGTGATGGGAACTTGAACCTTGTTTTCCGGATTACGGAAAATGGCAAAAAAGGGATCATTATAAAACAGGCCCTCCCCTATGCAAAAGTGGTTGGTGAAAGCTGGCCGTTAACAGTGGACCGTGCAAGAATCGAGGCGGATGCATTAAAGCTTCAGGAAATTCATGCCCCTGGGCTGGTACCTCAGGTTTACCATAGTGATGACTTGCTAGCAGTCACGGTGATGGAGGATTTGAGTTTCTTGAATATCTTGCGGGCAGGACTGATCAATGGTGATCCATTCCCGCATTTAGCTGAAGATATAGGCACGTTCCTTGCCAACACCCTGTACTTTACGTCCGACTATGCCCTGCATCCCTTTAAGAAAAAAGAATACGTAAAGAACTTTTCAAATCCTGAACTTTGCAAGATCACAGAAGATCTGGTTTTCACAGACCCTTTTTTCAACAGTGAAACAAACGATTTTGAAGAAGAACTCCTGCCCCTTTTAAAGGAATTTTGGAATGATTTCAGCTTGAAACTTGAAGTGGCAAAGCTGAAGAAAAGTTTCATCACTGAGAGCGAAGCACTCCTGCACGGCGATCTTCACACCGGCAGTATTTTCGCAGATGAAAAACACACTAAGGTCATCGACCCGGAGTTTGCCTTTTACGGCCCCATCGGCTTCGACATTGGGCAGTTCATAGCGAATCTGACTTTTCAGGCCATCACCAGGGAAGATATAACACGTAAAGAAGAGATCCTATTGATCATCACAGACACTTGGAAGGTATTCTCTGAAACGTTTTCAAAGCATTGGCAGGAAAGCGGAGATGCGTATACAAAAGTTCGTGGGTACCTGGAATATGTCTTGAACAAAGCCTTTCAAGACAGCGCAGGATTCAGCGGATGTGAGCTTATTAGGAGAACGGCAGGCCTAGCCCATGTGGAAGATCTTGATGGAATTGAAGGTAAAGAAAAAAGGTTAGACGCTAAAAGAAAATCACTCTCCCTTGGCAGAGAACTCATCCTGAACAGGCACAAACTCTCTTCAATCGAAGAACTGACAGAATTGATCCGAAACCATTCATCTTAAGGAGCCTATCATGACAAACACAACGACCATTCCGACATCACTGAATTTTCGTGATGACTGTTTAGAGATATTAAATCAGCAAAAGCTTCCCCATGAGATTGAATACCTGAAGCTTTCTTCATTAAATGAATTTTATGACGCCATCGTCACCTTGAAAGTAAGAGGTGCACCTGCAATCGGTATTACTGCAGCATATGGACTGGCAATGACCATGAATCAACATCAAACCGAAAACCTGTCTGAGTTCATTTTAGAATTCAGACAGGTTAAGGAATATTTGTATTCATCCCGTCCCACTGCGGTGAATCTCGGCTGGGCATTAGATTCATTGGAAAAAGCAATCGAGAAAGCCAAGTCTGTCAATGAAGCAAAAACCACCCTTCTTCACACCGCGATTCAACTTCATACGGAGGACGAAGTTATCTGCAGACAAATCGGCGAGTACGGCCTTGAGCTTCTTAAAGATAAGTCCACGATCATGACCATCTGCAATGCAGGTTCAATCGCAACCAGCAAGTACGGAACAGCCTTGGCACCTTTTCATTTGGGGAGCGAAAAAGGAAAAAACTTTGATGTATATGCATGCGAGACCCGGCCTGTCCTTCAAGGTTCAAGGCTGACAACGTGGGAATTACTGCAGTCCGGTGTGAATGTCACACTGATTGCAGACAGCATGGCCGCCCATACGATTAAGGAAAAGAAAGTCGAAGCTGTCATCGTGGGAGCTGACAGGATCGCAGCAAATGGTGATACAGCAAACAAGATCGGCACATCGATGCTCGCCATCTTATGCCAGTTTCATACTATTCCATTTTACGTGGCGGCCCCCTCTTCCACCTTTGATCTCAAACTGCCGTCAGGTACCTCCATCCCCATTGAGGAACGGGCACCGGAAGAGCTGACTGAAATCAATGGGGTAAGGATTGCTCCTCAGGGAACCCAAGTTTACAACCCTGCATTCGACGTGACGGCGAATGAACTGATATCGGGCATCATTACCGAAAAGGGTGTCATTTATCCTTCTTATGAAGAGAATATCGGAAGGATGATATCCGGAGGATGACGTAAGGAATTGCAGATTGGAGCACCAGTGTCTTTCCGGTGGTGCTTTTTTATGGACTGTTCCTGAGTTGACTTTGGAAGGTGGATTTGCGCAACGTCTGTTCGTTGCTGCCGGCGTTTTTTGGGATTCACCAACGCTTTTGGGAATTTTCTGACGTTTTTCGGAGTTTACCAACAAAAATTATTCACTTAGCGACAAGACCCGCAAAAGCGCACCTGAGCCACGATCAACCATACGCAGATACCGCCTTCCCCATTTCTCATTCCCCCTTATACAAAGCTGTCGATCCCCACATTTCCCGTGGGTTGACTTCATAAATCCCATTTTCCCTGAACATAAACTGGTGGATGATGAATTCCCTTCTCAGGGTGGCAAAGTCATCATGAAAGTTTTTAATGTACTCATTGATTTCCTTTTCAGTATATTTGGTTCCGGTCTTCAACCCTTCCACCATATGTTCAAGCAGAAAGAGCTTTTTCTTTTGCTGAGCAGGTATGGATTTCATTCTCCCGCTCTTTTCCATGAAATTATTCATGACTTTTTGCTTCTCTTTCAGTATTTTTTCATTCATTTGTGTCGTCACTCCCTTTTGATTGGTGAATCGCTCAAGTACTGCTGCGTGGTGTTCCAGCACTTTTTTATTCAGAAAATAATACATCGTATTCTTGTCCCTTCTCGAGTAGACAAGATTACATTCCTTCAGTTTGTTGAGATGATGGGAAATGGTAGGCGCCGTCAACCCCAATTTTCCGGCAATCGCATTTACATGCAGTGAACCGATCCCCAATAGATGCACTATTTTAATTCGTGTGGGATCTCCCATTGTTTTATGGAAAGCGACTTGTTTTTCCAGCTGCAAAGAACTCACCCCTCTATTTAGATATATATCTAATTAGATGATAATCTAAATGGATTAATATTACAATAAAAAAAGCATTCTTCCGAAGAAAAATGCTTTAAATCCTAAAGGCCCTGCTCGAGTGACAGCAGGATTTCTTTTTTATCCACCTGCTTACCCGCGTAGCCGGTCATTGTTTTATCCTTCCCGATCACCCGGTGACAAGGTATGATGACGGGGAATTTATTGGCTTTATTGGCCTGGCCGATGGCTCTGACGGCTTTCGGTCTATTAATGCGTGCAGCTATCTCTCCGTAGGAACAGGTTGTTCCATAGGGTATTTCGCATAATTCTTTCCATACTTCCTGCTGAAACTGAGTTCCTTCTATTTTAATGGGAAGGTCAAATGCTTTCCTTTCACCATTGAAATACTCTTGCAATTGATGCTTTGCTTCGAGGAGGACCCGGTGATCAGTAACTGCAGGATCCTGCCCTTCTCCCCCGAACCCCACAGATACTAAAGATTCATCATCAGCCAGAAGCTCCAATTGCCCAATCGGACTATCCATCACCAGTTTTGATACGGTCATAAACGTTCAACTCCTTACACCTTTGGCAGGTAGATATGAAAGACAGTGCCTTCCCCTATTTTACTATCGACTTCCACTCTGCCATTATGCTCTTTGATTATATTAAAGCTTACCATAAGACCAAGTCCGGTTCCGCGTTCTTTCGTCGTATAGAAAGGTTCTCCGAGTTTTTTAATTTTATCTCTTGAAATGCCGCTTCCCTGGTCCCTTATCTCGATATGGACACAATCATCATCTGTTTCATGGATGCCAATCGTGATGACTCCGCCATGGGTCATAACTTCAATAGCGTTTTTAATGATATTGATAAAAACCTGTTTTAACTGATTGGGTTCTGCAAAAATATGCGGAAGCCCTTCCTGATACTGTTCATCATATTGGACGTTATGCATGGTCGCCTGTGCACTTAGCAACTCGACGGTATCTTTCATGATTTTAATAAGGTTTGTTTCCTGATACTGAACGGCCTGAGGTTTGGCCAGCACCAAAAATTCTGTTATGATCGATTCAATTCTCTGAAGCTCGGACGTTATGACATTAAAATACATTTCGTGATCTTCACCCACACTGTTTTCAAGGAGCTGGATGAAGCCTTTCATTGCAGTCATCGGATTGCGGATTTCATGCGCAATCCCGGCTGCCAGCTCTCCTACAACACTCAGTGTGTCCGACTTTCTCAATTGTTCCTGCAATTCAATTTGTTCGGTGATGTCACGGATGATCGTCAAATTGAGATTGGAAAGAAGGTTATATTTTGATGATAATTCGATATAATGAAGCCGTTCATCCTGGGAGCGGAATGTCTTTAAAAAACTGGACTGGCCTTCCTCTTTTAATTGTACCAGATAATCGTGATACGCCTCATCTTCTGCTTTAATGCTTAATATTTCCCGTACATCTTTCCCGATCAACTGGTCCTTGTCCAGGTGCAAGATCTTGCTTGCCTCCGGATTTGCATCAACCACCACATAATTATGATTGGTGAGGAATAGGCCGTCCAAAGATCCTTCGAATATCTTCCTGAATCTCTCCTCACTTTCTCTCAGTTCCTTTTCCATCTGATACCGCTCGCTTACATTCCTGAAGATCGTCATATTATAACCATCCACTGAATGAAGCTTTGAAGTGAACTCCAGGTGCTTCAATTGATTATTAGGCATTAAGAAGAGAACTTCGTCTCTGACAGCTCCGCTTTTATACAATTGTTCCATTACAAGGTCGAACTTCTGGGTTTCCAGCGGATAGACGAAGTCTTTTATTTTTTTTGATAATAGTTCGGATAAGGAACATTCAAAGATCTTCAGCGCAGAAGCATTCGCCTTCAACACTCTTCCGTCCTGATCCCAAAGGACAATGGCATCAATCGCTTCTTCAAATAACCCCTTGAATAACTCTTCATTTCGCTTCACCTGGATTTCCATCTGCCTTCTTTCGGTAACATCCCTGAGGATGGCCATATGGAGTTTATGATGGATAAAGGGGCTTGTGGTGAATTCTACAATCGAAATCCCATTCGCCTTCTTTATCGGGATTTCCCCCCTCGCTTTTCTGTTCTTAGAAAGCAGTTCCTTGATTTTATCTATTTTATAATGCGAGTTTTCTGGAATGAATGAACGGATATTCCGTTTGATGATTTCTTTTTTATACATGCCGACTTGTTTGGTGAACGCCATATTCACGTCGTTTATGTTTCCCTCAAGGTCGAAAAGTACAATTCCTTCCGAGGCATTCTGGAATATATTCGACAGCAAGTGAACGTTGAGATGGTCTTTTCGTTCACTCTCCTTGGATTTCGTGACATCTTTAAAGTATAAATAGGCATTAGTAGAAACGGAGGATTTTTTTAGGATCAATTCAACATGGATGATTTTATCGCCTTTGATATTCATTAATGTTTCATCCTCGAGTGATTTTCCAGACTTCATCACTTCCTGGTAGTGTGCAACAATCGGGGAAGGCACCGATGAGAAAAAGCTGTTGAAAAGCCTGCCCGTCAGTGTGGAGAGGTCCATCTTCAAAACATTACAGGCTTGATCATTGGCATAACAGATTTTCAATTCGTCATTTATGATAACCATTGGCATCGGAGAGGCTAAGCAAATTTCCCTATCGACAGGATGACATTCTTCCTTAACTAATTGATTTTCCAACTTGCTGCTTTTAGTCATTTCTACATCCCCCTATATTCTCAAAAGAAGACTTTCGGCTTAACTTACCATAGAGATTGAATAGTACCGTTTCCAGATGGTGATAATTAACAGTGAAATTCAGGTTTTACACGTTGTATCCTAGGGTAGAAATTTTATTAGCGCATATTAGACAAAAAGACGGTGATGATTTTATGAAACAACGTGATTCATATTTTGACAATGCTAAATTCATTTTGATCTTTTTAGTGGTGTTCGGACATCTTATCCGTTCATACATCGAGAGCGATCCTTTTGTACTCTCGCTTTACAAAACCATCTACACGTTTCACATGCCTGCCTTCATTTTAGTTGCAGGTCTGTTCGCAAAAGGTTTCTACAAGAAAGGATATATCGGAAAGCTTGCTAAGAAGCTGATACTTCCTTATATCCTGTTTCAGCTCATCTATACCATCTATTATTATTTCCTGTATGACAAATCGACATTTGAACTCGACCCTTTGAATCCTCATTGGTCGTTGTGGTTCCTGATCAGCCTGTTCTGCTGGAACGTCCTTCTCTACGTGTTCATTAAATGGTTCAAGTTCAAACCCGCAATGGGATTGACTGCAGCCATTGTACTCGGACTGCTGGTCGGCTTTGTTGATGAAGTCTCTAACTATCTGAGTCTGTCCAGGACATTTGTATTCTTTCCGTTCTTCCTGCTGGGGTACTATATGAAAAAAGAGCACTTCGAATATTTCAAAACAAGCAAAGCCCGCATCTCTGCAGGAATCATCATTCTACTTGTATTCTTGGGAATGTATTTCGTACCGGAGTTTTCTGATAAATGGCTGCTTGGATCAAAGCCTTATGGAGATTTCGAATGGAACGACATCATCAGCTTAGGAGTAAGGGCCATTGTGTACGCCCTCAATTTTGTAATGATATTCAGCTTCTATGCTTTTGTACCAAGCAAAGAGCAATTCTTTACGAATTGGGGAAGAAATACACTTTACGTGTATCTGCTTCACGGTTTTATCATCCGATTGTTCAGGGTAAGTGATATAAAGGACTCAATCAATCCAACGGCAAGCCTGTTATTGTTCCTGGCCGTTTCTCTAATATTGACGAGCATTTTTTCCACAAAGCTTTTGACTTCGATAACACAGCCAATCATTGAGTTGAAATCTACCAAGCTTCAAAAGTTACTCTCGAAAAGAGAGATGAAAACAAGATAATATCTCTACACCGATAAAAGGCTGACCTCATGGGTCAGTCCTTTTTTATAAATGGATTGCAGTTTTTGTCTTGTTTATTAATTCTACTCTATATAATTCGGAACTATTCTCTGAAATCCTTCTTATTCATACAATAAATCCGAATTACTTTTAGACAAATATTGAGCTTTTTCGCTCCCTCGGATAAAATGGGTAGAGCGGTTCTTCGGATCATTTCTGACAGAGTTGGCATACATCAGACATGAAACGTTGATCTAAGAAGTAATAAAGGAGTTATTCTCAATGAAGAAAGTCGTATTAAGTACGTTAAACGCGAAATATATCCATACCAATCTCGCCATTCGCTGCCTGAAAGCATATATAGAACCCGATTATGATGCAGAATTGGCTGAATATACGATTAAGGACCCGATTTTGAATATAGCGACCGATCTTTTTTCAAAACAACCGGATGTCATCGGATTCAGCTGTTATATCTGGAACATCGAAGAGACGATTAAAGTCATCCAGGTGATTAGAAAGATTCTCCCTGATGTGAAGATTGTTCTTGGAGGGCCGGAAGTCACTTATGATGTGCCTTACTGGCTTGACCGATTGGACGGGGAAGTGGACTTCATTGCCCTTGGTGAAGGCGAAGAAACCTTCAAACAGTTCCTTGATGAACTGCACGGAGGTGAAGACTGGTCCAAGGTTCATGGCATCGCCTACTTAGACAATGGCAAGCCTGTTATTAAACCACAGCAGAATAAAATCGACCTTAGGGACGTCCCTTCACCTTTCAGGTTTGAAGAAGATCTATCTCAGCTCTCAAAAAGAGTCACATATATCGAAACGAGCAGGGGCTGTCCATTCCGCTGCCAGTTCTGCCTTTCATCAATAGAGGTCGGAGTCAGATATTTTGATCGTGAAAAGGTAAAGGAAGATATCCGCTTCTTAATGAAAAATGGTGCAAAAACAATTAAATTTGTGGATAGGACATTTAATATAAGCAGAAGTTATGCAATGGAAATGTTCCAATTCCTGATCGATGAACATTTACCCGGAACAGTCTTTCAATTTGAAATCACGGCGGATATCATGCGGCCGGAAGTCATTGAATTCCTCAATAAGGAAGCACCTCCTGGATTATTCAGGTTTGAAATCGGGGTTCAGTCTACAAACGATGAAACCAACGATCTGGTCATGAGGAAACAAAATTATAAAAAGCTCACGCGAACTGTAACCATGGTAAAGGACGGGGGAAAAATTGATCAGCATCTGGATTTGATTGCCGGTCTTCCTGAAGAAGATTATCATTCTTTCCGTAAAACCTTCAATGATGTATTCGAACTTCGCCCTGAAGAATTGCAGTTAGGTTTCTTAAAAATGCTGAGGGGTACCGGTCTGCGTATTCGGGCAAACGATCATCAATACATTTACATGGATCACTCCCCTTACGAGATACTCGGAAACAATGTTTTATCTTTTGATGATATCCTGAAGATCAAACAAGTGGAAGATGTATTGGAAAAGTATTGGAATGACCATAGGATGGATCAAACAATCGAGCACCTGGTTACAAATTGTTTCGAAACTCCGTTTGATTTCTTCCAGCAATTCGGTTCTTATTGGGAAAGCCGCGGCTGGTCCAGGATCGGTCACCAGCTTGAGGATCTGTACAAGAGATTATACGAATTCCTTTCTTCTCAAGAAAAGCATGATATGAGCGTGATCGAAGGACTTATGAAACTTGATTATTTACGAAATCAAAAGTATAAACCTCGCAAGGCCTGGTGGGATCATGAAATGACAAAAGAAGATCGTTCATCTGTTTACCAGGAACTCTTGCGATCGCCTCAAATTGCCGGGGAAGAATTTATAGGATTGAACCTTTCGGAAAAAGAAATCTACAAACATACACTGCTCGAGAGGATTGTTTCTCCAGATGGCAGCAATCAGTACGTACTTGCTTACTATGAGCCTGCTGACGGCCGCTCTTCATTGTTTTTATTTGATAGGGAATATTCAATATAATAAAAAAGTGCTAAGCGACGACGCTTAGCACTTTTTCTTATCTTCTTTATGCTGCTTGTTTTCTTTTAATGAAGCTTCAATCAGCTTCGCTGCATTGACATCTCCAAACTCCTGACCGAATTCTTCTCGAACGGTGTCTTTTTTATTCTTCATCAGCTTCTGCCTTCTTTACCTTTTGCTGAGTTTCTATTCTTACCTTTTATGGCATCCTCGCCATGTGTATAATCGGCAGCAAATTCAGTTTCCTGTTTATTCTTCAATGGTGTCTTATTATTTTTCTCAGCTGCATCATGCTGTGCTTTTCGTTTAGCCATGGTTGATCATCTCCTTTAATCATTACTTTTCCCACTTATATATATGCTCATCCAGGAAACTGTTTTAGAAACAATAACCAAGGAACATGAATAAATGAACACGATTACCAAAGACTAAAAAAAAATAGAATGAGGAAATAAAATGATCTTACTATTTTTACTCGTATATGCACTGGCAGGATGGAAATTCGGCAATTGGAAGGAGTTTCAATCTTTTTACCCGACATTGCTATTTTTTATCATTGGGGATTTACTTTCACAATTTCTTCTTTTCGATTATTCAATGTGGGAATTCCAGCCTGCCGATCCTCTTGCTCACTATTTAAAACTAAACCATACCTTTATCGCTCTGCTGAAGATGATCATCCAATATACAGCCACGGTGGCCATCTTTATCGGAAGACTTCCAGACACATTTACCAAAACGGTCCTTTGGGTGCTGTTTTGGACATTCATCTTCGGGATAACCGAGGGATTATCTCATTATGCCGGCATTATGACTTACCACAATGGCTGGCATTTTGGTTGGGACATCGCATTCAACCTTTTGATGTTTGCGATGCTCATCATACATCATAAGCGTCCATTGCTAGCATGGGCCGCCTCCCTTCCAGTGATAATTGGATTGTGGATCATTTTTGACGTGCCCTATTCTGTTTTAAAATAGCCGTTCGAGATTTACATCAGAAATAAAAAACGGTGCCAAAATTCAGGCACCGTTTTATTTATCCGATGATTACCCTCTCTTTAGGGTAATGAAAGTTTGCCTTCTTCTCCTTTCCACCTATCATGAAGAGGAAGGAGAGGATTCCGACACGGCCGATGAACATCAGGATCATGATGACGCATTTTCCTATCGTGCTCAATTCTGAAGTAATCCCCAGTGATAAACCACAAGTACCAAACGCAGATGCAACTTCAAAGATGATCTCGACTAGTGAGTGCCTTTCCGTCATGGTTAGGATGACGATGGATAGAAAACACATAAAGGTCGCTAGAATCGTCACAACAAGGGATTTTATGATATCTTGCTCATGAATTTCCCTTCTGAAAATCTTAATGGTTTGATTTCCCCTTGAGAAATGAAACAGGAATAAAAGGTTGAGCGCAAATGTAGTAGTCCTTATCCCGCCCCCCACTGAACTTGGGGAAGCACCTATGAACATCAACCCGCTTAAAACGAGTAACGTCGCTGTAGAGAATTCTGAAACATTCATCGTCGCAAGCCCACCGCTTCGGGTAGAAGCCGATTGAAAAAATGCATAAAAGAACGATTCATGCCAGACCATTCCGCTGAAGAAATGATTGTACTCAAGAATGAGGATCATCAATGTTCCAAACACTAACAAACATCCAAACGTCAACGTCGTTACCTTTGTAAAAAGTGAAAAATGATGCTTGCTTTTCTTATTATTCATTAAGTAGTCCTTTGTCTCAATCAACACTGGAAAACCGATGGCACCCATCGTAATGAGGATGATTGTGATGAACTGAACGAAATAATCATGCCTAAATGGAATCAGCGACTGGCCGGTGATATCGAAGCCTGCATTCGTGGTGGCACTCACCGATGCAAATAATCCTTGCATAAAGGCTTCCTGCCACGTGGGATAATAGCTCATAAAATACACACCGAGAGTAAGACCTCCGATAATTTCAATGATGATAATCAAAAGCAGTATCTGCTTCAAAAGATTGACCAGGCCGGATAAATTTGTTTGGTTTTGATCTGTCATGATCAATTGGCGTTCTTTTAAGCCGATTTTCTTTCCAACAAGCAGCCAAAAAAACGTCCCGACTGCCATGACACCGATTCCCCCGAACTGAAGGACGAATATCAGCAGGAAGATTCCCGTGGTACTGAACGTGTCGGCTGTACTTACGACACTCAGTCCTGTGACACTGACTGCACTGACAGAAGTGAATAAAGCATCTATGAACTTCCACTCCACCCCTGGCTTGTGGGCGACGGGCATACTAAGCAATAATGTCGCAACCGTAACTGCAAGCAGATAATAGCTGACAATCACTTGAGCCGGCGTCAACTTATTCAGTTTCGAACGTAATGATAACCACATAATGGACTTCCCTTTCAAAGCAATAATAATATGTACTTTATCTATCTTAAATAAAATGGACATGGAAAGAAAGAAAAAAAGCAGATTTCTTCTATTTTATTCTTACATATATCAAGGAAGCTTAAAACCAACTGTCCGCACCACTATCCAATCCGAATAAAAATTACCACTCATCACTTACTAATCCTTTACGAATACTACTTGTACGGAAGCAAATAAGCTTCACGTTTTTCAAAAAAGGAGGTCATTCATTATGGCTAGAAGCAGCAACAAGTTATTAGTTCCTGGTGTCGAGCAGTATCTTGATCAAGTGAAATATGAAATTGCTCAGGAATTTGGCGTGACACTTGGTTCTGACACTGTCTCCCGTTCTAACGGTTCAGTTGGAGGGGAAATTACAAAGCGTCTTGTAAAGCAGGCTCAATCCCAGCTTTCAGGCGGTCAAACTAAATAATATGGCTTAACCGGCCGGTTCACCGGCCGGATTTACATAATAGAATAAAGGAAGGCTCATCTTAATGCTGATGAGCCTTCCTTTATAGTGTTTACATTTATCGGTTATTTTTATCTTTATTCTGCTTTTCCCTTTTGTGAGATGACTGATCTCGCTGATCTTTTCCATTTTCCCGTTTAGAATGACCATTATCATCGCTTTTATTTTTCATGCGATTTTCAGATTTTCCTCCATTGCCATTGTTAGAACTGTTCCCCGATTCAGATTCATTCTTCTGAGAAGGATGATCCGGTTCAAAATGCTTGTTTCTCTCATTGCTTTTATTCTCATTGTTTTTATTCTCTTGACTTTTTTCTTTCCCGTTACTGCTGCTTGAATCCGTCTCACCTTCATGTTTTTGTTCTGAGCCACCATGCGCATTCTTTTTGCTTTCAGCAGATTGAGGTTCTTTTTCAACTTGAGAAGTGTTGGAGTCTGCACTTTTCTCCTTTTCCTTCTCACTTTCCTCAGGAGTGACCCCGGCAGGTTTAACAGGATTTGTTTTTTCGGATTTAACAGATTCTTTTAGAAAGGCACCTGCCGTTATTCCTTTCTTTATCGCTTTATCCCGAATGTCCTTGGACGTTTCATTCATGATGATTTCATTGCCGTGCAAATTGTTATATTGCTTAACGAAAGTATTCAAGTCTTTAAGTAATGCTGAATGTTTACTGCTTTCTGATGAGTCTGTTATGGTGGACGTGATCCACACATTTTGGTCTTTTTTTAAATAACCAAGCTTTTCACTCAGAATGAGTATTTCCTCAGTTACTTCACTGACATCTTCTTTATTCCAATCCTCTAATTTCTCAATTAATATCTTCGCATCTTCATTGTACGGGGTTAAGTCAATCACCTGGTTTTCCTTATTTATAGAAAGCTCAAGGCTTGGGTTGATATCAACTGATACATAGGCATATGCTTTATTGGTTTGAATGAATGATGCAGAGAAGAGCGTAATCATAAGGATTGCTGCTGTCAAGATGGCTGCAGCTGACTTCCAGTTAAAACCGGAAATAAATCTTCGTTCTTCTTTTTCAGGAAAAAAAGTTATCTCTTCGCCTACTGTAAAGTGCTCGTTTGAGGGCTTCTTTCCATTCATAAATTGTCCATCAGGCGTCATCATAATGAGCACATCACGTCTAATTTCCATAATGATCCCTTTTTTCATATATCTAACCGCCCTTTTAAGTAATCCTTTAAATACACATAATCTCCAATCATAATCAGAGAAATGGCAATTATGTACTTTCTATTTCTCTCGATTGTTTTTCTGCTTACATTCACCTGTTTTTCTAGTTTTTTAATAGGTAAACGCTTTTTTTCTATGAGGTAATTCATTAATTCTTTCGACGTGACGACTATTCTTGCAATTTCAATCGCATTGATTCTCGCATCTTCATGTTTCGGAGATTGCTCAACAAGATCTGTAAACGATAAGTTATATTGAGAAAGCTGGTCCTGAAATTCCATTATCTCTTCTCTTCTTTTCAGGCTGTCCTCCTGCTTTTCGTATTCCTCGACCGATACTACCTGTTCGATGGTCAATCCTGATGCGTTTTCCTCATCTTCGATAAGTTTCTTATCAATACTGACATTCTCAGCCCTGCCGTTTTTTCTGATGTAATCGATCACTTTTCTCTTGATGATCACTTCTGCAAAACTGATAAAGGAAGAACCACGTTCGTTATTATATTTATAGATGGCATCATGAAATGCAATAAGACCGATGCTAAATTCATCATCGCTTTCATAAATATACCGCTTGCAAACTGAGGAAACGGTTTTTTTTATAAATGGCTTATAATCATTAATGACCAGATTAAGCAGCTTCTCGTCACCCTCTTGAATGTCAATTGCCAGATCTTCAAGTGAAGGCTTCTTCATTTTCTTCGTTAGTATAAATAGTAATAAATTTAGCATCAGTCTCACCCCATCCTGCACACTATTATACTAATAAGCTGCCATTTTTCAATGAAAAATGAGAGGAAGGGGGCCTCCAAGCCCCTTTTTCACCAGATCATGCTTTGATTGACATTTCCCGACTTGCTTGGAATCTGGTAAATAGTGCTGAAGTTCCCCCTTCAGACTGATGGATTAAACCTTTTTACCCTTCAAGATGTTTCATCCTTTTTTAACAGCCGCAAAATTAGTTATGTCCGTTCCCTTTTTGACCCTGCCCTTTTTCATGGTCGTTCTTTTCATGTCCTTGACCTTTATTTTTATGATTTTCACTCTGGCCTCTTTCTTCTTTACGGCCTTCATTCACTTGCTTTCTTTCTTCTTTCAACGTTTCGCGATTCTCTTTTTTCTGCTGCTTTCTTTCTTCACGTTCTTCTTTCGCTTCCTGCTTGACAGCTTTACGCTCTTCTTTCACTGCATTTTTATCTGTCTTCACTGGTGCTGGTGCTGGAGCAACTTCTTCTTCAACTGGTTGTTCTTCTTCAGTAGTTTCACCAGTTGGTTCTTCTGAAGTATCTGCTTTAGGTGTTTCTGTTGTTTCTTCTGAAGTTACATCCGTTTCTTCGTCGGCTGTTTCCTCTGCCTCTTCTTCTTTTGCCCATTTATCTTCGAACTTGGCAAGCTTCTCAGCTAATTTTTCATAGCTCTTTTCAATATTCTTCTGTAACGCGGCTTTTGCTTTAGGGTTTTTCACTTTTTCCATTGCTGCACTTAAAGCTGCGATATTTTGGGACATGAGTTCTTTCATTTCTTCTGTATCTTTGTCTTCTGTTGTGTTTTCTTCTGTTTTACTGCTTTCGTCTGTTGTATCTTCTTCTGACTCAACCGTTCCTTCTGTGTCTTCAGTGTTATCTTCCTCTTCGGAAGGCTGGTCAGTGTCTTCGGAAGGGGGTTCTTCTTCAGTTGAAGCCTCATCTTCCGCAGCGTCATCTTTGTCTTCTGAAACCGTATCTTCTCCTGAAGCATCTTCTTCTGACCATTTGTCTTCAAATGAATTCATCATGTCGATTGCTTTGTTGATTGCCTCGACTGCTTCTTGCTCCTGTCCATTCTGGAACAATGCTTCTGCTTCAGCCAAACGCTCGGCTGCGTATTCTGCAAGTAGTTTCGCTTCTTTGCTATCGTCCATTGTGAAAGCAAGCTTTACTTTTTCCAAAGCGAGCTTTGCGAAATAGAAGAAATCACCAGGTAATAAAGATGGAGCTTCAGTGGATTCTTCTAATTTCTCAACTTCTTCTTTTACTGAATCGATTGTCGCCTCATCGTTCACTTGTACATTTGTCTTCGAATCCGTTTCTTTCTGGTCGATAGACACAGTATCAACTTCACTATCTGAATTTGCAAATGCTGAAGTCCCTGAGAAAGTAACTGATCC
Source organism: Rossellomorea oryzaecorticis (assembly GCF_045897515.1). Taxonomy (NCBI): domain Bacteria; kingdom Bacillati; phylum Bacillota; class Bacilli; order Caryophanales; family Bacillaceae; genus Rossellomorea; species Rossellomorea oryzaecorticis. The sequence goes on along the minus strand of NZ_JBJOSA010000002.1, from coordinate 14,349 downwards.
TGCAAGCAATACAGCCAGTGTAGATTTCATGATTTTTAATTGTTTTTGTTTTGTCATATGTAGCACCTCTGAAATTTTTTGTAAGCGATCGCTCTATTACAAGAATTACGTGATGAAAAAATTTTTTAAGGGGGTTGCACGGGGAAAAATTCATTCTTCTTTACGATACCTTAAAGAAAACCCTGTGAAAATGTGCAAAACAAAAAGCCGGTGCAGCAGTAAAATCACGGCACCGGCTTTATATTATTACTCAGTTTCCTTTAATTCTGTTTTCTTCGCTTTGCTTTTTGAAAGTAAATATCCCCCGGCAGCAAGCAGAATGAGGACACTCCAGAAAACTGCTTTCCAGCCTTTCGATTCCGGAAAGTGACGGTCCAGTACTGCAACTTCCGGGTGAGCGAGAGTGAACACTGCGAGCTTCACTCCGACCCATCCGACAATCAAGAAGGCAGTGGATTCCAATGTCGGATATTTTTCCAGCAATTTAACAAACCAGGTTGCAGCAAATCTCATGATGACCAGACCGATTATACCGCCAAGAAACATGACAGCGAACTGTCCGCCGTCGATTCCCCCGATTTTAAACCAGCCTGCCGGCTGAAGGGTCACGGCAAGAGCGACTGCGGCCAGCATAGAGTCGACAGCAAATGCAATATCGGCAAGTTCCACCTTTAAAACCGTTGTCCAGAATCCTGAACCCTTTGCATTAAAGGATTCGCCTTCGACTGCACCCGTCTCTTTTTTCTTTTTAATAAAATGATGAATGGCCACATAGAAAAGGTATATTGCCCCGATCGCCTGTACCTGCCAGACATCTACCAGGAATGAAATCATGAAAAGGGCAAGGAACCTAAATAAGAATGCTCCAAATAATCCATAAAACAAGGCTTTTTTCCGTTGATCTGCAGGTAAATGCTTAACCATTACAGCCATTACAACAGCGTTATCGGCAGCCAGGATGCCTTCAAGACCTACCAGGATAAGCAGTACCCATCCATATTCCAAAAGCATAGACGCGTCCATGTTCGTAAGATCCCCCCTGTTAGTAAATTGTTTTCAAGTTAGGCAAGGAATTTCATAAAATAAAAAAGACCCTTGCCCAATAAAGGCAAAGGTCTTGCTTAGCATTGTTCAAAATGCCAACAAAGCCGATGGAGATATCCATGAAATGACGACTTTGTTTAGGCCGAAGCCTATAGCTACTCCCCTTTGACAGGTAGAAAACGTATGTTTTAATATATACATTTTATTTCATTTCTAGAACAGCGTAAAGAAATATGCCTCACCTGAACCTGAGTAAGACGGAGCGCAGTGCAAGACCGATGAATAAACCGGGTATGACACACATCATCGGAAAGAAAATTGGACCTATGAACCGCCCCAACAAATATACTTTAGGCGAAAGCATCAGACCCACGGTGACAAAGTAAGCAGATAGTACAAATGGCAGGTACGCATACTCTTCTTCTTTTACCACGGAGATTTTATACGCATCCCACATGGCAAACATATAAAGACAAGGATAAAACATCAACCACTGATAATCAATCACATTTGCAGCCTTTTGTGTTTCTCCCAGAAAACTGAACATGATTGCCTGATTGAAGTTGCTTTGTACATTGATAATGATCTCAAGAAGGACAAACAGAGTTCCCTTAAACCACAGGCCGACCAATAATTGAGGAAACCCCGGAAGTGCAATACTCCAGAGGATCCCTTCTGTTTTCGTGATGGTCTTCTTCATGAATATCCACTGTTATTGAGTGAAATCTTTGATTCAATAATCAACATGTATCGCTTAAATATATTAATTAATCGGTTGTTATGTAGATAAAGGGAATGTAACATCTTGAGAATCCTCCTATAGATGTATCTCCATTTATTTTTACCATTCTCCTCCCAATTATTACGCTGATTCATTCTTGTGGTTAGTTTCCTTCTTATACGAGTGCTACGAAAAAAATAAGTTCACCCTTTCCACCGAACATTCTAAGCCCGGGATCAGGGTGAACTTCACTTAATATTTAAAGGTTGTCTTTTTTCTTTTCATCCGTCTGGTTTCTTTGTCAAAGAAACTGTAAACGACAGGAATGACGTAGATAGTCAACAAAGTACTGCTGACCAGACCCCCTATCACTGCAATACCCATCGGCTGATTGATCTCTGTCCCCTCTCCTATTCCGAGAGCCAAAGGAAGCAGGCCAAGGATGGTCGTCAGGGCAGTCATCAATATCGGCCTTGTACGATCCTGTACAGCTTCGACGATCGCCTCAAAGCTGTTAGCGGCGGTTTCTTTCCGCTGGTTGATGTAATCTACAATGACAATGGCATTATTTACTACGATACCAGCCAAGACGATCACACCGATGATAGCTGATATGCTGATCGGCGTTTTGGTCATGGTAAGGGCAAGGGAAACACCAATCACCATTAACGGTACAGTGAACATGATCACAAATGGATATTTAAATGACTCAAATTGCGCGGCCATCACCAAGTATACAAGAACAATGGCCAGTCCAAGTGCAAGAGCCATATCGTCAATCGAGTCTTCAAGAAGCTCTCTATCCCCGCTGAATGAAACTTGTGTGCCGTCAGGAAGATCAAGCTTTTCTATCTTTTCATCCACTTCTTTGGAAATGGTTCCAAGATTGGTCGCTGATGAATATTTCAGATCGAATTGGACAGCATGCTGCTGATCGATTCGCTGGATGCTGACCGGTCCATCTTCTATGCTGAAATCCACAACCGAATCGAGTGCAATATACTCCCCTCTTCCATTAGGGATCAGCAGTTTTTTTAATGAATCCAGATTCTCGGTTATATTGCGGTCATACTGTACAAATACACTAAGTACATCCGAATCCTTCGTCACGATTTGGGTGGCCATCACCCCTCTTGTGATATCCTGGACTGCCGCTCCGATTTGAGCTGGTGTAAGACCTTGTTTTAATGCCTTGTCTTCATCGACGCTCATTTGAATTTCTTTCACCGTCTCCATCTTATCCGTACTGAGAGCTGTTACGTTTTTCATATCCTTCAGTGAATCGAACAGGCGGTCTGCAGATTTATCAAGCCTGTTTGGATCAGTGTCACGGACATTAAAGGTCAAAGTTTGCGGACTGGTACCCGAAGTGGATTGCAGATTGAAAGAAATCTCAGCTGATTCATTCACGCTCCGGGCAGCTTTTTCTATCTCAGGTTTAATGTCATCTGCAAATGCAAAGATGGATCGTTCTCTTTCTTCAAGAGGTTTCATCTTTACGTATATTTCTGCTATATTTCCTTTTTCGGAACCCCTGAATGATTCTTCCTGAGTTGTGCCGACAAGGCTGACAAATACATCAACATCTTTTTGCTTTTCCAGATTCGCTTCAATTGCCTTAACTGTTTTATTCGTCTCGTTTATGGAGGAGCCGTTTTCAAGCTCGACTTTCATATTGAAAAATCCTTCGTCGGTCGGAGGCAGAAATTGAGTACCGACAGTAGTCAGTCCATAGCCTCCGGCTGCAAGGGTGGCAATAGTGATAAATAAAATAACGAACCTGTGGCGCAGAGACCATTTGATGCTTTGAATGAAACGTTTGCGGGTCTTTGAACGCCTGCGCCTTGCTTCAAGATTTCCTTTTGGTTTCTTCAACAGCCTGCTCGCGAGCATCGGGATTACTGTCAGGGCAACCACCAAAGAAGCAATCAAGCTGAATGATATGGTCAGGGCAAATTCAGTGAATAATTCCCCCAGCAATCCTGAAATGAATACGACCGGAAGAAAAACCGCAACCGTCGTTAAGGTTGATGCTGTAATGGCTGCCCCGACTTCCTTTGCACCTTCACTTGCTGCAGTCCGGGAATCTTTCCCTAGAGATAAATGTCTGTATATATTTTCAATCACCACAATTGCATTATCCACAAGCATTCCGATACCGAGTGCAAGTGCGCCAAGTGTCATAATGTTCAGTGTGAAATCCGCAAAGAACATGAGGACAAACGTGACAATGACTGAGTAAGGAATTGCAACCCCTATGATTAATGGGCTTTTTATATTTCTGAGGAATAAAAATAGCACGAGCATGGCAAAAGCTCCGCCAATCAATAGTGAACTGGTAATGTTGCCAATTGCTTCAGAAATATAGTCACCTTGATCAAATAAAATGTTGGATTTTATGGATTTATATTGATCCTGTTTCAGCAGCCTGTCTAATTCTTCTTGAAACGCTTTGGAAACAGAAGCTGTATTGGCATCTGACTGCTGAAGAACGCTGAATAGGACGGCAGGCTCCTGATTTGCCCGGGTGGAGGTATTGGTACTCTGTTCCTTGCGTTCCACAGTTGCTACTTCTTTTAATGTAATATTCTTGCCTGTTTGAGGGTTCACTCCTAAAACAAGCTTTTTTATGTCATCGATATTCTGCATTTGATTGATGACCCTTGTCGTCAATGTCTGGCCATCTGTTTCGATGGTATCGCCCGGTGAAGTGATATTGTTCGCCCTTACTGCATTGACGATATCAGACTGCTTCAATTGATACTTCTTTAATGACTCTTGATCTAGTTCAATGACCACTTCATCGTTAAAGGAACCTGAAACATTTACATTGGCAACGCCTTCGACCCTGGTCAGTTCCAACTTTAGTTTTTCTGCCAGTGCCTTTAAATTATTCCCTTCCCCTTCTTCTCTCAGTGATACCTGGATGATGGGAAACTGGGCCGGGTCGAATTTCAAGAATCTGGGCTGCTGTGCTCCGTCCGGCAGAGGAGATTGATCGATTCGCTGGAGTACGTCATTTTCAATTTCGTCGATGGAGGTCGTCCATGAAAATTCTAGGAGAATGAAGTTGGAACCTTCCCTGGAAGTGGACTGGATATTTTTCATTCCAGGAAGTGTGGATAGGTTTTCTTCCAATGGTTTTGTAACTTTCTCCACGACCTCTTCGGGGCTTGCTCCCGGATAATTGGTCACTACGACCCCTACTGGGGGATTCAGATCTGGAATGAGCTTTAAAGGAATTCTGAATAGGGAGACTCCCCCTAATATCAAAATTAATAACATCGTGACAACCGTAAATACTGGACGGCGTATGGAAAAATCACTGATCTTCAATGATGCTTCTCCCCTTTCTAGGTTTACTTCTATTTAGTTCATCATTTTTATCTATGTACTTTTATACCAAATCTCTGGCATTCCTATCACACAGGGAATAAATTGCAGCTAGCTTTACTATAAGTCCTTCCTGATGAACCTTCAATATTAAACCGTCCTGCCGTTCAAATGTTCACACATTGGTCACCAAATAAATAATTTCAGGCGTTTTTGCGAACGATAAACTTATCCTTTAATGAGGGAGTATAATAATGCCAAACTGGATTCCGTTTGCAGCCATCACCGTTTTTAGTATCTTCCTTATGGCCTATACCGTTTTAAAAAACCGTGATAAATCCCATATGATTGTAATCTTTTGGCTCTTTATCTGCGGGCTTGCTTTTTTATTTGAGTTCATCATTTTTGTTCTGTTCAAAAGCTATGAGTATGATCCCGGAATTCTTGCCAATGAATATAACGACAGTGTGCTGGGTTCTCTCGTTTCACAAGCCTTCGCCGTACCAGTGGCCATTACATTTGTCGTTGTAACACATTTAAGAATCAGGTGGATCATCCTTATTATTGGTCTTTTTTTCTTGATTGAAACGCTGTTCATATATCTGGATGTGTATGTCCATATTTGGTGGAGGACTATTTTCACTACATTTTTTCTGATACTGACTGTAATACTTTCAAAGATATGGTGGAAACACATGGATAACAACAGGTCACGCTACATCAACTTTACCACCCTGTTCTTTGCCATGCTGACCCTGGCTCAATCGGGAGGCTGGTTTTTTTCCTCTTTATTGAGTTTGTATGAATTGCCGATCTATGCGTTCCCAGAGGAAGCGAGAAATAATATTACCGGGAATTTTGTCTATCTATTTTTCACCACTTATCTTTATACACTTGTCATTTATTTTCGGAACACCGAACTTTCATTCACCATAATGACTGTCGCCTTTTTATCATTCATTGAGATAGCAATGGTGAATCAGGGAATTCTGTTCCTAAAGGCACCCGTTTATATATTCCTGCTTCCTGCATTTCACTTACTTCTGATTCAGACAGGCAGGCATGTATACAGCCGATACTTTAAGGTCTATCCAAAATCAGCACAAAAAAGACTGCCCCATCATGATTAACCAAGAAACCTGGCCAATCGGATGGAAAACAGTCTTTTTTCTTTCGTTATTGGTTAGTTGCAGGTTTTATTTTTGTATTTTCCCGTTTTATTGTCCACCCCGTAAACCCATACAGAATGGTAATCAGAGGGGAGACGATGCAGAATACGGCAAACGGAAGGTATTCAATGGTAGATACACCAAGGACATCTGTCAGAAAAATTCCACACACACTCCATGGAACTAAAGGGTTAACGACGGTCCCGGCATCTTCCAGGGTCCTGGATAAATTCTTCGGATGAAGGCCGAGTTTCTTGAATTGATTCTGAAAGGCTTCTCCGGTCAACAAAATGGACAGATACTGTTCACCAACGACCACATTCACTCCGATTGCAGAAAGAGCCGCAGCAAAAATGGTACGTCTTGCTGATCCGATTACCCCTGACAATTTAGAAAGAATGACAGGAATGATCCCCAGCTTGAATAGCAGACCTCCCAGACTCAACGAAAGAATGACTAAAGAAATGGTGAACATCATGCTTTCCACCCCTCCCCGGGTCAACAGCGAATCGACGGCTTCCACTCCGGTTTTTGATGTGAAGCCAGAGAACAGCACTGAAAAAATGTCTTTGAGTCCCATTGAAGAATGAATGAATGAAATGGATACTGACACTGCGACGTTTATCGCAAGTGCAAGCAGGGCAGGGACCTTAAATGCAATAAGCAGCAATAACAGTATGACAGGGATGAAACTGTACCAATGAATGAGACCCGACTGACTCAATCCATTTTGGATTGCCTGCAATTCCGCAAAGTCAACCTGCTGCTTCCCCGGTGATAAAAATAGAAACACGGCAAGGGTAATGATGAATGCTGGAATGGTCGTCCACGCCATATTTCGGATGTGGGTAAACAGATCCACTTTTACAATGGAAGATGCAAGGTTTGTCGTATCAGACAGCGGAGACATCTTGTCCCCGAAAAATGCACCTGATACGATTGCCCCTGCAGTAACTGCCATGGACAACCCCATCGCTTCACCAATTCCGATGAGAGCTACCCCGATGGTCGCAGCTGTTGTCAGAGAGCTGCCGATCATCACTCCGCTTAAAGAAGTCAGCAGGAAAGCGACCGCGTAAAAAAACTGCGGTGAAACCAGGTCAAATCCATGGAACATCAAGGTTGGAATGGTTCCGCTGATCAGCCAGCTGCTGATCAGAAGGCCAATGAAAATGAATAACAATACGGCTCCCAGTCCACCTTGCGCACCGAGAATCATCCCTTCTTCAATATCCTTAAACTTCAAACCGCGAATGAACCCGTACACCATGAGAATGAATAAAGAAATGATGATCGGGATGTGCGGTACTGCTTCCAAACGGATGATGCTGAAACTGATAATAGCTAGTATGATCATTAAAATAGCAATTGCCTCGATTAATCTGGGATTTTGTACAGGTTTGATGTTTAACACTTGTTGTCACTTCCTTTTATATTTGTGTCGTCATGGTTAGCTTTAGCATGTGCAGAAAATAGAAAAAACCCTTCTATCCCTCATATAGGGACGAAGAGTTTCTCCGCGGTACCACCCTAGTTGGAGTTCAATCTCAAAGTAAGATCATGAACTCCCGCTTCGTAAAGACTGCCTCTTTATAAAAGTCAAAGTGATACGACTTTTATGAACACTGTAATTCAGATCATCTTTGACCTAAGCTTCCACCTTCCGCTTAGTCTCTGGCTGCTGTCAAAAGAGCTCCTACTGATTTGTCCAAGACATTGACTATTTATTTTCACACTTAAACGCTTTTAAGCTTTTATGCACTAAAGTAATTGGTTATAGTTATTATTTTATCATGATGTGAAGGGAAGTCAATATGATAATATAAAAAAACTCCATGCTCGATTGACATGGAGTGAAGTTTCCACAAAAATTGCTTACAATGCGGAAATCAACGGCTTTTCAGGGACCAAAGCAGGCTTGCCGATCAGGTAGCCCTGACCATAGTTGACTCCGACCTCTTTGCAGAATGCGAGCTCTTCTTTTCGTTCAATTCCTTCAGCCAGTACGGAGATGCCCAACTCCCGCGCAGTTTGGATGACTGTTTTTAAAAATTGCTGTTTATCAGTATGCCTGTCGCATCCTGAAATATAGGTACGATCGATTTTGACAATATCGGGCTGCAGGAGTGAGAGCATTTCAATTGTGGCAAACCCGCTCCCCACATCGTCCAGAGCCACTTTCATTCCTTCACGTTTATAGACTTCCAATACGGACTTCAGATGGGATACATCCTCGATCTTCTCTGTTTCTACCACTTCAAAAACTAAATCCTCCGGGTTCACTCCGTATTTATCAACGATTTGGAAAGTATGTTTCAGGCAATACTCAGGATTGTATATGGTCGATGGCAGAAAATTAATAAAGCTCTTAACGCCTTTTTCAATATTGCCCACCCTGCTTTCGATCGCCGTCTTCCTTGCACGCTGATCCAGCATGGAATGAAATCCGGTTAATTCAGCAGCTTTGAACAATTGCCCTGGATTTATCTTTCGTGAAGGATCAGCACTCCGGAGAAGACTTTCATACGCATACAATTCATATCTCTCAAGCTCCATGATCGGCTGCAAGTAACTCACGAATTCACCTTTCTGGATCAGTTCTATCATGTCCCTGTATTTCATTTTATTTAGGAAATCCTCTGCGGAATAATATTCACCAGGTTTATCAGAACTCGAGATACTGCATGTCCATCCTTGTTCTACCAGTATATGAGCATATGGCTCAAGAATCTCATAAAGTGATTCTATATTATGAAATGGAAGAACATAGGTGTGATCATCTTTTTGTAGTGCTTCTCTCAACGGTTTGATATCGCATTCCTCATGAAATAAATAAAGATAACCAGTTTCATAGAAATTCATAGTGGTACGGCAATTAGCGCATCCAGTATTCAATAGATAACCCCATTTCCAAAAAATAGTCCTGGTTCCATCATAGACCTTTTTACCTATTCATTACTAATGATTAAGCTTAGAAAGCAAAAAAAACCCTTCAAAGACTTCTCTTTGAAGGATTTTTTATTACATCAGGCTGTATAGCTTTATGTCAGGATGCTTATCTGAGAACCATCTCATGGCAAAGTCGTTTTCAAACAAGAAGACGAGATTTTCGTGCCTGTCTTTTACCAGCATACTTCTTGAGCTGGACATTGTTTCTTTAACGTCTTCCTCATTTTCGATCCATCTGGCGATTTTTGAACCGATCGGCTCCATTCGGACGTCAACATTGTATTCATTTTTCATCCGGTGTTCGAAAACTTCGAACTGGAGCTGGCCGACTGCTCCGAGAATGACATCCTCGGTTCTAGTTTTATAGTATTGGATAGCACCTTCCTGTACGAGCTGCAGGATCCCTTTTTGGAAGTGCTTCTGCTTCATAACGTTTTTTGCGGTGACCCGGACAAATAGCTCAGGTGTAAACTGCGGCAGTTTTTCATACTGGAATGGTTTCTTCCCTGCGGTAAGGGTATCGCCGATTTGATACGTGCCTGTATCGTAAATTCCGATAATGTCCCCGCTGACTGCTTCATTCACCGTACTGCGGTCGTCGGCAAGAAACTGCGTTGATTGAGCCAATTTAATATTTTTCCCGGTCCTTGGGAGATTTACCGACATCCCTCTTTCAAACTGTCCGGAACAAATGCGCAGGAAGGCAATTCGATCCCGGTGGGCCGGATTCATATTAGCCTGGATCTTAAAGATGAACCCTGAGAACTCTTCATTCACGGGATCCACTTCCCCAATGTCCGAATTTCTGGGCTGAGGCGACGGTGCAAATTGTAGATACGTCTCAAGGAAAGTCTGAACCCCAAAGTTCGTCAGTGCGCTTCCAAAGAACACAGGCGAAAGCTCACCGCTCGCAATCTGCTCCCGGGAAAAGTCGTTTCCTGCCTCATTGAGGAGAAGTACATCTTCCAATGTTTGATTATAAAGGTTATTATCCTTTAGGGAGTGTTCACCGGCGATTTCCCCTTCATCATTAAGAGGAATGAAGCGGTCCTCGTCTTCAACACGGAATTGTTCAATCCGGTTGTGGAAACGGTCGTAAATCCCAAGAAACTCTTTCCCCATACCGATCGGCCAGTTCATAGGATACGATTGGATTCCAAGTACTTCTTCGAGCTCTTCCAATAATTCAAGCGGTTCACGTCCCTGACGATCGAGCTTGTTAATGAAGGTGAAGATCGGAATCCCTCTCATACGGCAGACTTTGAACAGCTTAAGGGTCTGGGCTTCTATCCCTTTGGCGGAGTCGATGATCATCACTGCACTGTCGACTGCCATCAATGTCCGATACGTATCTTCAGAGAAATCCTGGTGCCCGGGTGTATCCAGAATGTTCACCCGGTAGTCATCATAATCAAATGCCATTACTGAGGAGGTAACCGAGATTCCCCTCTGCTTTTCGATTTCCATCCAGTCCGATGTTGCAAACTTGCCTGATTTCTTCCCTTTGACGGTCCCGGCGGCACGGATCGCTCCCCCGAACAGCAAAAGCTGTTCCGTCAACGTTGTTTTCCCTGCATCAGGGTGAGATATGATAGCAAAGGTCCGTCTTGACTGGACCTCATCTTTAAAGTCTTTTTTCATTCATAAAATCCTTTCTCGACATTCTTCCCTTCTCATCATATTCTTTGTTCATACAGAAATCAATACTTTAAGAGGAGTACTCATGTGCAGTGGCATGGGGCTTAAGGCGAATTAGACGGGAAGGCGGTCTTTGCCTTCTTGGCCGATTTGGCTTAAGTAATGTGTCCTCTAGCTGCCGGAGCTGAATCATACTAAAGTGGAGACGGCCGGGGCAGAGACGTGAGTCTATTAGATGATCATGTAAGGGATCGTGCAGACTGTAAATGGCAGTTTCACCTAATGCATAGAGATTTATTTGACGAGTGGCGCAATTACCTTTGTAAGGGGCGCAATTATTTTATTTAAGGGTACAATTAAGGAGACTGCGGCCCCGTTATCACTGAAATCCTCCCTGGACTGGCTTGGAATAATCCCATAAATGATGATTAGAACCATATTCAAAAAGGTTTTTTTAAAAAACCACAAAAAAAGATCATATTTAACACAATATGACCTTCCACACAAAAACGTATTAAAGATAATCTCGAAATCCCCGAATTCCGGACAGCACATCCCCATAACGAATTAACAGCTGCCTTCGTTTCTGGGTGATTCCCAAGTCACATCTCCCTCGTCCACTGCAATATCCGACTGGCGATCACCCCTGCTTTTTCCTCAGAAACTCTCCTTTTCAATGATTGAAATATGTTCTCCTGAATATCATCATCTTCATATGTAAATAAATAAGACCATTCGATGTCGGGAATCGCAATCAAAAACAGTTCTTCTTTCTTATTTTCATGTATAAATACTTTTTGTTCCAGACCTTCCATAAAATTTTTTCTTATTTTCATTTTTGTATCCCCTTTCATGAAAACGCTGTAATAGCGCATACTAATTTGGAACTTGTCCGTACATCTTAGAAAAAAACGTGTAATTGTAGGTTGTCAGACTTCTGAAAGAATTGTAAAATAAAAAACCGAAAGCATCAAGTTTGTTACTTAATTATTATGAGGTGAAAAGAATGCAGTATTTATGGGGTATTGTTGGAATTTTGGTCGTACTTGGAATCGCTTTCCTGTTTTCTTCCAATAAAAAGAAAATCAATTTCAGGACGGTCCTTGGGGGACTTGCGATTCAATTATTATTCGCTTTCCTCGTCCTTAAAACATCTTGGGGGCAAAATAGCTTAGAATGGCTGACAATGGGAGTCAATCAAATCATTAACTATTCGAACGAAGGGATAGAGTTCCTGTTCGGAGGATTATATTCAGAGAAGTCAAATATCGCATTCGTCTTTGCGTTTAATGTTCTTCCTGTAGTTATTTTCTTCTCAGCATTAATTTCTGTACTTTACTATTTAAAAGTGATGCAGTTCTTCATTAAAATTTTGGGAGGCGGACTATCAAAGCTTCTCGGCACGAGAAAAGCCGAGTCCATGTCCGCTGCAGCAAACATTTTTGTTGGTCAAACTGAAGCACCATTGGTCGTTCGTCCGTATCTTGCCAGGATGACTGAATCAGAATTATTCGCGGTCATGACCGGAGGATTGGCATCTGTTGCCGGTTCCGTTTTAATTGGTTATTCACTGCTCGGTGTACCGCTTGAGTTCCTGCTTGCAGCAAGTTTCATGGCGGCGCCTGCCGGATTGGTCATGGCAAAATTATTTGTGCCAGAAACGGATGATACGCCTGAACCCGCAGAATTCGATATGGAAGCGGATTCCGAGTCTACAAACGTCATTGATGCGGCAGCAAACGGTGCCAGTGTCGGACTTACTCTTGCACTGAACATCGGTGCAATGTTACTTGCGTTCATCGCATTGGTCGCACTGATTAATGGAATCCTTGGCGGTATCGGCGGCTGGTTCGGTGCTGATAACTTATCAATCGAATTGATCCTTGGTTACGTGTTCTCACCGCTTGCCTTTGCAATCGGTGTCCCTTGGAGTGAAGCAGTTACTGCCGGTAACTTCATCGGTCAAAAGCTTGTCATCAACGAATTTGTTGCATACTCTGCTTTTGCTCCTCAAATTGAGGATCTTTCTGACAAGACAGTTGCGATCATCTCATTCGCTCTTTGCGGATTCGCTAACATTTCTTCATTGGGAATCTTGCTTGGGGGGCTTGGTAAACTTGCTCCAAACCGCAGAGGCGACATTGCACGTCTTGGAATTAAAGCGGTAATCGCCGGTGCTCTTGCATCATTATTGAGTGCTGCGATTGCAGGTATGTTCATTTAATAAGAAAATAGGTATTAAAATAAAAGAGAAGGCAATCTGCCTTCTCTTTTATTTTGCCTCTTTTATGACATGGTCCAAATCACCGGAATACATTCCTCCGCCTTCCAGGCACACCCTTTTCTTCCCGGACTGCTTTGCTTTATACAACCGCTTGTCTGCAAGCGAAAGAAGTTTACCGGGTTCGTTTTCCTCAAAAGAACCCGCCTGGCCGAAACTCATTGAAATCGGAAGCGAGCGTGCATTTCTCAATTCCTCGTATAATTTATCAAGGAAGCTGGTCAGATGTTCTTCTTCAAAACGGGGTAACAGCAATGCAAATTCTTCACCGCCATACCGGAATGCCTGTCCTTTATGATCGGATGAGAAAGCACGCAGTATATCACCGACTTCTTTGATCACTTCGTCCCCTTTTTGATGTCCATACTCATCATTCACTTTCTTAAAATCATCAATATCTCCGAGAAGTAAACTGAATGACTTTCCGGATGCTGCATTTTCCCTCAGCTTTTCCTGAAAGGAACGGTGATTGAATAACCCCGACAAATAGTCCTGATGCATCAGAAAATGATAAGTTTCTTTCTGAACAAAATGGGAGCGTTCCCTCAGCATGATCAATGCACCGAACACACCGATGATGCAGAGAAAAAAACATTCATCATCACCGTGAAATAATGCTCAAAAAGGCTTAAGTCAACTGTCATATAGCCCATGGCAATGTATGCAGCATTGAATGATAAAAGTGAGATGAAAGCCCCTTTTGTCCTCCAGTAAATGGTGGCATGAAGGACAAATAAAATTGAAATCGGATATAACGGACTATGTACTCCCCCTGACAATGCCATCAGCCAAATAAGGGCAATGTAATCAAACAGGATGCCGGCTTTTAAAACACAGTGAAGATTCTTTTTATTATCCCTCATCCGATAAAGAGCGATCTGCGTTACAAGCATATAAATACAGCCTGCTGTCAGCAGGTAAGGAAACAGCTCTGTTTGTGATGGAATGTTTATTGAAAACGGCGGGACATAGAAAATCATGACTGAAACCAGGAGGAACAGCCATCTCAGGTACGAAAATAATTTTTCCGTTTCATAATCATTCAAATACAATGATAGTTTCATTTTTTTCATTCTTTCTTTTCCAGATTTAGTAATACTTTAAATGTAGCAAAAACTGGCTGGCCCGTCTATGAAAAATCGAGTAGGAGGGGGTGACTAACCCCCGACCTCTCACACCACCGTACGTACGGTTCCGTATACGGCGGTTTCATT